>NZ_LUFH02000083.1 GCF_001586785.1 Sphaerospermopsis aphanizomenoides BCCUSP55
ACACCCTACACCCCCACACCCTACACCCTACACCCTACACCTTACACCCTCTGCTTTCACTTCCATACCCCTGGTTCATTCATCCCAGACCCCAATTATGGCTTGCGCCAAGCTGCGCTATCAGATATAAACTAACGGGGGAGAGGATAGAGAAGAACTAGGGGTATTTTGTGCGCCTGTTTACAACAGTTGCAGCTTTACGCTGTTATTTAAATCAACGTCGTTGGGACAGCAATCTTAGGCTTTCTGACGAGTTATTATTTGATGATCAGACTACTTGGTATCCGACAGAAATTGGTTTAGTCCCAACTATGGGAGGGCTGCATCAAGGTCATCTCAGCTTGATTCACCGCGCTAGACAAGAAAATTCTACGGTGATTGTGAGTATTTTTGTCAATCCCCTGCAATTTGGTCCCAAGGAGGATTATCAACGCTATCCCCGGACTTTAGAGCAAGACCGGCTATTATGTGAACAAGCTGGAGTTGACGCGATTTTTGCACCTACTCCGGAAGAAATGGGAATTCCTCAGAAGAATATACAAGAAACTCAAGTTACACAAGTAATCCCTCCATCTGGTATGATAAGTAGCTTGTGTGGTAGTTATCGGCCTGGTCATTTTCAAGGTGTGGCGACGATTGTCACCAAGCTTTTCAATTTGGTACAGCCTGACCGAGCCTACTTTGGTCAAAAAGATGGCCAACAACTGGCAATTATTAAACGTCTGGTGGCTGATTTAAATTTGCCAGTAGAAATTGTTGCTTGTCCAACGGTGCGGGAAGCGTCTGGCTTGGCTTTGAGTTCTCGTAATCAATATTTGACTGCAACAGAAAAAGAGCAGGCAACAGTGTTATATAAAGGCTTGCAACAAGCTGAAGCGGCGTTTCGTGCTGGCGTTCGCAACAGTAGTCAGCTGATAGCATTGGTGTGGGAAGAAATAGCAAAGGTCAGCACTATCTATGTTGAATATATTGAATTGGTTGAACCGAATACATTGATGTTTCTAACAAAAGTTGAGGAGGAAGGGATGGTGGCGATCGCAGCTCGTCTTGGTTCTACACGATTGATTGATAATACCATCTTGCGCGATGTCTACGACGGGCTACGCCAGCGCCAACCTATTATCGCCATTGATGGGCCAGCTGGTGCTGGTAAATCTACAGTCGCTCGCCAAGTGGCTACCCAATTAGGCTTGGTGTATTTGGATACAGGGGCTATGTATCGGGCTATCACCTGGCTAGTGCTACAAAAAGGTATTGCTATTCATGATGAATGTGCGATCGCAGAATTAGCTAACCAGTGTAAAATTGAATTGACTCCTAGCCAAAATCTGGAAACTCCGGTGCGAGTATGGATTGATGGTAATGATGTCACTCAAGAAATTCGCACCATTGAGGTAACATCACAGGTATCTGCGATCGCTGCTCAAGGTGCAGTCCGCAAAGCCCTAGTCAAACAACAGCAAAGTTGGGGTCAACGCGGTGGTTTGGTAGCTGAAGGCAGAGATATTGGTACTCATGTTTTCCCAGATGCCGAAGTTAAAATCTTTTTAACTGCCTCTGTCAGCGAACGTGCGCGTCGTCGTCAGCAGGACTTTACAAAACAAGGTCAGCCTGAAGTTAGTTTAGAACAACTCGAACGGGATATTGCAGAACGCGACTACAAAGATAGCACTCGCAAAATTTCTCCCTTGCAAAAAGCAGCAGATGCGGTTGAAGTTGAAACCGATGGACTTACCCCTAGTGAAGTAGCAATGCAAATTGTTAATTATTACCAAAAGAGTGTATCTCAGTTGTAATTGTAGCAATTGCTTGTAGGTCTAAAATTTGAATAAGCAGGAAGCAGGGTGCAAGGGGCAAGGTGTAGGGAAGCAGAGGAATTAATTCTGATTATTATTCTCCTGAACCACTGATAGCACAAATTGGCTTAAGCCATACACCTGAAATCCTTTTGAGTTGATTCCTGCTCCCTGCTATAAATTTTCAACCGGACGTTATATTTTGAAAATTAGCAATATTCAATAGCACATAAATGGGTGTTGTATACAAGATTATAGAGAGTTTGAATAATCCTTCATCTAACTAAAGATAGATTACAAAATTTATAACCATCAGCAACTATAGATCAATCCCCATCATATCAATTAAGATTACCTATCATATCTGTGAGGATGAGGTAACAGGTAAGGAATACAGACATTTTTGTTTTCAATCAATATCTGCAATTAGTTTTGCTTGGGTACTTAGCAACAGCTAAGGTGGTTAGGACATCAACAGATAATAAAACGTAGACACTAAAAGCCTTTTAACTCTATCACCTGTCAAGAGTCACCGACTATAGATTTTGCATTGAGGTTGTTCATTTTGGTAGTAAAATAACTATGTTAAGTTTTATGTTCCATAATTAAGGATATAAAACTACCAAAATACAAAACCTGTAATTTCCTGAGTTTCGGCAACAGCTGAAAGCAGGAAAACAGTAAAGAGAGGATTTAAAAACATGGCATTTACACAGCTTCCCCTACCCTTCGACTTTAATGCTCTAGAACCTTATGGCATGAAAGGTGAAACCTTTGAGTATCACTATGGTAAGCATCACAAAGCTTATGTAGATAACCTCAACAAACTCACCGATGGTACAGAACTTGCTGATAAGTCCCTCGAAGAAGTAATTCAAATTTCCTTCAAAGACTCCTCTAAAGCTGGTATCTTCAACAACGCGGCTCAAGTTTGGAATCACACCTTCTTTTGGAACTCTTTGAAACCCGCTGGTGGTGGCGCACCCACAGGCGTACTGGCTGACAAGATTAACCAAGATTTTGGTAGCTTTGACAAATTCAAAGAAGAATTTTCTGCTGCTGCTGCAACTCAGTTTGGTAGTGGTTGGGCTTGGTTAATTGATGATGGTGGTACACTCAAAGTCATCAAGACACCAAACGCAGAAAACCCTTTAGCGCATGGTAAAAAGGCAATTCTCACTTTAGACGTTTGGGAACACGCCTATTACATCGACTACAGAAATGCTCGTCCAGCATTCATTAAGAATTTCTTGGATAACCTTGCTAACTGGGAATTTGCGGCTGCAAATTTTGCTGCTTAATCTAATTTTGATTTAAGGTTATCAAAAACAGTCCCCATGCTTAACAAGCAGGGGATTTTTAATTTCACAATAGGGAACAGAGGTAAATTTTACCAATGACCAATCACCAATTATAGTTGTAGCCAGGATAATTAGGACATTATTAATCCTTGAAACCTAGATATAACAAGGCTTTACCTCCTGCCTCCTGCTATACCACCCACAACTGGGTCAATAACAACTTGGGTTATAATAAATGCAACCCATTATGTACTTAGAAACAAAAAACACTCAATACTCAATTGTCAAGTAAGTAGGGAAAGAAGAATCTAATGCTCATCTTTGCTTTCACTCATTGAATAATTTAACTTCGAGAATTACTTTAATAAGCTGTTATGCAGAACTCTCATATATCAAACCTCAATCCATTACCACTTACTTGGACAGAAAAAAAGAATATTTTCTTTAAATTTATTGAATTAGGTGCGATTGGACTGACTATTGATGAATTCGTTGATTTAATTTTTTTAAATTTTCATCAAGAGATAGAACAGCATTTAGTCTTAATCAGTCAAAATTTTTCATTTTCTTCTGATACAGCCGTATGGTTGGAGCTTAACAATTTGATTGAGCGATCAGATTTTGACCATCCATTTATTTTAGCTCTACATAGAGATAAATTTTTGCGTGAAATAGGTGGATCTGAATATTCAATATTGAATCGCTATCCTGAAGTTTATGCTCACATTATTGGAGATAAATTAGTCAAACAAATTCAAGATAATTTTCATATATATAGAGAGTCTCAGCAGCTTCAAAAAATCTGTATAGGCATTATTGGTACTTCCTATGGACAAGAATTAATTACCGTTTTAAAATTAGTCAATCAGCAATTAACCAAAAGCAAATTCTTGCCAGAAACTGTTGATAAAATTATTGAAATTGATGTTTTTAATAAACCAAACATTGTTTTTGAAAAACTAACAAGTAATATCATGTACCCGCAGGAAGTCCTCATGCGGTATTTAGATCGACAATTCTTAGAGCATTATTTTTTAGAAGTTGCGCCAGGCGTGTTAGTTTTTTCTAACTTGTTGAAACAACAAGTAAAATTTAATAATTTAGATTTATTATCTTTAGATGATGTCAATGCTGTTAATCACCTGGAAAAATATGATTTATTGCTAGTGCATAATGTGCTTCAGTATTTAGAGCCACAACAAAATCAATCAATTGATATATTTGAACAAAAATTGCTCCAAGCTTTCGATTTTTTCATCAGGTATTGAAAGTGTCAGGTGTAATATCAATTATTAATGAAAGTAAAATAGTTAATAGTCCAGTGAAAAAGATTTCGGAAACTTTTTATAACAGAGAAGGATTGTACACAGGAGAAAAAGTAAGTAAAGCAGTTATTTATACAAAAGTTAAAAAGTCGCTATAACAATGTAGCATAACTAAATGATTGTGTCAGGCACAGGATAATTTAATTTCCAAGATGGTACAGACTAATAGCACAAAATCCGCACGCGAACGGTTCAATATTTCCAAATTGGCGATTGACTTTTCGTGGTTGACGGTATGTTTTTGGATAGGTGTGACGGTAGCTGGGGTGTTAGCCTTCAGTTCCCTCAAATATGCTTTATTTCCAGATATTACCTTTCCGGTAGTGGTGGTAAATGCCCAAGCGCCTTTAACATCAGCCCTGGATACAGAGAACAAACTCACCAAACCAATAGAAGAAAGCTTAAAATCACTGGCAGGACTAGACGATATTCGTTCTTCAACATATCCTGGTCAAACTGCCGTTAGCTTGTCATTTGCCGTTGGCACGAATTTAGAAACATCGACTAGCAACACCGAAAATATAGTTAAACAGTTGAAATTACCCACAGGGGCAAATTATAAAATAATTCCGCTGAACTTGAATGAGTCAGCAGCTGTTAGCTATGCGATTGAGAGTAAATCTGTTAATTTAAATGATTTACAGCAACTGGCAAAAGATAAAATTGTGCCAGCGATCGCAAATCTACCAGGAGTTCTCAAAGTCTCCCTACTAGGAGATGGTAACAGCGCCCCTCCACCTACACCAACCGCTGGACTACCAGCAGCAGGAACATTAATCAGATTTAACAGCAAAGATGCCCTAGCATTTCAAGTCATCAAAAAAGGTGATGCTAACACTTTAGAGGTGGTGAGTCGGGTAGAAAAAGAAGTCCAGAAACTGAGGACTAATCTCAAAGATGTCACCCTCACCCTGGCTGCTACCCAAGCCGAATATATCCGCAACGCCACCAAATCCACCATAGATGCACTGATCGAAGCCATTATTTTATCTGTGGTGGTGATATTTCCGTTTTTGTGGAACTGGCAAGCTACTCTAATTTCTGCTTTAGCCATTCCCATTTCTTTGTTAGGGACATTTATCGTTATGGCGATTTATGGCTTTAACTTAGAAACCATCACCCTTTTAGCCTTAGCTTTAGTCATTGGTTCTATTGTCGATGATGCCATTGTTGATGTAGAAAACATCATGCGGCACGTGGAAGATGGGGAAACTCCGCGCCAAGCAGCCTTGATAGCTACTAATGAGATTGGCTTAACAGTCACCGCTGCCACTTTTACAGCAGTTGCGGTATTTCTGCCTATTGGTTTGATGGGTGGTGTGGTTGGCCAATTCTTCAAACCCTTTGGCATCACTGTTTCTGCGGCTATGCTCACATCCTTATTAGTGGCGCGGACTTTATCCCCTGTACTAGCAATTTATTGGCTCAAACCCTCAAAATCTAAGTCTCTTCCAAGAGAAAGTAAGATTGGAGTGCGATTTGACCAAATTTACTGCAACTTGCTCGCCTGGTCTTTAAACCACCGTTGGCTAGTTGTTGGTTTAGCCGTTCTCAGTTTAGTCGGTGGTGTAGCCCTGATTCCCCTGATTCCCAAAGGCTTTATTCCCAAACTTGACCGAGGCGAGTTTAATATTGTCTATACCTCTCCCTTGTCTAGTGTTCCTGATCCTCGACAATTGGCGCAAGCAGGACAAGGACAACCACCAGAACCAGGAAGGCTACCGGGACAAGGAGGAACGAACATAAGAGGACAAATAAATTCCTCTTCGGCCGCTGCTTTAGCTGCTTTATCATCTCCAATTCCTTTTCCTAATCCTTTAAATGATTCTTTGGATGTTGCTAAGAAACTGGAAGCAGTAGTGAGAAAGTCCCCCGCAGTGGAAACTGTGTTTACTACTGTGGGTTCTCGTGAAGGTGAGCCGAATAAGGGGACGTTGTATGTCAAGCTGAAAAAAGAACGTCAAATTTCTACATCAGCACTGCAAGATCAACTGCGCTCTGATTTACCTAATCTACCGGGTGTAACTACAAGTGTAGAAGATATTCAATTTGTGGACACTGGTGGGCAGAAACCTTTACAGTTGGCTTTGCAAGGGGATAACCTAGATGATTTAAATAAAACAGCAAAGCAAATTAAAGAACGAGTTGAAAAATTACCAGGTTTTGCCGATGTGACTGTGACAGGTGAAGCTAATCAACAAGGTAATGTGTTTCAAATTGACAGGTTGAATAATCAAAGGGTGGCTTATATCAGTGCTAACCTGGGTGGAAATTTAACTTTGGGTGATGCAACTGATCAGGTGGTGGCGGAAGCTAAAGCGGTGATGCCAGCTAGTGTTTCTTTGAATTTGGGCGGTGATTCTGCTCGTCAAAGTGAGGTATTTGGCAGTTTTGGCAGCACTCTGGCTTTATCAGCTTTGTGTATTATTGGTGTGTTAATTTGGCTGTTTAAAAGTTTGGTAGATCCAATTGTGATTGGTATTTCTCTACCTTTGGCTTTGGTGGGCGCTTTGTTGGCTTTACTGATTACCAAAAGCGATTTTGGGATGATTTCTTTGATTGGTTTTGTGTTTTTGATTGGTATCGCTAACAAAAATGCGATTTTGATTGTGGATTATATCAATCAATTACGGGATGCAGGAATTGAACGTACAAAAGCAATTTTAGAAACTGGATTTGTCAGATTTAGACCGATTATGATGACTACGGCATCCACTATTTTGGGGATGGTTCCCATCGCTTTGGGTTTGGGTGCTGGTTCTGAGTTGCGATCGCCTATGGCTGTGGCCATCGCCGGTGGTTTGGTCAGTTCTACTATCCTCAGTTTGTTTGTTGTTCCTGTACTCTATGCAATTTTAGATGATTGGTTTCCTAGAAAGAAGGTGACAAAATAGCAACTTGTAGGGTGCGTCAAATTTTTTAATTCATCATCTAATTTTAAATTAACTTTTTGACGCACCGAACTAATTAACTTTTTTCCGTAACCCCTAAATAAAATACAGCAGATTTGGAGTAAATGAGGTACAAAACTCAATCCAAAAGTCTTGCCTGATAAGTATTTGAAAGCTGACCGCTGACCGCTGATAGCTGATAGCTGCTGTAAGTGTGTGTTTATCGTTTTCCAGTCATCATCATTTTGACTCCACCTTGAGGAGCAAGGGCAAACCCACGTCTTTGTAGTTTAATAGGTTTATTGTCCACTAAGGCTAGTTGATAATTGGATAAAACTGTTGCTAGAACTAATTTTATTTCTAACAAAGCTAGGGCATATCCTAAACAACGCCGACTGCCACCTCCAAAGGGAATATATTCTGAAGGGGAATACTGTCGTTCTAGAAAGCGTTCGGGGTTAAATTGGTGGGGGTGAGGATATAAGTCTTCCTGATAATGTAAAAGGTAGATACTTGGTGTTAAGATTGTTTCCGGTTCAAACTGGTATCCGGCAATATTCATAGATGATTTGGTAATACGTGGGAAAATAGTCGGTAAGACTGGATACATTCGCAGAGTTTCGTTACAAACTGCGGTTAAGTAGGGAAGTTGGGCAATTTTCATTGGTTCAGGATTTTCTCCTAAACTGTTGATTTCTTGCAGCAATTTGTTGAGGACATCTGAGTTTTGGTGAATTTGATAGAAAGCCCAGGCTAGTGTTGTGGCAGTGGTTTCATGTCCAGCAAATAAAAGTGTCAGCAATTCATCTTTTAATTCTTCATCAGTCATTGCTTGGCCATTTTCATCTTTTGCTGCCATCATTAAGCTGAGAAGATCACTTTGTTGTTTATTGTTCTTAGTTCTTTTTTCTTCTATTTCTGCTTGGAGTAGTTGATCAACTTTTTGTTTTTTGCTTTTCATCTGCCCCCAAGGTGTCCAAGTTCCCCAATCTTTTTGTAAAAATTTCAAAAATAGCATACTGGAACGCAAGGGGGAGTCGGTCAGATCTATCCAAGAAGTAAGTAGAGGTTTGAGTTGTTGATAACGTTCTCCTTCACTTAATCCAAAGACAATTTGTAAAATGACTTCTAGACTAATTTTCTGCATGATAGATCGCGCTACAAAAGGTTGATCAATTTGCCATTGACTAGCGATTTGTTTGGTAATTAAGCAGATTTTTTGGGCGTAAGTTTGTAGCTTTTCTCCATGAAAAGGCGGCATTAATAATTTTCGCTCTCGGCGATGGTGAGAACCATCCATTAACATGATAGAATTTTTGCCTAGGAGCGGTTCTGCCAGTTGATTAGCACGTCCAATATCAAATTGAGAATCTTGGCTGAAAATTTCTTGTATGGCTTGGGGATTACCAATCATTACAAAATCACCAACGCCACTTATATGCATGATGAAAATGTCTCCATATTGTTGACGACATTTTTCCTGGAATCCAATGGGATCTTTAATCCAGTTGATAAGTTGCCACCAGGGGGGAGTGGGAATGCTATGGGGTAATTGATGAGGCATACAATGTTATATTTAGCTGTTATTTCATATTTATATTCTCAAAAAAATATACATTCGGCTGCGATCGCCTAAAAATTACCAGATAATAAAATCTTGATCAGTGTGAGGTGAGTGAATGCGGGCTTTTGTGACTGGTGGTACAGGTTTTGTCGGTTCTCATGTAGTGCGATCGCTGTTGGAGTCAGGATACAAAGTTACAGCTTTGGTGCGTCCGAGTAGCAACCTGGGAAATCTGCGGAATTTAGAGATAGATATTGTCAAGGGTGATTTAAATGACACGCATATCTGGAAGCAGATGCAGGGTTGCAACTACCTATTTCATGTTGCTGCCCATTATTCTCTTTGGCAAAAAGACAGGGAATTACTCTATCGTCATAATGTGGAAGGAACGCGCAATTTGTTAGCAGCAGCCCAAAAAGCGGGAATTGAACGCACAGTTTATACCAGTTCAGTTGCAGCTATTGGAGTCGGAAAACGTGGAAAGGTGGTTGATGAAACTTATCAGAGTTCTGTAGAGAAGTTGGTGGGAGACTATAAAAAGTCTAAATTCCTAGCTGAACAAGTAGCGATCGCCGCTGCAAAACAAGGACAGGATATTGTGATAGTTAATCCTAGCAGTCCCATTGGGTCTATGGATATTAAACCCACACCCACCGGGGATATTATTCTGCGGTTTTTGCGACGACAAATGCCGGCTTATGTGGATACAGGTTTAAATTTTATTGATGTGCGAGATGTCGCTAAGGGACATTTGCTGGCTTTGGAAAAAGGAAAAACAGGCGATCGCTATATTTTGGGAAATCAAAATCTCAGTCTCAAACAACTGCTAGAAATACTATCTGACATCACAAGTTTACCAGCACCGCAAGTATCGGTTCCGGCTTTTTTACCATTAAGTGTCGCTTGGATAGAAGAGAAAATTCTTGCACCTTTAGGGAAAACCCCCACAGTTCCCATAGATGGTGTTCGCATGGCACAGCAACCAATGTATTATGATGCTTCCAAGGCCATCCGCGAACTTAGTCTACCTCAGTCTTCTCTGAAGGTAGCACTTAAGGATGCTGTTGATTGGTTTGTGTCCAATGGTTATGTGAACAGTTGATAGTTGATAGTTGATAGTTTGTACCAATTACCAATTATCCATTACCCATTACCAAATTAAGTGGTGTTATCAAAAGAGGAGAATAGTTAAATGGCAATTAATCTACAACAAGCTATGGATATCGGGAAGTATTTAGTTACGCAGCGTCTGTTAGGACGTAAACGCTTCCCTCTGGTATTAATGTTAGAACCTCTATTTAGATGTAACTTAGCTTGTTCTGGTTGTGGAAAAATCCAACATCCTACAGAAATTCTCAAACAGAATCTCACTCCAGAACAGTGTTTTGCAGCTGTGGAAGAATGTGGCGCACCTGTGGTTTCTATTCCTGGGGGAGAACCACTATTACATCCGCAAATTGATGAAATTGTTAAAGGTTTAGTGGAACGCAAGAAATATGTTTACTTGTGT
Source organism: Sphaerospermopsis aphanizomenoides BCCUSP55 (assembly GCF_001586785.1). Taxonomy (GTDB): domain Bacteria; phylum Cyanobacteriota; class Cyanobacteriia; order Cyanobacteriales; family Nostocaceae; genus Sphaerospermopsis_A; species Sphaerospermopsis_A aphanizomenoides_A. The sequence goes on from NZ_LUFH02000083.1 coordinate 10,388, forward strand.
ACCAATGGTTTGTTGTTAGAAAAGAGTCTCCATAAATTTCAACCTTCTCCCTATCTAAGTTTCAGCGTTCATTTAGATGGAATGCGGGAATGGCATGATAAATGTGTGGACAGAAAAGGCGTTTTTGATGTTGCTGTTCAAGCAATTCGCGCTGCTAAAGCTAAAGGTTTTCGTGTCACTACTAACTCGACTATTTTTGAAGGTTGTGATGTCAAAGAAATGCAGGAGTTTTTTGATTTTCTCGATACTCTAAAAGTTGATGGAATGATGATTTCTCCTGGTTACAGTTATGAATGGGCTCCAGATCAGGATCATTTTCTACAAAGAGAACAAACCCGCGCTTTATTTAGAGAAATTCTTGCACCTTACACCTCTGGAAAGAAAAACTGGAACTTTAATCACAACCCGTTATTTTTAGATTTTCTCATTGGAGAGAAAGACTATGAATGTACTCCTTGGGGTAGTCCTAGTTATAGTGTTTTAGGTTGGCAAAAACCTTGTTATTTGTTGAATGAAGGATACTATACAAGTTTCAAACAGTTGTTGGATGAGACTGATTGGAGTAAGTACGGACGCGCTAGTGGTAATCCTAAATGTGCTGATTGTATGGTTCATTGTGGTTACGAACCAACCGCAGCGATGGATGCGATGCAACCGCAAAATATAGCTCGTTCTCTGACAACAGTGTTTGGTAGAGGGTAATTTTAAGATTGTCTGAATCAGGATTACCAGGATTAAAGGATTTACAGGATTCAGGAATTATTTATTAATACTCAATCTTGTTAATATTCAAATCCAGTAAATCCTGATTTTGACAATATAAATTTTATGAATCATAATTAGGAGCATTAAAGGAGCAATATGATAAAATAATAAAATAATAGTTCACACGTGAGCATTACTCAATAACATTTCCTAGTCTAATAAATTACAAAATTATCTGCGTTGATCTGCGTCCATCGGCGTTTAATTATTACTATCTCTTACTTGAATGGGAATTTCTATATAAGCGACTAAATTGCGATAGATTATTGATATAAAATCCCAGTTCGCTTTGTAAATTGTAAAATGGGAGACAACGACGATGACATCAAAACTGTATGAAACAGATTTTTATGCTTGGACTTTGGAACAAGCAAAATTATTAAAGCAAGGTCAACTAAATCAACTTGATATTGTAAATTTAATAGAGGAAATTGAATCTTTGGGTAAGCGAGAAAAGCAAGAATTAAGAAACAGATTGGGTATTTTGATTGGACATCTATTAAAATGGCAGTATCAAAGCGATAAACGCAGTAATAGTTGGAAAGCCACAATTAGAGAACAACGTCGTCGTATTAAAGAACATCTGGAAGAAAATCCCAGTCTTAAATCCTATTTATCGGCAGCAATTGTTTTAGCTTATCAAGATGGTGTAGATTTAGCAATTCAGGAAACTAATTTACCTGATACAACTTTTCCTATTGAAAATCCCTATAGTATTAACCAAATTATCGATCCTGATTTTTTGGTTAATGAAGAAGAACAATAATCATAGAAGTTTTCACCCTTCATTTAAAATCATCATCATCTCGTAGGTTGCAACCTTAAATCCATTAGCTTCAAATAACTTCTTCGCAAATTCATTTTGTGCAGCCACTTGCAGCATCAATACCTGTGAACCTAACTTTTTTGCTGCATCTATGGAAGCATCTAACAGCAATTTTCCTGCTCCCATTCCCCGCGCAGATTCATCAATGTAAATGTCATGAAGCCATGCTGCTGCTGGTGCAATATCAACCAAACTTCTTTCTTCTAATCTGATAAATGAGTAACCAATAATTTCATTTTCTACTTCCACAACTAACACAACTGCTTTTGGATTTACAATCTCCTCGGCAAAAAAATCAAAAAGCTGTTGTTCGTGATTTTCAAATTCAACAAACCTGAAAGGATTGAAATTTTGATGTTGATGAACTAATTTGATAGCGTACTTTATCACCCCTTGATGATCATCTATGGTTGCTTTTCTGATTATAATATTTGGCTTTTTCATTTTTTAATTTTACCTAATTTCATCACACAAAAACTATAATTAGTGTTGAATACAGTTACGATATATGATATCATGATACAAAATTATCTCTACTGCCATCTATAAAATTATACAAATAAAAAAATGACAGAAGCTAAAAACGTACTTGGCACAAAACTAGAACTGTGTTGCACATCTCCCATGACTGGATATTACCGCGACGGTTTTTGTAACACAGGTGGGCAAGATTTTGGGATGCACGTTGTTTGCGCTCAAGTCACAGCCGAATTTTTAGCATATACAAAATCCCAAGGAAATGATTTGAGTACACCTGCACCTTATTTTAACTTTCCTGGCCTAAAACCTGGAGATTGTTGGTGTTTATGTGCAGCCAGATGGCAAGAAGCCCTAGAAGCTGGTGTTGCGCCTTCAGTAGTTTTAGAAGCGACCCATGCTAGGGCTTTGGAAGTTTGTAATTTAGAAGATTTGCAAAAACATCGTGTAATTCGTCACCCGAATTCTTAATTTTAAATTTTCAACTTCGTCCTGCGGTACTAGCCACCTTTCTTTCAACTAACCACAGATTAGCTACAGCATATTTAACCACTAATGACTCTTGTGTAGCATGACAAGAACTCTTTAATACTTGAGTTTTAACTGCATCTTTCACAAGTTTAGCCTGGTAAGTGTAGAGAGAACCAGAAGGTTGTTCAAAAGTTAGCTCTGCTAACATTGTATTATTATCTAAACTTTGCTCTAAAATTTTACCTGCTACTTTGTAATTAAACCAATCCCATCCTTGACGGAAAATTATTTCTCTTTCCAAAATTTGTAGTGCAGATGGTAAAAGTCCCCAGCCACGATAGACTTTATTCAAAAATTGAATATCACCAGTACGAGTCAAAATTGATTTGAAGGAATCTTGATCCAGCACGCCATAATATCTTGCTTCCGGTAAATCTATAGCTGTTGGTGCAAACCGATGTCCTCCAAAATGGCTTGATTTCCAAATTCTTACATGATTTAATTGCAAATCAGAAATAGTATTTTTAGCATAAAAATAAAAAGGGTTGCCATATCTCGCGCAACACTGATCATGGCTACCATGTGTACAAACTAAAATATCTCTAGTGATACTGGTTTCTATTTGATAATCAGGACTACCACCGGATAACCATTTACGCACAACTCCCGCTACTTGTTCAATATTTGGTAGCTTAAATTCTTGTTTGTAGTAACCATGACTTAAACCTGCTTGTTTTTGATAAATCAACAAAGTTGTTTGTTCTACTTTATGTGATTCATCATTAGCAATTAATAGAAACCGAATGGGTAATTTACTCCGTTGAACTTCTTCCACTAACAACCGTAAGTTATCAGCTACCCATTTAGATTGAAATGCTTCTGACATCCAAGGTTGAGGACATTCCACTAAAACATAAGTTTGGTAGTTTGTCGCACTGCCAATAATATCTTCTCCTATTTGCCGAGAATAGTCAGAGCAGAAAAAAGTATTCATATAAGTTGACTCAAGAATTGATTTTATAGACAAAGGTAATGAAAAACTAAAATTGTATTTCTAGCTACTAGTTTTAGTGTTACTAAATCTAACAACTAAAAGCAGATGCCACTTTTATAAGTTTCTGGTTTTTTCTAGTCTTTCCGGTTAATAAATCCGGTATTTCCAAAACTAAATCTATCTATACAAAGTGTTTCTATAACAGATACAGCTAATCATATTGGTAGAAACAAAGCTACTTTGTAAACTTTTGTATAAATTATCCATATCTTGACTAAAAGCCTTTGTCTGTGTAGCTAAATGCATACTGTAAGATGACCCGATTCCTAAAAGGTAGGGCTTCCTCGGCGCGGATTATCTGGTGACAATCTTGGATGGTATCTAGGATCTGCATTATATTGCCAATTATTCTCAATAAGGTTCTAAAAAAATATAGCTTTTAAAGCTATGACAAGGAGAAAAATGAGGAAATGTAACTAGTAAGGTAAATGTTAGAGCATTTAACTTACTTCAGGAATCAATCGGAAGGCAGATAGGAATTAGGGGTTTATTTTTTGGTTTTGTTACTCAAAGTTAATCAACCACTAACATACTAGAAGTCTGATGCTGATTGAATTTCGATAATTTGTATCAATTGTAACGTAATTGAATCAAAAAAGCAAGCTTTTGATAATTCTTCTCATTGTGCTAATCTTTTCCGAGTATAGCAGGTAAGAGGTGACAGGTGACTCCAGTTAAAAGGCTTTTACTGTCTAGGTTTTATCATCTGTTGTTGTTCTAACTACCTTAGCTTTTGCTATATATCCAGCTTAAACAAGTTTAATCAATACTGAATATAATAATCATTAGGGTTTCCAATCCAATAAATAGCTTTTTGACTATATTACAAAAGATTGCAAATAATCGAGTAATTTTAATTACTAGTACCTATTTGGAAAATGATGGTAATAGAACTTCTCTAATCCAAAATCAAAAATTGTATAACTATGGCTATTGCTTATTAAGTAAATGGCATCTTCTATAATACTCAAAAAGAAAATTATATTTTCTTAATTTTGAATTTGGAATTGGTATAAGATAGTATTGATTTTTCTAGTATGTTCTCATGCTCAAAATTTTTCAAAACCTGGGTATCTGGGCAATTACCAGCTTACTATGTTTGACTCTTTGCTGGTCATTCCCTGCACAAGCTGATACAAAAATTGACCCAAAACTAGAACAACAAGTATTACAAATTATTCGCAAAAATCCCGAAGTAATTATCGAAACTGTTCAAGCATACCAAGAAGAACAACAACAGAAAATACAGCAAGTAAGACAGGCATTTTTACAGGAGTTCAAAACTAATCCCAAAGCTGTAATTGCTGATTCTCCTACTACTGGTTCGACTCAATTAAAAACAGTTTTAATCGAGTTTTCTGACTTTGAATGTCCCTATTGTGCCGAAGCACATAAAACTCTCAAAAACTTATTAGCAAAATATCCGAATCAATTTACCTTAGTTTATAAACATTTCCCATTAGTTCAAATTCATGACCAAGCATTACCAGCAGCTAAAGCATCTTGGGCTGCATATCAACAAGGTAAATTCTGGGAATACCATGATGCTTTATTTACCAATCAAAATCAATTGGGGGAAACTTTATATTTAGATACTGCTAAAAAGCTGAATTTGGATTTAGCTAAATTTAAACGTGATCTAGATTTGGCTAATAAAGCCATTCAAAAAGACCTGCAACTTGCTTATAAATTGGGTCTTTCTGGTACACCTTCTTTTATCATGACTAGCAAGAATTTCTCTGGGCCTGTTCAGCTATCAGAAATTGAGGCTGTGTTAAATCAGTAACCAGTTATCAGTTATCAGTTATCAATTTCTATGTAGCTGATAACTGATAATATCCACAGTATTGCTGGTGTTTTGCTCATGGTTGATTTTGCCATTAATAATGTTAGGCTTTTTGGTTAAGTGGCTGTAACAAGTATACAACACAGGTCAGCCTTAATTATAAGTTTAACCATGAATAATTTACTGAATTCAACCATTAATTATTAAAAATAATTTTATTATTGAGGCATTTAAGATCTACATAATTTAAGGATTGTTATTACTTTCCTTTAAACCTAATATATTACTAATTAGCTTAGGTAAATCACTACAACAAGGATTTGAATATTTATCTAAATCATTAAGTTCTATTTGCTTGGCAATTTTATCAGCACATTGAATAGCTTGAGAAATACGTGGTTTTAATGGGTTTGGATAGAGAGACATTGATTTATCATATTCTGGGATATGTTTATTGAGTAAGTTTATTAATTTATCTCGATTTATTTGCGATAAATGGTCTTGAAAATGAATTAAATACCAAAGTTCAAAACAAGGATTTGTAATTGCTAAATTGATTTTTTGACTATTAGCTCTATTAATGGCTTTTTGCCAATTTTCCTTACTTCTTTCAATATGTTCATCTCCATCAAAAACAGCCCAAGCAGCATCATTTGTAGTCCATCTTTTCTCATTTTTCATCTGTTGTCTTTCTTCAATAAGTCTTTCAATGATATTACCTGGGTCAGTTTTCTTTTGATGAGGTAACACAATAATTTCTAAAGTTGGTGAACGTAAATCATTGCGAATGCTGTTAAAATAAATCGGTTCGGTTTTACTTCCTTCACAAGCGATGAGGATTTTTTGAGTAATTTTTCTACTTGGTTGACGACGTTCTAACTTTCTGGCCATTCCTCATCACCCTGTAATATCATTTCTTCATCCGATGGTAAAAATGGAACTGCTCCAAAGCGTCCATCTAAATAAGCTTTATCTATTGCTAAGTCATTTCTGACATGGAAATCTGTTAAAGGATATAATTCTGTACTATGGTCAGGACGTTTTTGGGTAAACCATATTTGATCCCGTCTGAGTAAGTTATTTCTTTGTAAAGTGTTATCATGGCTGGTGAAAATTAGTTGAGCATTTTTAGGATTAGTTTTGGGGTTTTGGAAAATTTTAATAATATATTTTACGATATTTGGATGAATATTTGTACCTAGTTCATCAACAATTGTTAAGCTTCCTGATATCAAAGTTATCACTATCCGAAATGCCAAGCTAAATAGACGTTGTGTACCCAAAGATTCTTCCTCTAAAAGCCACTGAATTTCATGACCTTCAATGGTATTATGGAAGGCATATATATTGTAGTCAAAATCTTCTTCAGATGTCTTGTTTATTTCAATTTTTGAAAGTCCGGTATCAAATTTTTTTATAATTTTAAAGACTTGTGGAGCTATTTTTTCCTGAAATTTGGACGCATTCATATGTTGCATTGATTTGATAATAGTAACTTCCATCTCCTCACTACCAAGATGAATTCCAATCCATCTAAATTCTAACCAATCAATTAAAGGTTTGATAGTATTAACTTCTAGTTTAGACAATATATTAATATATAACTCATTCTCTTTAATTTTGTCCTGAAGTTGATTATGTGGACCAGCAAAATCATCACCTGTTTTCCAGATAAATTTATTTGTATTGTCATTCCATTGACGATTAAATAAACGCCGAGTTCTTTTAGTCGTATTTAAAGCATAATCCAATTTTTCGGAAATGACACGATTTTGATTGATTTCTAATGTATAAGTATAAATATTATTATCAAATAGAGTTCTTAATTCAAACTTTGTAGGTTGTTTAGCAGAAATACTATCTAATTTAAAAGGATCTAGTTTTGCATATTTAAAAATTCTCTGGTGTTTTACAGTTTCCTGTATACCATAGGTCATCATCATTAATAAATAATCTAAAGCTTGAATCACATTACTTTTACCTGATGCGTTAGCACCAAAAATTGCCAGAACAGGTAAAACTTCTATATCCCAACCTTCTACATAATACCCAGGTGCAATTTCATGATCTGATTTTATCCCTTTGCGGTTGCTGCTTTCCTTTGTTTTACGACGACTGGGTTTTTGAGCAACAGCACTTAGGGTAACAGGTTCTTTAATTGAACGGTAGTTTTCTACTGTAAAATCTAAAAGCATAATTTAAGCTACAAGACGCAATTTTTTGTGATTTCTTCACATAAATCCTATCGTAATTCCTCAAAAATCTCTACTTTCAGTACAACTCGTTATATTAACTTACAGCTACTGCGGACTATTACCACCAAATAATTACACTTTGTTACATAAAACCAACTATTACACAAGTGTTAGCTTCAAAATAGAAATATACAAAACACCACAAACACAGGTATCAAAATATGGTGCGTTTAAAAATATGGCAATGGCTAATTCTCATCTCACCAATAGCGATAATTATTACTTTCCTCCTCATCTGTGCAGGAACGCAAATTCACGCTTGGGGATTAAGTTGGATTTGGGCTATTTTTACTGTTATTTTTGTTGGTTGGCGTTTGTTGTTGGTACGCTGGACTAAACCCGCAGTTAATCAAATCGAGGCTGTTTTTGCACAAGTGCGAGAAGAATTAGAATCTAGCAGTGACAATAATATCAATTTGTCCACAGAAAAAGACAAAAGCCAACAAATAGAAACAGCATTACAACAAGTTCTAACTGATTCACAAAATGATCCGCCAATTTGGGAAGATTTGCAAACTTTCTGGAAAAGATGTCAAGATTTAGTAATTGCGATCGCCCAAATTTATAACCCAGAAGTAAAATATCCACTGTTAAATATTTATATTCCCCAAGTCTATGGATTAATTCGCGGTACAGTCGATGACATGGATAAATTAATGCAGAAATTATCACCTGTCCTCAATCAAGTTACCGTCGGACAAGCTTATCAAGCTTATGAAGTTTACCGCAAATTAGAACCATCTGCTCGCAAATTTTTACGAGTTTGGAACTTAGCGCAATGGTTCTTAAATCCTGTGGCTGCTGTAGCTAAAAAAGCTAGTGAAGGTGTGAATAACCGTGCTTCTCAAGAATTACTAATAAATTTGAGTCAAGTATTAAGAGAAGGTGCTTTGAGAAACTTATGCAAACAAGCAGTTGCACTATACGCAGGGACTAAAATTGAATTACCTACCCCCGAATTACCTCAACCAAAAACCCAAACCCTACGCGATATTTTCACCCAAGCAGAACCACTAGAACAGGTAGAACAAAAGCCAGTTAATATTCTCATTGTCGGACGTACAAGTGCCGGTAAAAGTAGTTTAATAAATACACTTTTTCAAAGTGAACTTGCTGCGGTTGATGTTTTACCTAGCACAGATGCAATTAAAACCTATCATTGGCAAACAGAAACAGGAGAAATTCTCAATCTTTGTGATACTCCTGGTTATGAACAAGTAAAACGCGATGATTTGCGAGATTTAATCATTGATTATGCCACAAAAGCAGATTTATTATTATTAGTAACTCCCGCACTTGATCCCGCTTTACAAATGGATGTAGATTTTCTCCAAGATATCAAAGCAGAAATCGAAGATTTACCAATTATTACCATTGTTACCCAAGTAGATAAATTACGTCCAATTCGTGAATGGCAACCTCCTTATAATTGGGAAACGGGAAATAAACCTAAAGAGATTTCTATTCGAGAAGCGACAGAATACAGAAATCAATTGTTAGGAGAATTTGCTAATTTAGTTTTACCTATCGTTACAACTGACGTAAAAAGTGGTCGCAATGCTTGGAATATAGAAGCATTATCTTTAGGATTATTATCAGCAATAGATCCAGTTAAAAAATTACGTCTCACGCGCTTTTTACGCAACCTAGAAACCCGCATTACCGAATCTGCGAAAATAATAGATCATTATATCTTTCAAATGGCAACAACTCAAGGACTTACCACACTGTTGAAAAGTCCAGTTTTGCAATTTATTTCTACCTTATCAACAGGTTCACCAACCCTTGCTTATCTTTTAGCAGAAAAAATTCCTGTGGAACAATTACCCATAGTTATTGGTAAATTGCAAATGGCTTATGATTTATTTCCATTGTTAAATACGGATCGTGATAAATCCCGCAATTTTGATTTACTATCTCTCTGGCCTTTGTTGTTAGATAATTCAGGTAAACCAGATCATAATGCTTGGGCTTTTGGTCATGCTTTAATAGAATATTGGACTCAAAATTTAACGATTGAAAAATTGCAGGAAAGATTTGATTATTATCTGCAACAAGTTTGATCAGAACCCCGAATTATTCAAGAAGTCGGGGATATTTTTGTGAGTTTATAATGAAAATATTCTACAGTCTATTACACCATGACTAGCCAAACTCTGATTCAACCGGAAGAAATTGTTCATTTATCAGGTATTAGTTGGCACACTTATGAAAGTTTACTCAACGAACTTAGCACCAGTCGTCGTCTACGTTTAACTTATTATCGGGGTAATTTAGAAATTATGGTTCCTTCACCTGAACATGAACGTTACAAAAAAGTTGTAGGTCGATTTGTCGAAACTTTAGCGGAAGAGTTAGAATTAAATATTGATCCACTTGGTTCTACTACTTTCAAGCTTCCAGAACTATCTGGTGCAGAACCAGACGAATGTTTCTACATCAAAAATGTCAAGTTTATTCAAGGTAAAACTAGAATCAATTTACAACAAGATCCACCACCTGATTTAGTTGTAGAGATTGATATTACTAGCAGTTCCAAAGATCGTTTTGCAGTTTATGCAGAAATTGGTGTACCAGAAATTTGGCGATATGATGGTAAAGTCTTTACTATCAATATTTTGGAAGATGGTAAATATATAGTTGTGGATGAAAGTTTAGCTTTTCCTAATTTACCTTTGACAGAAATATCTAACTTTCTATCGCAGGTTGAAGATACGGATTATTTAGATTTAATCAAAGAATTTAGAGAATGGGTCAGGAGTAAGATTAATTGACAATAAAATTTGTTTAAATCCCCTACCTATCAAAGAAGTCGGGGATCTAAAATGTATACAAGAGAAGTTTTGAACTAAGGTTAAAATCAAGAATCTAAGCATCTTCCGGTTCAAGCTGTGCCACTGTCACTGCATTAAACGCAAAAGCAAAAACTAAAGGCATCGGACACTTGAAAACAAAGGTATAAATAACAGATAAAATGGTAATAACTACAGCCGTCATTGACCAGAATAATTCCTGATTAGTTAATCCATTCTGTTCTTTAATTACTCTCAAAACATGAACCGGAATTGGTTCTGGCATTACTCCTCCTGGAGGAAATGCCCAATAGTTACCACGGCGTTCTACAAATAAATCTGTCCAGCCATTTTCCATGCACCAAGCCTCGATCCATTCAATAGAGTAATGATTCATCATAAGGATACCAATTGCAGTTTTTAGTTTGAGTAGTGAATGAATATAGATTTATCAGAGATTCCTGACCAGCTAACAAATGCTTATAAGATTAACGCTAATTCCATAATCCTGAAATCATCAACAAATTGAGTTCAGCAGTTTATATTGCTGTCCTTAATTAGAAGAATAACAGGACAGAGTGATGGTTAGCCAAAAAATACAATAAACTTTACTTGAAATGATGAATATCAATAAATGTAAATTAAAGAGTGAGCAATCGCTAATATCTGAAGGAATAATGAATTTATCAATCTTTCGATAGAAGAACTGAGAAGTTTTGTAGAGGAAGGTAGAATTGTATTACAAGAAATTAAGCAAAGTCAAGATAAGTCCCAGAATCATCGTGTAAACTGAAAGAAAAGAAACATTACAATTGGTTAATAAATTATGTATTGGCGACAAGGGTTAGCTTTGCTGTTAACAGTGATAATATGGTGTATGGCATCTCCAGCATTGGCAGACTGGACTCATCCCCTATCATTTAGTAATGCAGAGTTAGGAAGACACGATTTTTCTGGACAAAGTTTGCAAGCTGCGGAGTTTTCCAACGCCAACTTAGAAATGGCTGATTTTACAGGTGCTGACTTGCGGGGAGCGGTGTTGAGTGCTTCAGTGATGACACAAGCAAATTTACATGGAGCAGATTTAACCAATGCAATGGTTAATGAAGTAAAATTAAAGGGGGCTGATTTAAGTGATGCCATTTTGTTAGAAGCTCTTTTGTTGCGTTCCATCTTTACTGATGTCAACATTGAAGGTGCAGACTTTAGTGATGCAACTTTAGATCGAGCGCAAATTAAAGAGCTATGTCAAAAAGCCAGTGGTATAAATTCTCGAACTGGTGTAGCAACTCGTGAGTCTTTAGGATGTCGATAAAGCGTATTGGTATAATTGGTGGTGGCCAACTGGCTTGGATGATGGGGGATGCATCCAAAAAATTAGGAGTGGAATTAATCGTACAAACTCCTAGTCAAAATGATCCTGCTGTATCTATTGCTGAAGATACTGTTTTTGCGGCAGTTGATGATGCAAAAGCAACGGAGATTTTAGCTAAAAAATGCGATGTCATCACCTTTGAAAACGAATTTGTTAATTTAGATGCTTTATCTTTGTTAGAGAAACAAGGTGTTTGTTTTCGTCCCAGATTAGCAGCTTTAGCCCCTTTATTAGATAAATATCATCAACGTTGCTATTTACAGGATTTAGGTTTACCAGTTCCCCAGTTTTTCGCTCTGGAAAAGTCAGCAGATATTGAATCGAAAATAGAATATTTAGGTTTTCCTATTGTTCTCAAAGCCAGACGGCATGGTTATGATGGACAGGGAACTTTTATAATCCATGATTTAGCTACTTTATCAACAGTAGTAAATCAAAGTAATACACATTTATTAGTAGAAGAATTTGTACCTTTTACCAGAGAATTAGCTATAATTGCAGCGCGTTCTGTGAATGGGGAAATTGTTACATATCCAGTTGTCGAAACCCAACAAGAACAACAAGTTTGTCGGCGAGTAATTGCACCAGCGGATATTACACCCGAACAAGCAGCAGAAATTAAGGCGATCGCGCATACAATATTAAACAGTCTGCAAGTAGTAGGCATTTTTGGCATTGAGCTATTTATTACCGCTGAAGGTAAAATCCTGATAAACGAAATAGCACCACGAACTCATAACTCTGGGCATTTTTCCCTAGATGCTTGTCAAACTTCGCAATTTGAACAACATCTGAGAGCCGTTTGTGGTTTATCTTTGACCAATACCGCCTTGCATTGTGCTGGTGCAGTGATGGTTAACCTACTAGGGTATGAAAACTCACGCAGCGATTATTCACAGCAAAGACAGAAACTAACAGACATTCCTCACGCTTACCTGCACTGGTACGGAAAAACAGAATCTCGTCCCGGACGAAAACTCGGACATATCACCGTTTTATTAGAACAGCAAAACCGAGACGGAATAGAGTCTATCATCCAGACCATAGAATCTATCTGGTATCCCGCTGAGGTGACAGGTGACAGGTGACAGGTGACAGGTGACAGGTGACAGGTGACAGGTGACAGGTGACAGGTGACAGGTGACAGGTGACAGGTGACAGGTGACAGGTGACAGGTGACAGGAAGAAGAAGCAGGGGAGGCAGGGGAGCAGGGGAGAAATAAATTCTTCTTATTCTTCTGAACTACTGAACTCCTGAAGTGCGAAGCGTGGCGTAAGCCATACTCCTGAACTACTGAACTCCTGAAGTGCGAAGCGTGGCGTAAGCCATACTCCTGAACTCCTATTCCCTATTCCCTATTCCCAAAATTTTTTCCATCCGCCACTACACAAATGGTTGTTGATAGTTATAATGAGTTAGTTGCACTGCGACGTTGGTGACTGCCCTCAAGTTTTTTGATCTATGTCTTTAAAGAAAAGGGAGCAAATCAGTTCTTGTGGCAGTAGACCGGGCTTGTACCCGGAAACTTTAAACGAGAAACTACCGTTCCCACCTGGTTTAACCAGGTCATAAACTTAGGTAAGACGGCGTTGTGGTGAACTTAAAAATTTTTGCTCCCAGGTTGAGTTCAGCTTGGGAGCTTTATCAGTTATAAGGTGATAGGTGACAGGGAACAGGTGACAGGAAAAAGAAGGCAAAAGGCAAGAGGCAAAAGGCAAGAGTTTCTAATTTTTAATTTTTAATTTTTAATTTTTAATTTTCTTCCCCCTACACCCTACACCCCACACCCTACACCCTGGTTGCTTTGAAACTTTAAAAGACTGAAATCTGTATAGTTTGATGCTAATTTAAGGAAAATTCAGAGTTAAGATCAGCAAATTAGGTTAAATTGTAGTTGAAGATACAAAAAAATTGACCAAATACCCCATTAACACAGTGTTTCCAGCCTCGGTTTTTCACCTAGACAATGGTTTGACATTTATTCATCAGGAGATACCCGCTACCCCTGTAGTGGTGGCAGATGTTTGGGTTCGTGCTGGGGCGACCTTGGAGCCAGAACCTTTGTTCGGAATGGCGCACTTTTTAGAACACATGATTTTTAAAGGTACAGCCACTTTGCCTCCTGGGGAATTTGATTATAACATTGAAAAAATGGGTGGTGTCAGCAATGCAGCAACAAGCCATGATTACGCTCATTACTCTCTGACTACAGCTACCCCTTATTTAGCGGATACTTTACCCAATTTGAGCGAACTTTTGCTGAATGCAGCAATTCCCGAAGATGAGTTTATCCGGGAAAGGGATGTGGTAATGGAAGAAATTCGCTCTTGTGCTGATGATCCGGATTGGATAGGATATGAATCTCTGCTGAAAAACGTCTATCAGAACCATCCTTATGGACGTTCTGTCTTGGGTACTGAGCCAGAATTAATGCAGAATTCACCAGAAGCGATGCGGAGTTTTCATCGTTACCACTATCAACCAGAAAATATGACAGTGGTAATTGCTGGGGGAGTAGGTCAAGAATCTGCTTGGGAACTGGTAAATAACAGCTTTACAGATTTTAGCGATCGCACTCATTATCCTGTATCTAATAAAATAGCAGCACCAGTGATTACAGGTATTTGCCGTCAAGAGTTGATTTTACCCAGGCTAGAGCAAGCACGGTTAATGATGGCATGGATAGTACCAGGAGTAGAACAACTGCGGGAGGCAAATGCTTTAGATTTCCTATCGGTATTATTAGCACAAGGACGGACTTCTCGCTTAGTGCAAGATTTGCGGGAAGAAAAACAACTTGTACAAGCAATTTGTAGTAATTTTTCTCTACAAAGAGAGTCGAGTTTATTGACAATTACTGCTTGGTTAGAACCAGAATATTTGGAGCGAGTAGAGTCTTTAATTCAGGAGCATTTGCATAATTTACAAACTACAGGTATTAGTGAGCAAGAATTTAACCGCATTTGTAGGTCATTATGTAATGAATATGCCTTTGCGACGGAAACACCAAATCAATTAGCATCTCTTTATGGTTACTACAATACCATTGCCAAAGCTGAATTAGCCATTGCTTATCCTCAGCAAATTCAATCCTTTGATGCTCAAGAACTGCAAAAATTAGCACAAGACTATCTCTCACCGCAAAATTACGCAGTTACTATTCTCAAACCCTATTAGTCATAGGGTGTGGGGTGTAAGGTTTGGGGTGTAGGGGGAAGAAAATTAAAAATTAAAAACTAAAAATTAAAAATTAAAAACTCTTGCCTTTTGCCTCTTACCTTTTGCCTCTTGCCTTCTTTCTCCTGTTCACTGTCACCTGTCACCTTTTGATTAAGAATGCAGAATACACACACTTCTAACTCATCTATCCACCGCACTGTATTACCCAATGGCATTGTTTTATTAGTGGTGGAAAATCAAACTGCGGATATTATTGCAGGGCGGATTTTCGTGCGTGCTGGTAGTTGTTATGAACACCGGGAAAAAGCCGGTTTAGCACATTTGTTATCAGCAGTGATGACAAAGGGTTGCGATGGTTTATCGAGTTTAGAAATTGCAGAAAAGGTAGAATCGGTAGGAGCAAGTTTAAGTGCAGATACGGGTACTGATTATTTCTTGCTGTCTTTGAAAACAGTGAGTGCTGATTTTACAGAGATTTTAGCATTGTCTGGGTTGTTGTTGCGATCGCCTACATTTCCCGAAACCCAAGTAGAACTGGAAAAGCGGTTAGCACTACAGGATATTCGTTCCCAAAAAGAACAGCCTTTTAACCTGGCTTTTGAACAAATGCGACAGGCCATGTACCAGGAACACCCTTATGCAATGTCGGTGTTAGGTACGGAAACAACTCTTAGCAGCATCACTCGTGCAGACTTAGTAGAATTTCACCAAACCCATTTTCGTCCAGATAACATCGTTATTAGTATTGCCGGACGCATTACACCAGAAGCGGCTTTAGACTTAGTAGGAGAAGTTTTTGGTGATTGGCAGCAACCAGCCCAACCACGTCCTATACTAGATTTACCTGCGATTTCTGTTACACCCCAATCTTGCCTCAAACCCTTAAATACACAGCAATCAATTGTTATGCTGGGTTATATGGGTCCATCAGTCAGCGCCCCTGGATACGCAGCCTTGAAATTATTGTCTACATACTTGGGAAATGGTCTTTCTAGCCGCCTGTTTGTAGAATTACGAGAAAAAAGAGGTTTAGCTTACGAAGTCTCTGCTATTTACTCTACTCGCCTATATCCTGCCTCATTTATAGTTTACATGGGAACTGCACCGGAAAATACCAGCATTGCCTTGGAAGGATTACGTCAAGAAGTAGAACTATTATGTCGTAATGAACTATCAGCTGATGAACTGCAAACAGCCAAGAATAAAATTTTGGGACAGTATGCTTTAGGTAAACAAACTAACGGACAAATAGCGCAAATATATGGTTGGTATGAAATCTTAGGTTTAGGAATTGAATTTGACCATGAATTTCCTGAACTCATTAACAAAGTCAGTTCCAAATTAGCAATGACAGCAGCTAATAGCTATTTACAAGAACCATATTTATCTTTAGTTGGACAAGAGGAAGCAATAAAATCAGCTGTCAATTAGAAGAAGGAGTCAGGAGTCAGGAGTCAGAAGAACAAAAAGAAGATATTTCTCCCCATCTCCCCATCTCTCCATCTCCCTATCTTCTTCACTGTCACCTGTCACCTGTCACCTGTCACCTGTCACCTATTTTCCCATGATCAAACCCAACGCAAAACCAATACCTGTAGCTTTAACTATTGCTGGTTCTGATAGTGGTGGGGGTGCAGGTATGCAAACAGATTTACGAACTTTTGCATTTCACTGTGTTCACGGAACTAGTGCTATTACTTGCGTTACAGCCCAAAATACTGTCGGTGTGAAGCGGGTTGATGCCATGCCGAAAGAGGCTGTAATTGCCCAAATTCGCGCAGTAGTTGAAGATATTGGTGTCCAAGCTGCCAAAACGGGAATGTTGCTAAATCAGGAAATTATCTCCGCTGTAGCGCAGGAAGTAGCAGCTTTAAAAATTGATAATTTAGTTGTTGACCCAGTAATGGTATCACGGACAGGGGCGCAATTAATAGATGATGATGCTGTGCAAACTTTGTGTAATGAACTGATTCCTAAAGCGGCGATAATTACACCAAATCGTTATGAAGCACAAATTTTAAGCGGGGTAGAAATTACGTCTTTGGAAGATATGCAAACAGCCGCAGAAATCATATTTAAGAAATTAGGAATTAAGGCTGTTTTGGTTAAGGGTGGGGGAATGTCTGGAAGTTTGCGCGGGGTGGATATGTGGTTTGATGGGGAAAGGTTAGAAACTTTGACGACGCAACAAATAGAAACCAAAAATACACATGGTACTGGCTGTTCTTTATCAGCTGCTATTACTGCTAATTTAGCTTTGGGTAAAGATTTGTGGACAGCGGTACAAGCATGGAAAAATTATGTAACAACTGCGCTTTCTTATTCTTTGGATATTGGGAAAGGACAGGGACCCGTGGGGCATTTTTTCCCATTGTTGGAGAAATAAATGTCAGAATCAGGATATCCATGATTAAAGGATGAAAACAGGATATAAAACTATGAATTACCCTGCTAACCAAGATTATCAATTATTTATGAATTACTCCTACTCATCAGTAATGTAAAACATACTGAAATATTATAAATTCATCACTGAGACACTACTTGTCCCTACACTATGGTTTTTAACTTTTTTAATAAAATTTTAGGTAAAACGCCAAAAAAGGAAAATCTGAAGGCATTCGTGACAAGTTAATTTAAATTCACGGTTATTACAGCCAGTGGTGACATGATAGCTGTATCCTAATATTAAGTCTCATTTTGGTCGTGGCATCAGATAACTGCTACCTTTTACCGGAAGAAATCACTATGCTATCAGTCGAAGAATTGATTCAAGAAGCCTTATCCTTACCCAATGCTACCAGAGTATTGTTAGTAGAAAAACTCATTGAAAGTCTAGAATCTGATATTGATGAAAACACACAAAATCTTTGGAATATAGAAGCTAAAAAACGCCGTGATGAAATTCGTAATCATACAGTTGAGTTAATTCCTGGAGAAGAAGCTTTATCTCACGTTAGACGAATTTTAGAAAAATGAAATATAATTTTCATCCTGCGGCCTTAACAGAATACTCAGAAGCTGTTCAATTTTATTCGGAAAAGAATATTGAACTAGCACAAAATTTTATCAATTCTTTTGAAGATGCCATTTTTAGAATTATTGAATCACCTAACCGCTATCCAGTCACTGCTGAAGATATTCGTCGGTGTTTGGTTCGTAAATTTCCTTATGCAATACTCTATTCAATAGAAGATGAATACATTTTAATTATTGCAGTTATGCACTATAGCCAAAAACCTGAATATTGGCAAGAACGTATTAAATAATAGCGGGAATTTATAGCAGATGACAGATGTAAAAGCCTTTAAGATAATGTCTCATTACAAAAGTGAAATTCATTGTTTCTATAGTTAGATATTTTATAGGATTTCTCAGTAGTTTCAAGTAAAACAATGTCGTCTTAATAATTCTTACAATTTGCAGTGATAAAATTTATAATTTTAATCGGATTTTCTCTTGGTCAAGAAGAATACATTTTTATATTTAAAGGTCTAAATAAAGATTTGATGAAAAACAATAGGTACTCTTGGCAATTTCTCGTAATAGCCTGTACCATCGGTCTTTATAAATC
>NZ_LUFH02000084.1 GCF_001586785.1 Sphaerospermopsis aphanizomenoides BCCUSP55
ATATAAAATGCCTATATTTCTCTCTAAATTTAGCCAAATGTAAAGTTTTGTAACAATTATTTGAGCTTTTTCTCAGGCGAATTCCTTGTATGTAAAGGATTTGAGGCTTTTATTATTACCGGAACTTATTTATTCATAATTTGTAACAAATAAAGGATCTATAGCATTGTATAAACATAAGCTGAAGGGGTTGAACAACAAACGAATGTTGAACGACGCAACTGATTCATCAAGTTTGCGTGCTTCTCATAAAGTTACCTCTGATTCTCATATTTCTACCTTCGGAATGATTGACAAGAAAATGAGAACCCAAGTAGAGAGGCCGTTTAATTTTAGTTTGCTGTTAGCCGCTTCCGAATTGATAAAACATCTGTCGTTTTCATCAAAACCTCTCTCAACTAAGTAATTAGGAGATTAGAATCCATGACATTAGATGTATTCTCCAAGGTTGTTTCTCAAGCTGACTCCAGAGGCGAATTCCTCAGCACCGAACAACTAGATGCTCTAACCGCAGTTGTTACCTCCGGCAGCAAGCGTTTGGACGTTGTTAACCGCATCACCAGCAACGCTTCTGCTATTGTTACCAACGCAGCTCGTGCTTTATTTGAAGACGAAGCTAGCTTGATCGCTCCTGGTGGTAATGCTTACACCAACCGTCGCATGGCTGCTTGTCTGCGCGACATGGAAATCATCTTACGCTATGTTACCTACGCAGCATTGGCTGGTGATGCTAGTGTTCTAGATGATCGTTGCTTGAACGGTCTGCGTGAAACCTACCAAGCTTTGGGTACTCCTGGTGCTTCTGTAGCTAAAGGTGTTGGCAAAATGAAAGAAGCAGCTATCGCTATTGTTAACGATCCCAACGGCATCACCAAAGGCGATTGCAGCTCTTTAGTTTCTGAATTGGCTAGCTATTTTGATCGTGCTGCTGCTGCTGTTGCATAACAGTTGCCAAATAGTCTAGATCCTAAACACTTCAGCTTCTCCAAACAAGAAAGCTCAAAAACAATCAAGGAGATAAGAAATCATGAAAACACCAATTACCGAAGCAATCGCAGCTGCTGATACCCAAGGACGTTTCTTAGGCAACACCGAATTACAAGCCGTTAACGGTCGTTTCGTCCGTGCTGCTGCTAGCATGGAAGCTGCTCGTGGTTTGACAGCTAATGCTCAAAAGCTGATTGATGGTGCAACCAACGCTGTGTACCAAAAATTCCCTTACACCACCAACACACCCGGACCTCAATTCGCGGCTGATGCTCGTGGTAAATCCAAGTGCGCTCGTGACGTTGGTCACTACCTCCGCATCATCACCTATAGCTTAGTTGCTGGTGGTACAGGTCCTTTGGATGAGTTATTGATTGCTGGTTTGGCTGAAATCAACAGCGCGTTTGATTTGTCTCCCAGCTGGTATGTAGAAGCTCTGAAGTACATCAAAGGCAACCACGGCTTAAGCGGCCAAGCTGCTAACGAAGCTAACACCTACATCGACTACGCAATCAACGCTCTCAGCTAGATAGCTTCATGCCCGGAGAGGGGTACAAGTGCTGGATGAAATTATCCCTTTGGGGTTAATCAGTTGCTCATGGGGGATAAACCTCCCAAGACCGGACTGGCTCACCTAGCAGTTGGATCTCGCTCCGGGCATAGTTTTATGTAGGAATAAATAACAAGCTTTATACAGCCAGCACTCGGTCAAACAATTTTGGATTTTAGATTGGTCTGAGCAAAGCAAAGGCAAAACAGCGATTAGAGATTGATAATTTTTAGATGGGTATTGCCAGCAAGTGAGTATTGATCTTGCTTGTGGAGAAAGAGTACCGAATCACCTCAATCCAAAATCTTTGCATCCAAGATCTAAAATTGGCATGGTCAAAATAACCGTAGTGTAAATAAATAGGGGAAAAGAATGGCAATTACAACAGCAGCATCAAGGCTGGGAACAGAGCCTTTTAGCGAGGTACGTCGAATTGAACTGCGCCCCAACGCCAGCCGCGAAGAAGTTGAATTGGTGATCCAAGCCGTTTATCGACAAGTCTTAGGAAACGACTATATCTTGGCATCAGATCGCCTCATCAGTGCAGAGTCACTATTGCGTGATCGCAACCTAACAGTGCGCGAGTTTGTGCGGAGCGTAGCCAAATCAGAACTCTACAAGGCCAAATTCTTCTACAACAGTTTTCAAACTAGGTTGATCGAACTCAACTATAAACATTTGTTGGGTCGCGCACCTTATGATGAGTCGGAAGTGAGCTATCACTTAGACTTGTATATCAACGAAGGTTACGATGCGGAAATCGACTCCTACATTGATTCTCAGGAGTATCAAAACAGCTTTGGTGATTACGTAGTTCCCTACTATCGCGGTTTTTCCACTCAACCAGGGCAAAGCATGGCTGGCTTTAACCGGATGTTCCGTTTATACAGAGGTTATGCCAACAGCGATACATCCCAGGTGGAAGGAACTAAATCTCGGTTAGCACGAGAATTAGCTAGTAATAAAGTTTCCTCAATTGTTGGACCATCAGGAACAAATGATAATTGGGGTTTCCGTGCATCTGCGGATATCGCTCCCAAACAAAATTTAGGTAATGCTGTAGGGCAATCGGATCGCGTTTACAGGATTGAAGTTACAGGTATTCGCAACCCAGGATACCCCAGCGTGCGGCGGAGCAGCACAGCATTTATCGTACCTTACGAGCGACTTTCTGACAAGATTCAGCAAATTCACAAGCAAGGCGGCAAAATCGTCAGCATTACATCAACGTAAGGTTGGTTGCTGTTCGTCGGCAAAACTGATCAAGAGGAGATTAGAGGCAATGTTCGGTCAAACCACACTTGGCGCTGGTAGCGTTTCTTCATCTGCAAGCCGAGTATTTCGTTACGAAGTTGTAGGCTTACGCCAAAATCAAGAAACCGACAAAAATCAATTCAACATTCGTCGTAGTGGTAGCGTATTTATTACCGTACCCTATAAGCGGATGAACGAAGAAATGCAACGGATTAACCGTCTAGGTGGCAAAATCGTCAAAATTGAACCGTTGACTGTAGCAGAGGAAAACTAAAACTCTGGCAATGATAGTAGAACCCAGTGCAGAAGAACATTCTGTCGAAAATGGGCCACAGCTTACGCCAGAGATAGCGATCGCTAATCTGCAATCACCAGATTTAAGTCTCCGCTATTATGCCGCTTGGTGGTTGGGTAAGTTTCGAGTCAGTGATGCTGATGCGGTAGAAGCACTAATAGCAGCGTTAGAAGACAAAGCCGACAAAACAGAACTTGGCGGTTATCCTTTACGACGCAATGCAGCTAGGGCGCTCGGTAAATTGGGAAATCCCCAGGCCGTACCAGGACTAATTAAGTGCTTGGAATGCTCTGATTTTTATGTGCGTGAAGCTGCTGCCCAATCTTTAGAAATGCTGCGCGACACAACAGCCGTATCGGCACTGATGAAACTATTAGATGGGGGTGTTGCTCAGGCCGTGCAAGTACCAGGCCGCCCTCATCTCACCCAACCCTATGAAGCAGTATTAGAAGCCTTGGGAAGCTTAGGTGCAACTGAGGCTGTTTCCTTAATTTCGCCTTTTTTAGAGCATCCAATTCCACGAGTACAATGCTCCGCTGCTAGAGCTATGTACCAACTCACACAAGACACTAAATATGGTGATTTATTGGTGAAAATGTTGGCTGAGGGTGATCTAAAATTGCGTCGTGTAGTTTTGGGGGACTTAGGAGCAATAGGGTATACAGCAGCAGCAGAGGCGATCGCTCAAGCTCAGGTAGAAAATAGCTTCAAACTTATGGCCCTCAAAGGATTGCTAGAGCATCAACTTGTCAATGAGTTAGATTCTCTGGCTGTTTCTGCTGAGGCAATCCAAGTAATGAACTTGATGGATTCACTCCTATAGTCAGTTGTCAGTGGTCAGTTGTCAGTTGTTTTCACGACGATAACTTACTAATGATTACTGACTATTGACTATTGACTATTGACCAATGACTAAGGAACTAATTCATGCCGTCACCTTGGCACAAACACCAGCCCAAATGGTGACAGCAGTCAAAAACCTGGCAGCAGCTAAAGATCCAACAGCAATTTCCACCTTAATTGCTGTCTTTGGTTATAACAACCCAGCAGCTGCAATGGTGGCAGTAGCTGGATTAACTGAACTGGGAGAAATGGCAGTACCCCAACTGTTAGAGCAAATAGATGATTATAACTATGGCGCACGGGCTTATTCGATTCGCACCTTAGCGGCGATCGCAGATCCCCGTGCTTTAGATGTCTTAATCACAGTTGCGACCACTGATTTTGCTCCTAGTGTCCGCCGTGCTGCTGCTAAAGGACTAGGAAACTTACACTGGCATAAGTTGAGTTTTCCCGAAAGTCAAACAGCTATCAACCGCGCTTTAGATACACTGCTGTTGATATCCCAAGATACTGACTGGTCAATTCGTTACGCTGCTGTTGTCGGTTTACAAGCTTTGGCTAAAATTGCCGATGTACGACAGTCTGTCTTGACTAGGCTCAAAGAAATGCTGGCTAATGATGTCGAAAAGGCAGTTTGCGCCCGCATTCAGTTGGCTTATACCAATTGTGGATTTTAGATTTTGGATTTTAGACTTTGAGACTAACAGCCTTTACCAATTAGCTGTATCCAGGATCTCAAATTATCCTGACTATTCCAAATCTGATATAACAACCGATAGACTGCTTTGTATACCATAAAACAAGGTAAAAGTAAAGATGTCAATACCACTCTTAGAATATTCTCCTTCTTCGCAAAATCAGCGCGTTGAAGGTTATGAAGTTCCCAACGAAGATACCCCGACCATTTATTGTTTAAATACTGCTACATCGGATGCAGACATTGATGCCATCATCTGGGCAGGATATCGCCAAGTTTTTAGCGAACACCTGATTTTGGCTAGTTATCGCCAAAGATTTTTAGAATCTCAACTGCGGAATCGGGCAATTAACGTCCGCGATTTTATCCGAGGTTTGGGTAAGTCAGAAGTTTTCCGCACTCAAGTAGCAGACCTTAACTCTAACTACCGTTTAGTTGACATCATCTTAAAGCGGTTTTTGGGACGGGCGGCTTACAACAAAGATGAAGAAATTGCTTGGTCAATTGTCATTGCTACCAAAGGCGTACATGGCTTTATTGATGCTTTGTTAGACTCCGACGAGTATCTGCAAAACTTCGGTGATGACATTGTACCTTTCCAGCGTCGCCGTTTCGGCTCAAGTCCATTTAATTTAGTTAATCCCCGCTACAATTCCTACTGGCGCGATGTCCAATCTACTCGCTTAATGGGTGGTCGTTCCTTCTACAGCGCCCGGACTACAGGCCAGTTGACCACAGAAGATATTCGGCGGGCTATTCCTGCTAACTTCTTTGCAATGGCAGGGAAAATTATTATTACCGAACGCAATTATCAGCGGACAATTGCTTCAGTTAGTTCCCAAGTAAAAACTCTGGAAATTCCCGATACATCTCGTGAAGTCACTACTGAGGAAGTGACTATCAAGCCAGTAGCAGTTTCTCTACCTTATCGTTATGTACCTGGAATCGTCAAAAATTAGTCATTGGCAATAGGTGACAGGTGATAGGTGACAGTAAATAATTCATTACCGATTACCGATTGCCCATTACCGATTACCAATTACTTACCATTCACAAACACCCTGAAATATGGCAATACCTTTACTAGAATATAAACCCAGTTCTCAAAATCAACGAGTTCCTGGTTACGAAGTTCCCAACGAGGACACTCCAAAGATTTACCGCATCGAAGATTACGCCTTTGGTGGAGAAGTTGAAGAATTAATTTGGGCTGCTTATCGTCAGCTGTTCAGCGAACACGTGATCTTGAAATTCTACCGCCAAGGTAATTTAGAATCTCAGGTGAAGAACAAAGCCATCACCGTGCGTGATTTTATTCGAGGTTTGGCTAAATCTGAAGCTTTCCAAAGTTTAGTTATTAAAACCAACTCCAATTATCGCTTAGTAGAAATTGGACTGAAGCGGTTGTTAGGTCGTTCTCCTTACAACAAAGATGAAGAAATCGCTTGGTCAATCAAAATTGCTACAGCAGGTTGGGATGGTTTTGTAGATGCTTTGGTAGATTCTGAAGAATATCAAAACAACTTTGGTGAGAATATAGTTCCTTACCAACGCCGACGCTATAAAGATAGACCTTTTAATTTGGTAACACCACGCTATGCTGACTACTGGCGTGACAAGCTAGAAGATGAACGGTATAAGCCCGGTAGTATCAGTGACTTCTTCGCAATGGCTGCTTCCGTCAGTATTAGGACTGTTACCTATACGCCAGTTAGCACCGCCAATATTAAAATTCCCGATACCACTAGGGAGACAATACCCGCAGGTATTCCTGTTTCTATCAGTCCTAGTGCCAGTTTCCCTGTACGCTAAATCTGGGAAATAGGGTGTAACCTAATGCGGGAAAATAGTTAAAGCGTGAATCAGGAGTTTGAGTGATCAAACCTTGTTCCGGTTTCAAAGTCGAATTTATTAACAAGAGGAAAGACGCAGCATGGCACTGCCATTACTTCAATACAAACCAAGCAGTCAAAATCACCGCGTTAGCAGCTTCGGTGTTGCTGACACAAACGAAGACACTCCTTATATCTATCGTGTAGAAGATGTTAGTTCTTACACTGACATTCAAGCTATCATTTGGGCAAGCTATCGCCAAGTTTTCAGCGAACATGAAATTCTCAAGTTCAATCGCCAAATTACTTTGGAATCTCAGCTGAAAAATGGTTCTTTGTCTGTTAAGGACTTCATCCGTGGTTTGGCTAAATCGGAAGCTTTCTATCGTTTAGTTGTTTCTGTTAACAACAACTATCGTTTGGTAGATATCACCCTCAAGCGCCTTTTGGGTCGTTCTGCTTATAACAAAGAAGAAGAAATCGCTTGGTCTATTGTGATTGGCACCAAGGGTTTTAGCGGCTTTGTTGATGCTTTATTAGACTCTGAAGAGTACAGCGCCAACTTTGGTGATAATACCGTTCCTTACCAACGCAAACGCATGGAAGGTCGTCCTTATAACTTGGTAACACCTCGTTACGGTGAAGACTTCCAAGAAACAGCAGGAACAGTCAGAACTGACTGGCAGTTTACCTTGCAAAACTTCTACTCTGCTAAGGCGAAAACAAAGCGTTTGGCAGAAGGTGATCCTGGTAAGTATGCGGAAATGGCTGCTTCCCTATCTAGTAAGGGTAACTACGCTCAAAAAATCTCTTCATTTGACATTGATTATTTGAATG
The DNA here is from genome assembly GCF_001586785.1 of Sphaerospermopsis aphanizomenoides BCCUSP55. Classification (GTDB taxonomy): domain Bacteria; phylum Cyanobacteriota; class Cyanobacteriia; order Cyanobacteriales; family Nostocaceae; genus Sphaerospermopsis_A; species Sphaerospermopsis_A aphanizomenoides_A. The sequence goes on from NZ_LUFH02000084.1 coordinate 7,296, forward strand.
CAGTTCCTTATCGTGGTAGACGCTAAGATTTGGTAATCTGATTACCTAAATTTTCTACTGGGTCTGGTTTTTACATTGATATGATAACGGGTTGGCAGGTTCTTTGTTAGCTGGTTATGATGTTAAGTGAAAACCAGACCCTTAGTGTCAGAAAGTAGGTGACAGGTGACAGGTGACAGGTGACAGGTGACAGAAATACAGGAGCTTTTTAATTTTTAATTGTTAATTTTTAATTCTTAAATATGAACCAAAGATTAACTCAAGAACAATTAAATCAGATCATTGCCGAAGTTCAAGGATTACAATTACGTCAAGAAGAGGAATTTGATAAACAGCAGATTCAGCAAATTTTACAGGAGTTAAATTTACCTCCTGAGTTGTTAGATGAAGCGTTGATTCAGTTACGCCGTCGTCAGGCGTTGGAAGTCCAAAAACGTCGTAATAAAATGATTGCTTTTGGTGTGGTTGGGGCTATTATTATTGCTATTGCGGGAACAATATTTTTTAATCAACAACAAAGTTCTTTGCTGGCTAATGTTTCTGCACAACAAGATAAAATTACTTTAGCTGATAATCGTAATCTGCAAACCATTGATCGTCAATCTAATTCTGAACTTTTTTATCGTGTAACTTTAAAAGATGCACCAATAGGTAAAAAGTTATCTCTTGCTTGTAATTGGATTGATCCTAGTGGTCAAGTTGTGAAACAAAATAATTATCAAACCCGTGAAGTGAAAACTTCTGTTTGGGATACTTACTGTCGTTATACTATTAATTCTGCTGCACCTGTGGGTAATTGGAGGGTGGAAATGTTGTTGGAAGGTCGGAAAATTAGTGAGGAAACATTTGTGGTGCAATAGTTATGTCTCCCTATCATTTTATCGGTTATTGGGGTGAGAAAAAGGAAGATTTTATCACGCAGAGGTGCAGAGGCGTAGAGAGAGGAGGAAAGGGAGAGAAGTTTGTTTGGAATGTTATTTATGTTGGTTGTGAGTCTTTACCAGATATAGGGGAAAATATTATTGCTGCTGTTTCTGCTTCGGGTTTTTCTGATGCTGATGTTTGGGTGAGGGTAGAAGATGACAAGTTAATTTTGGGTAGGGAAGCTTTTGGTAGAGTTCCTTTGTTTTGGACTCAACAAAATAGTAAGATTTGGTTTGCTTCTCGGTTACAATTACTTCTAGAAATGATAGAAAATCCAGAAGTTAGTATTTCTGGTTTATATGGTTATAGTTGTTTTTCTTATGTTCCTAATCCTTTAACTCCTGTTAATCAGGTGTTTTCTGTAGCTGCGGGAACTGAGGTTATTTTTGATGGTGTTAGTTCTCCTCAATTGATCAATATTCATCAATGGTGTGAATCAAAGGAACAAGTTCAGGATGAAAATACAGCAGTTTCTCAATTACAATTTTTACTAAAAAATGCGATAGAGAAGCAAATTGCTGATTTAAATGATGAACCTGTAGGGGTTTTTCTTTCTGGTGGTTTAGATTCTTCAATTGTAGCGGCTTTGTTGGTAGAAGCAGGGGTGAAGGTTCGCGCTTATTCTTTAGATTTTGGTCAGTTTGGTATTTCTGAATATCCCTACGCGGAACAAGTCGCGCAGTTTCTCAATATTCCTTTGGTGAAAGTTGATGCTAGTCCCCAGAATATTAAAAATGCTCTCATTCCCACTATTAAAGCTTTAGATTTACCTTTTGGTGATGGTGTAACTGTTCCTTTATATTTATTAAATCAGGTTGCATCTCAAGAAACTCAGGTAATTTTTAATGGTGAAGGTGGTGATCAATTATTTGCAGGTTGGACTAATAAACCTTTAATTGCTGCTGGTGTTTATCAAGCTGAATATCCTAATAAAGCAGAAGGTTTTATTCAACAGTATCTCCGCACGTTTCACCGTCTCTGGGGTTATGAAAAGCGAGTGTATCAGCCAGAAATTTATGCTCAGATTCAGGGTTTAAATGCTCAGGAATGGCTTACAGATGCTCTGGATGCCCATTTTTGTCCTTCGTTGCTGCATCGTCTCCGTCGTGCAAGTTTGATGTTAAAAGGAGCGCAAAATATCCATCCCCGTGCGACTGCGTTGGGGTTTGTACATGGGTTAAATGTGCGATCGCCTTTTTGTGATTTACCTTTAGCGGAATGGACTTTTCAGCTATCTGGGGAACTCTGTTTACAAGGTGCTTGTGAAAAATATATCCTCAAACGCGCTGTAGAAAATTGGCTACCCTCAGAAATTGTTTGGAGACAAAAGCGGGGTATGGGTGTTCCCTTAACCTCTTGGTGTGTAAATGATTTTTGGCATGATATCGGTAATTGGTTAAATCCAGGTATACTAAAGGCAGAAAATCTTTTTTACCCTGACATTGCTTTACAAATTGTTACAGGACAATTAGGAGGAAATATTCAAGGACGACGCATAGGTGAGATTCTTTGGTTACTAATTATATGGCAACTTTGGTATTTTCACGTTTTTGGTGTCAAACTAGGTTCAAAGTCTTGGAATCATCCATTTTTATTCCCTAGTTGGTTATGGAAACAATACAAAAAATTACAAATTTAAAAACTCCATTTTCTTTGGAACTTGCTCAGGAATTATTGCAGATTTACGGTTCTCCTTTGTATGTTTATGATGGCGATATTTTACGCCAAACTATTTCCCAGATTTCTAAAGCTATCAGTTATCCCCGCACGCAGTTTCATTTTGCTAGTGTGACTAATGGTAATATTGCATTATTGAAAATATTTAAAAATGCTGGCTGGGGACTTCACGCTAATACTCCGGGTGATATTTATTTAGGTTTGAATGCGGGTTTTGAACCTCAAGATATTGTGTATAGCGGGAGTAATTTAAATCGGGGGGAGATGGAACAGGTTTTAAATTGGGGGGTGAAGACGCTGAATTTGGATAGTATTTCTCAGTTGCGGTTGTTGTGTGATGTTTTATTATCTCACGCAAAAGAAGATTTAAATATCGGTTTAAGGTTGAATGTTTCTGAAGATAGTCGGATTGGTGTGAGTTTAGCAGATTTTGATGAGGCTATTTCTATTGCTAAGGATGCAGGTTTAAAGATTTCGGGTTTGCATTTTTATCGGGGTACGGGAACTAATGCAACTTCTGCTTTTACTGATGTAATTGATTGGGTTTTAGAGACTGCACAAAAATTACCAGATTGGCAATATTTAGATTTTGGTGGTGGGTTTGGTTATCCATATCATCATCAAGGTGCGGCTTTTGATTGGGAAATGTTTGGAGATGAATTAAGTAAAAGAATTAGCAAGTTAGGTAAAAATATTGATTTAATAATTGAGCCAGGACGTTCTGCTATTGCTGGTTGTGCGACGATGTTAGCTAAGGTTGTGTCTGTAAAATGGCAAGGAGAAAAACAAGTTGTTGGTGTAGATTCTACGGTGGCTAATATTTCTGTTCCTGCTGTACATAGTGGTTATCGGGAAGTCGTCACTTGGAAAAATTCAACTGCAAGAAGTTACATGACTGATATTTGTGGAAATACGACTTATTCACGGGATTATTTAGGTAAAAATTGCCAACTTCCAGCTTTAGAAATTGGTGACATTATCGCTATTTTAGATGTAGGTGCTTATGGTTATGCTATGTCTTCTCACTTTTTACATCGTCCTAAACCAGCGGAGGTGTTATTGGAAAATTGTACACATCGTTTAATTAGACGACGGGAAGATTACAGTGTTTTACTTAATAATCAAATCTGAACGCAGATGCACGCAGATAAACGCAGATGAGGAAGGGGAAATAATCAGAATAAATAATTTTTACTTTCTTTGAATTTTTGCGTCTTTGCGTGAGGTAGTTCACCCGATAAAACTGATAAATGTAAAATAAATTACTACAAATTTATGAAATGTATTAACTGCGGAACTGATAACACCTTAAAAGACAGAACAGCCAACCAAGGAAGATGTAAACAATGTAATCATCGGTTTACGTTTGAACCAACAGCAATGGGGAAATTCCAAAAGATAACTGATTCCATGTTTGCTAAAATTATATCTGATCTTTCAGCTAATAACACCTTGTTTTTTACTCCCAAACAACTACTTTATTTTTTGGATAATCGTTTAAAAAAGAAAGGTTCATCGTCAATTCCTGTTTTTATTGGACTTTACATTTTCTTCAATATCTGGGTTACAGGATTTTTTGGAGGATTTTCAATACCAATATTATTAGTATTAAATGCGGTCTTTCCAATCAACTTACCAGAATATACAACTTTTATTGTTGTTAATTTAATATTTCAACTGGTAACAATTTTTTATCTATTTAGAGAAACTAATTCTCCAACAATAAACGATAAAACTCGTCAAGCACTTGCTAGATTTTTGCAACTTATCGGATTCTTTATTATTATTGCTGGAATTATTCTCAGTGTATCTATAGTTAATTCATTCGCTCTGTTTGCTACTACTGTTATCATAGGAATGATGTCAATATATTTGGGAACTAAACAAATAGGGAAAGTTGGATTAGTTCAGGAATTTTTGTTTTCTCAGTCAGAGTTTCAACAATGGTTAACTAAATGGGAACAAATCAATGGGTCACTAATAAAGATTCTCCCATCACCACAAGAAAAAATTACATCTACATCTATTAACCCCGATGTTACTGCTTACAGTTTTGATAGATTAGTAGTTTGTGATAGTGCTACCATCGCGCAATTATTAATTGCTAATAACTTCCACTTTGAAAATAATTGTGCAATTCTCAGTATTAACGGTTATCCCCAAAGCATTTTCGAGACAACAATGGAAATGCTACGACGTAACCCAGATTTACAAGTTTTTGCTCTTCATGATTGTAGTCCTAAAGGTGTGAGTTTAATCCATCGACTCCGCACTAGTGAGAATTGGTTTCTCAACAGCAATGTGACAATTATTGATGTGGGTTTATTACCTCGTCAAATTCTTGCTAATAAGCGGGGAATGTTTGTGCAGAATACAGCTTCTTTAGCCAAAAAATCGACAGCATTACCTTTAGAAGTTCGTCAGACTTTATCTACCGAAGAATTAGCTTGGTTAGATGCGGGTAATTTTGTGGAATTGGAATCTTTTTGTCCCCAAATGCTGATTAAAGTTCTCAGGGGGGGTATTTCCGGAAGTATAAATTTAGAAAGTGATGATAGCGGTTTGATAGTAGTTGGTGATTCAGTAAATGATATTTATATGGTAGAAAGCTTTGGTTAATGGCTAAGTTAAATGTTTTGATATTAATATTTTAGTTGTTCTAGTTGGGTTAAATAGTTATTATTTCTATTCAGACAGGGAATAGACAAATGTTACTGTTATCTATCCCCTGTATCCTGCTATTATTACCTGTTGTTTCTTACTGAACTTTCTAAACTATTATCTTGGTAATATCCACGTGTATTACCAGTAATGGGGTTGACACTTTTTTCAATATTTGTTTGTACATCCTCTAAAAATTCTTTTGTAGCATCAGGAATTGGTTCATCAAGATTGAGTTTTCTTCTCACATTTTCAGTAGTTTCTTTCAGTCTTTCCTGAGTATTTTCTCGCTGCTGGTCATTTCTAATTTTTCTCGGATCAGGAGTACCTTTATAATAAATACCTTCTGGAGTCTTCACTGTATCAGCTTGTGCGATGAGCATAAATTTGCTATCGTTCCAACTCTGGATACTAAATAAAGTCAAAACTAACAGAGAAATAATCAGTATTTGACGTAAAATTTTGCTTTGTAGTCGATTAACGATTTTCTTCATAAACAACCTCAAATGAATTATCCAAAAGCAGTCAGTCATCAAACCTGCTTGTTTAAACCTGACTCACAGCTACACCAGAAGTTGGTTTAGGTGGCTTGATTCCAGCAGCAATTCGCGCTCGATAAAGCTCTAGTAATCGTTGTTCATATTTACCTAAATCGTTGTGAATTTGTTTGAAAATTGCCGTTGCTACTGGATCTGTATACGTTGCAGATAAATTGGTAATGTCACCAATACCTGTTTGCAGATCACCTAATGCACAACGAATTTGATAGATGTCATCACTACCTGTTAAAGCTGTTTTGACTTTGGCATATTGATTGGCAATATTTGTAGTCCAAGACGGTTTTTCATGCAGACGATGAAGATAACTTTCCAGCCTTGCAATGTGGTGATTTTTATTAGTAATCATCTCTTGAAACAGGTTTTTAACTTCCTGATCAGATTCTTTTTCTAAATACTTTTCTAAAGCTTCTAAGGAATAACGTTCTCCAGCTAAAGCAGTATTTAACCCTTTAATAATTTCATTTTTTGTTGAACCTCCCCAAGCATCAGCTAATTTCCACCATTCAGCACTTGTATCGTTTTCATTAGGTAAAGCAGCATCTTTACCACCATAACCTAACCGATTTAACAGTGCTGTTGTAAAAATTGCTAAGTCTCCAGGTTCACGAGATGTAATCAAATTACCATCTACAACTACTGCTTCATCTAGATAATTTGCTCCAGCATTAGTGATATCTTTGCGAATAGCACTAAATCCTGTTACTTGTTTACCTTTGAGTAAGTCTCCTTCAATTAAAACCTGTGGTCCATGACATACTGCGGCTATTAATTTACCTTGCTTCATAGCCTCCATGACAAAATAAACTGTATTACAATTACGGCGCATTTTATCAGGAGCCATACCGCCAGGAATTACCACTGCTGCAAATTCATTAGCTTGGACTTCCGTTGTCGTTGCATCAGCTTGGATATTGAGTTTACCTCGTTTACCTTTATATTTTTCATTCATCCGCGAACCAAGGACTACTACCTCTATTCCCGCTTGTTTTAACCCGTTATAAGGAACGAGAAATTCTAAATCCTCTACACCTTGTTCAACAAGAATAGCGACTTTTTTCTTACCACCACGAGCATGATTATTGTTGATCATTGGTTTTATTTCCCTGGTTAATTCTAAAATTAAATAACATTACCAAAATTGCCAAATACCTATAAATAAATCCCAAATTTAAGGCATTTAACTTGTTGGTGATGTGGCAAATAGTTCCTCATAATCATGGGAAAAATAGGTGTGAAATTTCTTAAATTTCTCTGGACTAACAGCATTTTGTAAAACTGCAAAAACAGCCCTCACGTGCATTGCTGCGGTTGTGGGTGCAATGTTCTCTTTTTGACTCGCTCGTTCAATAAATTCTTGCAAATGGAAAGATTGACTCGCTTCTATCTCTCTTCCCTGTAAAAACGCACCTAATTCTGGAGGTATTTGTGCAGCTAATTCTTGTGCTTCATCTTTAGGGATAAGTTCTTTCAGGGTTTCTAATGTTGCACGAGTAGCCATTTCTGCCTCTTCAAGGGAATTTGATTGAGCTAGGCTTTGTACATGGGTAATAAATTCTGTATATTCCATTGTTTTCAATTCCTTATATTTCAATTGAAAATTAACAGTGATGAGTGAGCAATTAATTTAGATTTGCCTGACAAAGAAATAAATCATGTATATTTTTACAATGTTTTTTGCAATAATTATTTTTGCGAATTATTACCCTATCAGCCTAGTCTTTCATAATTATTTCTACTTCGTTCTCTAGAGATATATTTTTTATAACTATGGTTATAAATCCTGATAAATCCTCAGCTAGATAAATATATTGTAGTCAAGCGTTACAATTCAAAGGCTGAGAATGGCTATTATCATGACTAAAACACAACAGCAAAATGAAGATAAATCTGATGATTTATTGCAGAACATAACAGAATCCTATGGAACTGGTGTAAAAGATTTACCTGGTTACAACGTTGGTAGTCTTTCGTTGCGAGAAGATAGACAAGAGTATACAGAAAGCAGTCCTGAATTTCCTGCTGAATTCACTATTACGGATAATGGATTAGATGCTTATTGGCAAGAAACTGTAGGAGATGAAGCTGTTGGTGGGACTGTTGCTACTCCTGAAAAAAACGTAATTGAGGAATTAGGCATAGCAGTAGGCTTGGAAATGAATGATTATAACTTTCTGCATACCAACGAAATTTTAGAACATCGTGATGATGCACGTTGGGAACTAGATCCAAAGTCTTCTGAAGATTATCAAGAACGCAGAGAGTAATATCTATCTTTAGTTGGGTTTCATGAGCAGAGGCTGTTTGTAAAAAATGAGTAATATCATCAATTAACAGTGACTGATTGGAGAAGTAATGACATTTACTCAAACCAGTGATCCAACTATTCGTGAACACATTAAGTCTTGGCGTAACTTAGACGTAGATCAACAGTTAGGTTTGTTTTGGTTTATTTACCAAGAAATGGGAAGTTCAATTACGCCAGCAGCCCCCTATGCCAGCACTGTATCTTCAGAAGTTGCTGAAGGTTTATTTAATCAAGTTGAACGATTATCACCAGAAGAACAACTCCAAGTTCAACGTGATTTAATCAATCAAACAGATAACCTTATTTCCCGTGAATATGGCTCTTTGAGTGATACCACTAAGCTGTTATTTTGGTATAGACTAGCCCAAGGTATGGATAGTCACACTATCATTTCTATACCTGCTAATTTCCAACTTTACTCAGATGCGAATAATCTGCTCAACAGAATTAAAGAATTATCTTTTGAGCAGCAAATTACTCTTTTCCGTGATTATGTTTCCCCAATGGGTGCTGAACCAAGAGCAGGTGCTGAAATTTAAATTTGAAAGTGTCTATATAGCTAAAAACAAAAAACACAGAGTAAACACTATGCTTCTTACTCTGTGTTTTTTTATGTTAGTGATTGGGTCAATTGCACCCTTACACCTAACGCCCTTTGCTGATTATTTGTTAATTTACATTTATTGATATTTGCTCTCATCTGTCCTTCGACTGGTTTCAATATATCTAGAGTTATTATCCAAATAGTAACCCACTACACCAGTAATATATTCTTAATTGCTTATGTATCTGGGAGCAAATAATTTTACTGCTGATTGCTTTTATATTTGTCAAGAAAACCGAAAATATGTATGATAATTTTGAGGAGTTTAAATTATGCCAATAAAAATAAATATAGGACTACTATTTGATTTTTGATAGCTTGCGTGGCGTAGCCATACAAAACTCAGTACACCTAAATTCTATAAAACCCTCTTGCCTTTTGCCTCTTGCCTTTTGCCTGCCTACACAAGTAAATTCAGAAACCAAACCGGATTCCTATATTTAAGTCGTATTCTATTTAACGTAATTATTTTTCGGGATATTTTCTAGCTAAAAAATACGCTCAAAAACAGCATTAATTGATACAAGTTTAATTTCTGGAAATATATTCTTAATTACAACTTTAAAAAGAATTTAGGGAGAAAATGGTGGGGAGAAGAGAATATTATTTGGACTCGGAGACGAATCATGGTAGCGATCTCAGAGACAGTTCAGCCTCGCTTAACTATACAAACTGTAGAAATTGCCCCTAATACTACAGCGATTCGCTCTCTTGATTGGGATCGTGATCGCTTTGATATTGAATTTGGATTGCAAAATGGCACAACCTATAATTCATATTTAATTAGAGGTGAACAAACTGTTTTGATTGATACTTCTCACCAGAAGTTTCGTCAATTGTATTTGGACACTCTCAAAAGTTTGGTTAATCCTAAGACAATTGATTATATAATTGTCAGCCACACAGAACCAGATCACAGTGGTTTGGTAGAAGAGGTATTGCAGTTAGCACCTAGAGCAACTGTGTTGGCTTCTAAAGTTGCATTGCAATTTTTAGAAGGTTTGGTACATGATCCTTTTTCCAAGCGAATTGTTAAAAGTGGCGATCGCATAAATATTGGTAAAGGACATGAAATAGAATTCGTCAGTGCGCCAAATTTACACTGGCCTGATACCATTTTTAGCTATGACCGCAAAACCCAAATCATCTACACCTGTGATGCTTTTGGAATGCATTTCTGTGATAGTCGCACCTTTGACGAAGATTTAGAAGCAATTGAAGCTGACTTCAGATTTTACTATGATTGCTTAATGGGTCCTAATGCTCGTTCTCTGTTGAATGCCATGAAGAGAATGGCTGATTTAGGCAAAATTAATATTATTGCCAACGGACACGGACCATTATTACATCATCACTTAGATATTCTCAGAGATTGTTACCAAAATTGGAGTCAAAGACAAGCCACAGCAGAAACTACCGTTGGTTTATTCTATGTTTCAGAATACGGCTATAGCGATCGCTTGGCTCATGCAATTTCTGAAGGATTGCAAAAAGCCGGTGTAGCAGTAGAAATAATGGATCTGAACACAGCAGAATTTCAAGAAATTCAAGAATTAGCAGGTAGAGCAGCAGGTCTTGTGATCGGAATGCCTCCAACTAATTCTGTCACTGCTCAAGCTGGTATCAGTTCACTATTATCTGTCGCCAAAAATAAGCAAGTAGTAGGACTATTTGAATGTTATGGTGGTGATGATGAACCCATTGATACCCTACGCCGCAAATTTATTGATTTAGGTATCAAAGAAGCCTTTCCTGCAATTCGGATTAAAGAAATTCCCAACCCATTTATCTACCAAATGTGTACAGAAGCTGGTACAGATTTGGGACAATTGGTGATGCGAGAACGCAACATCAAACAAATCAAATCCCTCGACGTGAACATGGAAAAAGCGTTGGGTCGGATTAGTAGTGGATTGTACATTGTCACGGCTAAAAAAGGTGATGTTAACGGTGCAATGATAGCTTCCTGGGTGACACAAGCAAGTTTACAGCCTTTAGGATTCACAATTGCCGTAGCCAAAGACCGAGCCATTGATAGCTTACTGCAAATAGGCGATCGCTTTGTTCTCAACGTCTTGGAAGAAGGAAACTATCAAGACCTGAAAAAACATTTCCTCAAACGTTTACATCCCGGTGCAGATAGATTTACCGGAGTAAAAACCCAAACCGCTAAAAACGGCTCACCAATTCTCACAGATGCACTTGCATACATGGAATGTGAAGTAGTCAGCAGCATGGAATGTAGCGACCATTGGATTTTGTACTGCACAGTTGAAGAAGGAAAAGTTTCTAAACCTGATGCAGTCACAGCAGTACGTCATCGCAAAGTGGGAAACTATTACTAATGGATAATAGATAATTGATAATTGATAATTGATTTTTAATTATGAATTATCAATTATTAATTTTTTCCACAGATATTTTCCTAGCAATAATATTTCTTCAACTATGAAGAATTAACAATTGACTATTAACAGTTACCCCTCTTAATTGTCAATTGTCAATTATCAATTGAACAATACTATGCCATTTCACGATTCTATTTCTCAAGTTTTTGCATCAGCTAAAAATTGGTTTTTTCAACTTTTTTCTCCACAACAAACATCTAAAACATCTATGAGCGATTCCAAACCACGCGACGTACAAATTCTACCTATTGCTACAAACACAAAAGTTCTCCGAGCCAGAAGTTGGTCACGTCTGAGGTTTGAAATTGAATACGCATTAGAACGAGGCACAACCGCTAATTGCTATTTAATAGAAGCCGATCAAACTGCATTAATTGATCCTCCAGGAGAAAGCTTCACAACCATTTATCTAGAAGCATTGCAGAACACGATCAATTTTCGCAAATTGGATTATGTAATTCTGGGTCATTTTAGTCCCAATCGCGTACCAACTTTAAAAGCACTTTTAGAACTTGCACCACAAATCACTTTTGTTTGTTCTCTGGTTGGTGCAAATAATTTACGAGCCGCTTTCCCAGACCAAGATATCAAAGTTTTGGTTATGCGGGGTAAAGAAACTTTAGATTTGGGTAAGGGTCATGTTTTGAAATTCTTACCTACTCCTAGTCCCCGCTGGCCAGAAGCACTTTGTACCTACGACCAGCAAACCCAAATTCTCTACACAGATAAGTTATTTGGTGTACATATCTGTGGTGATGAAGTCTTTGATGACAATGTGGCAAACTTCAAGGAAGACCAGCGTTATTACTTTAATTGCTTAATGGCTCCCCATGCAACTCACGTCGAAGCTGCCTTGGAGAAAATTTCTGATTTGCAAGTGAGAATGTATGCTGTTGGTCATGGGCCATTAGTCCGTACTGGTTTAATTGAACTGACCAAAGCTTATGGAGAATGGAGTCGCGCTCACAAAGACCGAGAAATTTCCGTAGCTTTACTTTATGCCTCAGCCTATGGTAATACTGCAACCTTAGCACAGGCGATCGCATTAGGGTTAACTAAAGGTGGAGTAGCTGTCAAATCTATTAATTGCGAATTTGCACCCCCTGATGAAATTCGTACCACCGTCGAACAAGCAGATGCTTTTATTATTGGTACTCCTACCATCGGTGGTCATGCACCTACACCAATTCACACGGCTTTAGGTATTGTTTTAGCTACTGGTGACAACAGCAAACTGGCCGGGGTGTTTGGTTCCTATGGTTGGAGTGGAGAAGCTTTAGACCTAGTGGAATGTAAACTGCGGGACGCTGGATATCGGTTTGGTTTTGACACCCTTAAAGTCAAGTTTAAACCTGATGAACTGACTTTGAAAATGTGTGAAGAAATCGGTACAGACTTTGCTCAAGCTTTGAAAAAGGCGAAAAAAATCCGCGTACCCCAACAAGCTGCGACTCCCACAGAACAAGCTGTTGGTAGAATTATTGGTTCTGTTTGTGTAATTACAGCCAAACAAGGGGAAGTTTCTACAGGAATGTTAGGCGCTTGGGTATCTCAAGCTACTTTCAACCCACCGGGAATTACAGTAGCGATCGCTAAAGACCGAGCCGTAGAATCTTTGATGTATCCTGGTGGTAAATTTGTTCTGAATATCCTCCCGGAAGATGTTCATACAGACTACATGAAACATTTCCGTAAAAATTTCGCCCCCGGAGAAAACAGATTTAATAACTTCCAAACAGTAGACGCAGACAACGGTTGCACAGTCCTGACCGATGCAGCAGCCTATCTGGAATGCTCAGTGGGACAACGTTTAGAATGTGGTGATCATTGGGTAGTATACGCAACCGTTGATAACGGTAAATTACTCAAACCTGATGCTGTCACTGCTATCAACCACCGCAAGACAGGGACACATTATTAATAGGTGACAGGGAACAGGGAACAGGTGACAGAGGAGAGAAAACAAAAAAGAGTGTTTGATTTTAGATTTCATTTTCCCCTACACCCCTACACCCTTATTCCCTTTATAAATTACACAGCCGCTTTAGGTAATGAAGCGGTTTTATTTTAGCGTTTCCTAAAGATAGAAATCTAGTTAGAAGTGGGTAGTCTAAATACACGACTGATACCAAATTGGGATAAATAGTCTGGTGTCAAGCTGCTGAAATAGCCCAAAAATAAAGGTTTTTAATCCAAAATCCCAAATTGGTATAGACCCGTGAATTGAAGGAGGTTTTACAAAAAATACTTTTAGGTATCGCTTTTCGGAAAAAGAGTATTCTCTCTTGTAGTCACCAAGTAGTTGTCAAAAAAACCGAACTTTAGACGCACGCTCTGGGTATTGATAAACTCAAGGCTGTCTCAAAAGATAGCAACTGTACTATAAGAATGCTAGTGAGAAAATATTTGAAAAAGTCTAATTTGATACCTGTGTTGAACTGATAACTGTTAAAGTCATGAAACTAGAAGAATTTCAAAAATTGATAGGTTACTTTGTCGAAGAATCACAAGAATACCTGGACATCATATACAACAGGATATTGCATCTCCAAAATACAATTGATCATAGAGAAGAATTAAATGCGCTCTTCCGGGTTACTTTTAGCCTCAAAGGTGGAGCAGCAATGCTAGGATTTACTAGTTTGCAAAAAATTGTATATCGCTTAGAAGATTGTCTACAATTACTTCGTTATCCAATTATTGCCGATGACCCTCTACAATTATTATTTTTAGATGTGTATCATGCCATCAAAAGATTAATTCTAGAAATTAAAACCCCTGAAGGTTTAACAGCGCAAAAAGTAGCTGACATCACTTGTAATATTGATGCCATTTTTACTGTTATCAACTCCCACTTACTTTTTCTTATTGATAAATCAAACTATAAAAACAAAATTACTAACACAGATTCCTGTCTCACTTGGGGTTATGATATTCCATTAAAACTAATTCTGCTAGATACTAAAAATTTTTTGTGTAGAACCTTTGCCGATTATTTTGAAGGTTTACCTAATGTAGAAATATTCAACGGTACTATTGAAGAATTATCCTTTTTTGATTGTGTAGTCACTGCCGCCAGTTGCTTATCTGCTGCTAACAATAGTATTGATGCAGCAGTTATCAGATTTTTTGGTGAAGATGTAGAACAACTTTTACAAAAACGTATTCAAGAAGAGTATTTAGGAGATCAACCTATTGGTACATCTTTAATCGTGGAAACAAATCATCCACTACATCCATTTATTGCCCATGTTCCTACTTTAAGAATGCAGATGTCTATGGCTGGTAAAGATCATGTTTATCAAGGTTTATGGTCTACTCTCTTGGCTATCCGCCAACATAACAAACTGTACTGCAATTATTTACAAAAACAGATTAATATCGTTGCTGTTCCTGGCTTGGGAACTGGTCTTGGTTGCGTACCTATTGACGAAGTTGCTAGACAAATGTCTATGGCATATCAAAATTTTCTTTTCAGTTTTACGCCATGGCAGAGAGAATTTCAGAGTTTGCTGACTATTGCTTAAAGTTGATCAAAGAAAGATAAAAGTAAAATTTTTTTAAATTCCGCAATTCCCACCAAGACAACCGAAAGATATTAGTTTAATCTGGAATTAAAAAGGTATGAGTAATTGAGATTTATTTCTTAAAGAAAATACTAACTACCCGCAATACAATTTTATAGGATTTGGTTCCTCCAATGGCTCCCAAACACAAAAAAATTAAATTTCCTCTTTGGCATTATTTGAACCAGCCCTTATTCAGTCGTGATACTAAATTGATTTGGAATCCTAACCGCTTTGCCCTACTTTGGCGAATTCAACTTTTAGAACGGTGCTGGGCTAAACATTCCGACGCTAAAGGGTCTCAACAGTCTTAAAGAGTAGGGCGTGGGGCGTGGGGTGTAGGGTGTAGGGTGTTCTTAATTTTGGATTTTGGATTTTGGATTTTGGATTGTTTTGAGCAACTTCAATCTAAAATCTAAAATTTTGTTCCCTGTCACCTGTCACCTGTCACCTAATAACTGAATTATTCCTCGTCTGGTAAACTGGGCTTTTTACCATCTAGTAAAGCACTGACTGTCATATCTCCCATGACATTAATTGCAGTGCGACAACGATCTAAAAACCAGTCCACCGTTACCAATAAAGCTATATATTGCGTAGGTAAACCTACGGAAGTAAAAACTAAGGTCATCGTTACTAGTCCAGCATTGGGAATACCTGCTGCACCCACCGAAGCAAAAATGGAGGTGAGAACGACCACTAATTGTTGTCCTAAACTGAGATGTTGCCCGATGACTTGGGAAATATACAACGCAGACATAGCTTCATAAAGGGCTGTACCATCATTATTAAAATTTGCGCCAACTAATGCTCCTAAAGAAGCAGAAGATTCTCTCAAACCGATTTTTGTTTGCAAAATTTCAAAAGTGATGGGCATTGTCACTGTTGAAGAAGAAGTGGAAAAGGCTGTTAAAAAGGCATCAGCACCACCAGCTAAGAACTTAAACGGGTTTACCCAAGAACCAAATTTGACTCTGGTGAGGTAATAACAAGCTTGTAAACATAGGGCTACCAATACGGCTAAAATAAAAGCCGCTAAAGATTGAAAAGGTGCAAAGCCTTTTTCAGCAATGATTTTCGCTACTATACCAAATACTGCTAAAGGTACTAAAGCAATTACCCAATTGAGGATGCGGATGACTGCTTCAAATAATATGGCAATTACATCTTCAATAGGTTGGTATGCTGTCTTGCCTTCATTGATTTGTTCTGATTTTAACGCCCGTAAGACAATACCAAAACTGAGGGCGATAACAATAAGTTGAATGACGTTATTATCAACCAGGGGTTTGAGAATGGCTTCCGGTACTGCATCTTTAAACAGTCCCCAAGGATCGAAACTTTGAGCAGTGTTTTCTATACTACCTGGTGCTACTAAAGTTCCCCAAGTTCCAGGACGCAAAGTGTTAGCAACTAAGAGTCCCACAACAATAGCTACTGTGGTGTTAGTTAAAAGCAACACTGCTAACCTTCTTCCCGCTGTACCAGGAATATTAGTAGTCATGAAGGTATGCAACACTGCTACTAAAATTAATGGTGTGGCTAAAGCGCGGAGTGCTTTTAAAATTAATTCAGCCGGAATTGCTAAGTTAGTAATTAAGGTGGCGTTGCTGGGACTGGGATTTCCCGCACCTAAAGCAATACCTAAAATGATTGCCAGCAGTAAGGCAATGATAATTTGTAAGGTAAGAGGAATACGCTTTAACCAGGTCATAGCCTTGATTTTGCTCATGGTGGATACTATAACAGGGAATAGGGCATAGGGTTGAAAGTCCTTTGATCACTTAGTTTTATGAGTCTTGTCTGTTCTCATCCAACTGACAACCACTATATTGTCTATTTGTCACTATTAGAACATCAGTTGTCAGGATTAAGATTTCGCAAATTGGCGACTATTCTGGATAAAAACTGTTAAGCTGTATACTGCATCTGGATTTTTAAATTTTAAATTCTAAATTTTTAATTTTTAATTTGTACTTGCTTATGTCTTTTGTACCTTTACATATTCACAGTGACTATAGTTTGCTCGATGGAGCAAGTCAATTACCTGATTTAGTGGATCAAGCGATCGCATTGGGTATGAAAGCGATCTCTCTCACAGATCATGGTGTCATGTATGGGGCTGTAGAATTAATTAAAATCTGCCGCAGTAAGAATATTAAGCCAATAATTGGCAACGAAATGTATATTATTAACGGTGATATTGAAAAACAAGAACGCCGTCCCAAATATCATCAAATTGTATTGGCAAAAAATACTAAAGGCTATAAAAATCTAGTTAAATTAACCACAATTTCTAACCTTAAAGGTGTACAAGGTAAAGGAATTTTTTCCCGTCCTTGTATTAATAAAGATCTACTTAAAGAATATAAAGAAGGTTTGATTATCACCAGTGCTTGTTTAGGTGGAGAAATTCCCCAAGCAATTCTTAGTGGTAGACCGGATGCAGCCCGGAAAGTAGCTAATTGGTACAAAGAAGTATTTGGTGAAGATTTCTATTTAGAAATTCAAGACCACGGCTCCCAAGAAGACCGAATTGTTAATGTCGAAATTGTCAAAATTGCCCGTGAATTAGGCATTAAATTTGTTGCTACTAATGATTCTCATTACATTTCTTGCTTTGATGTAGAAGCACACGATGCTTTACTGTGTATTCAAACAGGACAGCTAATTAGTGAAGATAAAAGAATGCGATATAGCGGTACAGAATATCTGAAATCTGCCGAAGAAATGAAACTGCTATTTCGTGATCATTTAGCCGATGATATTATTGCCGAAGCCATAGCTACAACGGTAGAGGTAGCCGATAAAGTCGAACCTTACCATATTATGGATGAGCCAAAAATTCCCACTCCGCCTATTCCTTCTGGTCACACTCCTGACACCTATGCTGAAGAAATTGCTTGGCAAGGACTTTTAGAAAGATTAAATCGCAAATCCCGTAGCGAAGTAGATCCCGTCTACAAAGAAAGATTAGAATATGAATTAAAAATGCTGCAAAAGATGGGTTTTTCTACATACTTTTTAGTAGTGTGGGACTACATCAAATTTGCGCGAGATAATAATATTCCTGTCGGTCCAGGTCGGGGTTCTGCGGCTGGTTCTTTGGTTGCTTATGCCATGCGAATCACTAATATTGATCCCGTGCATCATGGTTTACTATTCGAGAGATTTTTGAATCCAGAACGGAAATCTATGCCGGATATTGATACAGATTTCTGTATTGAAAAACGGGATCAAGTCATTGAATATGTAACTAATAAATATGGTGTAGATAGAGTTGCCCAAATTATTACCTTTAACCGTTTAACATCGAAAGCAGTATTAAAAGATGTGGCCAGAGTGTTAGATATTCCCTATGGGGAAGCTGACAAAATGGCGAAATTAATTCCAGTAGTACGGGGAAAACCAACTAAACTCAAAGTCATGATTTCTGATGAAACCCCAGCACAAGAATTTAAAGATAAATATGATAGTGATCCTCAAGTTCGTCATTGGATAGATATGGCCATGCGAATTGAAGGAACTAACAAAACCTTTGGAGTTCATGCCGCAGGTGTAGTTATTTCCGCAGAACCTTTAGATGAAATTGTTCCTCTACAACGTAATAATGATGGTTCTGTAATTACTCAATATTTTATGGAAGATTTAGAATCATTGGGTTTATTAAAAATGGACTTTTTGGGTTTACGTAATCTGACCTTAATTCAAAAAACTATTGATTTAATTCAAGAAACAAATGGTTATAGAATTGACCCTGATGAGATTACTGGTCAAGAAAGAAAAGCACAGCATATTTTAGCTAAAGGGCAACATAGTACACTACCCAAAGAAGTACAAAAAGCTTATTCATTATTAGAATCTGGAGATTTAGAAGGTATATTTCAATTAGAATCTTCAGGAATGAAGCAAATAGTTAGAGACTTGAAGCCTTCTAATATCGAAGATATTTCTTCTATTTTGGCACTTTATCGACCAGGACCATTAGATGCCGGCTTGATTCCTAAGTTTATTAACCGCAAACATGGACGGGAAGAAATTGAATACGAAACGGGAATTTTAGAACCTATATTAAATGAAACCTATGGAATTATGGTTTATCAAGAGCAAATTATGAAAATTGCTCAAGATATGGCAGGTTATTCTTTAGGACAAGCTGACTTACTGCGTCGCGCTATGGGTAAAAAGAAAGTAGCGGAGATGGAAAAACAAAAGCAAAATTTTATAGATGGTTCAGCAAAAAACGGTGTAAAACCACAAGTTGCAGAACATCTATTTGCGGATATGTTGAAGTTTGCTGAATATTGTTTGAGTTATGAAACTGAAGTTTTAACTGTAGAATATGGCTTTTTACCAATTGGTGAAATTGTGGAAAAACAAATAGAGTGTAGTGTTTTTAGTATTGATAAACATGGAAATGTCTACACTCAACCGATAGCACAATGGCATCATCGGGGAGAGCAAGAATTGTATGAATATTGTTTAGATGATGGTTCAATAATTCGAGCAACTAAAGACCATAAGTTTATGACTACTGAAGGGGAAATGTTGTCAATTGATGAGATATTTGAAAGGGATTTGGATTTGTTAAAGGTGACGGGTTTACCAGAATAATAACCAAATTGTTGCTTTTAACTTTGGCTCTTGCGTCTGTTTTATGGAGGTTGAGGATTGATTATCACAAAACCCTTACGGGGCAAGGACTATAAACTATAATGCCCATCTTTTGAATGAAATGCCCACATAATAAGGCTTTCAATGATTTTGAACTGGGTTCTCCATAAAAAGTACCGAAGAACCTTAACTTTCAGTATTCTTGATTTTGTTAACCCAGCAGTATTGCAGCAATACTAACAATCCTCTTAAAATCTCTTAACTAAGCTGCTGTGCAGCTAGATTGTATATTGCGATATTGAGGAAAAGTACCCTGACACTTTCTTCACTTTTGACTTTTGACTTTTGACTTTTGACTTGCTGTTGTGAATTTTAAATGCACAACAGCTTATGCCTATGACTCCTGGGTCGCCAAGCAAGCGATCTGCACGCTACGCGAATGTGTCTTTTGCGTTCTTTGCGATTGATTCATATCAAGCCTGGAATTGCCTTTCTTTCCAAAAAATAAACTTACACATTTGAGATGCTCCCCATATACTTGCAATCTGCTGTATGTCAAGATTGCAGCGAAAATTATTGAAAAGGGTCACATTATGCACGACTACAAAATTTTATTGACGAGATAATGAGAAATGGTTATGGGTAATCGGTGATGTATCAGACTGATTTCCTATCACCAATTACTAATTACCAATCACCGATTATGACGTTAATATTAGCTCTTGATTTTGGTGGAACTAAACTAGCCGCAGCCACAATAGAAGCTGGTTCTAAGGAATGGTTGCGCTATGAAAATCGACTTTCACCGGCAAATGCAGATGCTTTAAGTGATATAGAAATTATGCGATCGCTGATTGATTCTGTGCTAGATAGAAGTAAACCAGATGCTATTGGTGTTAGTTTCGGTGGACCAGTAGATGCTGACACTGGACTCGTCAGACTTTCCCATCATGTCCCTGGTTGGGAAAATATTCCGCTCAAACAATTGCTAGAAGAAGAATACAATGCTCCTACCAGTGTAGACAATGATGCTAACGTCGCTGCTATTGGTGAACACAGGTTTGGTGCTGGTCGGGGGTATGATAGCTTGTTTTACATCACTATCAGTACAGGTGTGGGTGGTGGCTGGATACTAAATAATAAACCGTGGCAAGGTGCAGGTGGCATGGCTGGGGAAATTGGCCATATGGTAGTAGATCCCACCGGTCCAATATGTCTGTGTGGGAAGCGAGGATGTGTAGAACGTTTAGCTTCTGGTCCTTACATAGCACAAAATGCACGGGAACTTTTACAAAAAGAAGCAAATAATCCCCCCACCAGCACAAGAGGAGAAATACTTAAATATTTAGTAGGCAACAATTTAAATTTAATCACAGGGCAAATAGTCAGTGTAGCAGCAGCACATGGTGATGAATTAGCAAAAGAAGTATTATACAAAGCTGCTTGGGCGCTAGGAATAGGTATCGGCAATGTAGCTAACTTGATGAACCCTCAACGCTTCGTTTTAGGTGGTGGAGTGACTAAAGCAGGGGATAATTTTTGGGCAATTGTACGTAAGGTAGCACAGGAAACAGCATTACCAGAAGTTAATTTCGAGGTTGTGCGGGCATTATTGGGTGATGAAGCCCCTTTATGGGGTGCTGTAGCATTGGGTTTAGATAGAGTAACACTTTGACAATTCTTGTACGCCACTTCAAAGCCAAAACAAAAGCCCCCGGTGGAGGGAGCTTTGAAATAATAGACCTGGCATAGAGCTATTTTGGCGTGGGGCAACCCCCAGACTATCGTGGCCGTGGCAGCGTTTCACCTCTGAGTTCGGGAAGGGATCAGTGTGGGACCACCGCGCAATCAACACCAGGAAAAACCGTTGGGAAGTCATGCATTCAAAAGTCAAAAGTCAAAAAAAAGATTTTGAGCCTTGAGTTTTGAGATGACAAAACCCTGAAGACTGCAAGTAACGCGAAGTTGTAGAGGTCAAGCCCTCGGTCTGTTAGCACGGCTCGGCTACATACATTACTGTACTTCCACCTACC
>NZ_LUFH02000085.1 GCF_001586785.1 Sphaerospermopsis aphanizomenoides BCCUSP55
AAAATCTACTTTGGCTCATTATTTGCTGCAAAGTTTTATTTCGCTTTTTCTCGTAAGGCTTATTTTGTCGTTACTTATGGCTCGTTTTATGGTTCACAATTTGGCTCATTTTTTCGTTCAAGTCATACTCCAAGAGTGGATTAAACTTACCCAGCCAAATATCCATGTAGATGGAACGCCTTGGGTAGTCAAGGGTGTAAAAGAATGGTTGTGGATTTTTGCCAGTACCGACTTCGCCTTATTTCATGCGGCTGATACTCGGTCTCGTGCCGAAGTAGAATCCATTCTGGGTTCAAGCTATGAGGGTGTACTCAGTTCTGATGATTTTAGCGCCTATAACGGTTATCCAGTCAAAGCTCAACAGAAATGCCAGGCGCATTTACGCCGACACTTCAAGAAACTGATTAAACTTCCTGGTTTAAATAACAAAGAGATTGGGACAAAATTTATCAGCCTCATAGATGAAGGTTTTCAAAACTATGCTTTATTCCAACAACACCAAAACGAAGAGCAATTCTGGATTTGGGCATCCGAGTTTAGAGCCAAAGTTGAAGAAGCTATTCATTCCTTTCTTGATAAAGCTGGAGGAGAAGCTGGTAAACTGTTACGCTCCTTACTCAATAAAGCACATCAGTGGTGGTACTTTTTAGACCATCCAGAAATACCTCCTGATAATAATATTGAAACCAGCAGTTAGGATGAATCTGTGTCGTCGTCTTCATAAATTGGAGGATGGTGCTAAACCTTTTGCATCGCCTTTTTACTGGGCGGCGTTTTGTGGGATTGGTCAGTGATGGATGAAAAACAAAGACTTCAAGAATACATCAAACTAATTGAGGAACTGTTAAACTGCTCAGATGGGGAGGAAACCGAAATCCTGAGTGCCAATCGCGAGTTAGTAGATGCAGGGTTATTGCAGGTAATGGCACAAGTGGCAGAAGAACTGGAAGCAGATGGCAATCAAAACGCTGCCGACTTTATACGTGACCTCAATAGTCAGCTTGTAGAAGTCCTGGGAATATCAGAAACTTCTACCTCAGCTAACCTATCATCTCAAGACTATCAGCAGTTCTTGATGGAGGTATTGCAGGCAACAGAGGAAAGTGGTGGTAACTCTGAGGTAATCTACCCAATCCTCCGAGCAAACCTAGACAAACTTGATAATCATCTAATCTCTATCTTGCAAAATTGGTCGGAGGCTGCCATCTCAGAGGCTGAACCATCGACGGCAGAGGGCATTGCTGGCATTATCTTCAGCTTCGCCAACCTCATCCTACAGTTTCCTCTTGGCCGTAAGGCAACGAACGTGGAAATTAGTATTGTTGGTTACAAAATATCGCTAACAGTCTTTACCTATGACAGTTGTCCAAACAATTGGGCAGCTATTCAAAGCAACTTGGGAAATGCTTATTGTGACAGGGTATCTGGCGAGCGGGCAGAAAATCTGGAGGTAGCCATCACTGCCTATAAAATGGCACTGCAAGTTTTGACTCTTGAAGCAAATCCCATCCAATGGGCAACAACTCAGAATAATTTGGGTACTGCCTACAGCGATAGAATATCTGGTGAACAGGCAGAAAATCTGGAGATGGCCATTGCTGCGTATAAAATGGCATTGCAAGTCTACACCCCAGAAGCACTGCCCGGTGGTTGGGCAATGACTCAAAACAATTTGGGTGCTGCCTATAAAAATAGAATATTCGGGGACAGGGCAGAAAATCTGGAGACGGCTATCGCTGCTTATAAAATGGTACTGCAAGCTTGCACTTGTGAAAAAAATCCCATCCAATGGGCAATAACTCAGAACAATTTGGGTAATGTTTACTGCGACAGGATATTCGGGGACAGGGCAGAAAATCTGGAGACGGCTATCGCTGCTTATAAAATGGCACTGCAAGTTCGCACTCACGAAGCATTCCCCATTGACTGGGCAATGACTCAGAATAATTTGGGTGTTGCCTACCTTGATAGGATATTGGGAGATAGAGCAGAAAATCTGGAAATGTCCATCGCTGCCTTCCACAAAGCTTTAGAGGTTCGCACCCTTGAAGAACTTCCCCTCGATTGGGCAGATACTCAAAACAACTTAGGTGCCGCCTACAACGACAGGATATTGGGAGATAGAGCAGAAAATCTGGAGATGGCTGTTACTGCGTACCAAAAAGCTCTACAAGTTTATACCGCTGACGTATTTCCTGTTCCATGGGCAGATATTCAGAACAATTTGGGTGCTGCTTACGTTAACAGGATATTGGGGGATAGAGCAGAAAATTTGGAGATGGCCATTGTCGCTTTCCAAAAAGCTTTGAAAGTTCGCACCCCTGAAGCCTTTCCTATCAATTGGGCAACAACCGAAAATAATTTGGGTGCTGCTTACGTTAACAGGATATTGGGAGATAGGGCAGAAAATCTGGAGATGGCTATTGCTGCCTTCCAAAAGGCTCTGCAAGTTCGCACGCTAGAGGCAAATCCTATCCGATGGACAGATACTCAGAACAATTTGGGTGCTGCTTACGTTAACAGGATATTGGGCGATAGAGCAGAAAATCTGGAGATGGCCATTGCTGCTTTCCAACAGGTTCTACAAGTTCGTACTCTAGAAGCAAATCCCATTGACTGGCCAGATACTCAAAACAATTTGGGTGCTGCTTACGTTAACAGGATATTGGGCGATAGAGCAGAAAATCTGGAGATGGCCATTGCTGCTTTCCAACAGGTTCTACAAGTTTGTACTCTAGAAGCAAATCCTATCCAATGGGCAAGGACTCAGAGCAATTTAGGTGCCGCTTACCACAATAGAATATCGGGTGAGCAGGCAGAAAATTTGGAAATGTCCATTGCTGCCTACAAACAAGCATTGCAAGTACGGACTCCTGAAGAATTACCCATCCAATGGGCACATACTCAAAACAATTTGGGTATTGTCTACAGCAATAGGATATTAGGTGAGCGGTCAGAAAATCTGAAAATGGCAATCACCACTTTTCAAAAGGCTTTAGAAGTTCGCACCCTTGAAGCAAATCCCATAGATCATCTTCAAACTGCTCGCAACCTCGGCAATCTTCACTTCACCCAAGGCAACTGGCAGTCAGCGACCACTGCCTATGAAAAGTCCGTAACCGCAGTGGAACTCAGCCGCAGTTGGGCAAGTAACGATACTAGTCGCCAAAAAGTTCTCGCAGAGGCAATAGATGTTTATCAAAAACTGGTACAAGCCTATATCAATATAGAACAATGGGACAAAGCTATCGAAACAGTGGAACGCAGCAAAACCCGGAACCTAGTCGAACTGCTCGCCAACCGCGACCTCTATCCCAAAGGTGATGTTCCCCAAGAGATAATCTCCCAATTAGATCAATTGCGACGCAGCATTCCCTCACTGGAAAGGCAATTACAGGTAGTGATAGAGCAATTATCAACAACTACGAGCGAACAAGAACAAGCACAGCGATACTCCCTAGAAGAGTCAAAGAAACGATTACAGCAAGAATTACAAACCTCACGGTTTAAGTTAGATGAGGTACTCGATCTCATCAAACCCATAGACTCCAGTTTCAGCCTAACTCAGAGAGTGGAACAGATTGCCTTTAGCGAGATCCAAAGTCTTCTTGACGATCGCACTGCCGCCATTGAGTGGTATGTTACGGAAGATAAAATTCTTACCTTTATTCTGACTGCCAATAGCCTACATCCTCTTGTCGAAGAAGCTTCCTTGGAAACACTAGAGACTTTCGGAAATTGGAGTAATGATTATTTTCAGGCATACTTGCAAAAGGAAAAGAAGCAATGGAAAGCAAATTTAGATTCTAACCTTGAGAAGTTAGCTGAAATACTCAATATTGATCACATCCTCACCAAGATTAACGAGATTTTTAACCAGCAAGGGAAGAAATGCGATCGCCTCATCCTCATTCCCCATCGTTTCCTACACCTTTTTCCCCTCCATGCTATGCCTTTAGCAAATGGAGATTTATTGATGGAGCGCTTTCCTCAAGGTCTCAGCTATGCTCCCAGTATCCAACTGCTACAACTAAGTAAAACCTGGAGCCGTCCCTCACTCAAACACTTTTTCAGTGTCAAGAACCCCACTGAAGACCTCAGTTTTGCCGATATAGAGGTTAACGCTATCCGTCGTTATTTTCATCCTCACGATGACGTATTGGAAAAACAATTTGCAAGCATTACAGCTCTAACCCAGGAACGTTTAGCCCAAACCAATGTGGCTCATTTCTCTTGTCACGGTTACTTCAACTTTGAAACCCCTAGCCAATCTGCTCTACTCTTAGCAGGAAGCAAAACCACAACAACTACAATAACACCTGCTGACCAAACACGCTTTTGGGCGAGTCGTGATGGAGGGTCGATTAACCTAGAAAAATGCCTGACTCTGGGGGATATTTTTGCCTTAGACCTGCGCCAATGCCGTCTGGCGACTCTCTCTGCCTGCGAAACGGGTCTCACGGATTTTAATTCCCTCGGCGATGAATATATTGGTCTGCCCAGTGGCTTTCTCTATGCGGGCAGTCCCAGCGTGGTCAGCAGTCTTTGGACGGTGAACGACCTATCGACAGCTTTTTTAACGATTCAGTTCTATCAGAATTTGCAGGATACCGAGCAGTATCCCAGCGTGGCGATCGCTCTCAACCAAGCTCAACTCTGGCTCAGAAATCTTACCAAGAAGGAATTGGAAACATGGATGGTTCAAAGCGAGTTAAATTTTGATCCAGCAGTTAAGATGAGCTTAAATCGGCGATTACATAAAATGTCTGATGATGCTCAACCGTTTAAATCGCCTTTTTACTGGGCGGCATTCTGTGCGATTGGGCAATAATTATGAACCCCAAACTTCCCTCTAATCCCGAAGCTTATCTCGACTTCCTAAAGTTAATTCTCAAAACTGTACAAGAGAGCAACAGCAAACCTCAGATCGTCTACTCTCTGTTGCAAGCCAATCTGGATAAACTGGATGAGTTTCTAGCACACATCCTGCAAGCTTGGGCATTATCAACCTTGCCTCAAGCAGACCCAGAGATTGCCAGAGCTATTACTGAAGTAATCGTCAGCTTTTGTATCTTGCTCAGGCAGTTTCCGCTAGGTGACAAAGCCAGCCACCTAGAAATTATTATTACCGGACACGAAATTGCGAGTAATGTCTTTACCCGCAGGGAATTTCCCAGGGATTGGGGAATTGCTCAAAACAATCTGGGTAACGCCTACCTCTACCGCATTCATGGAGATCGCGCTGAAAATTTAGAGATGGCGCTCGCTTACTTTCACAGGGCGCTGCAAGTCCGCACTCGAGAGGCGTTCCCCAAAGAATGGGCAATCACTCAAAACAACTTGGGCGAAGCTTACCGCAATCGTATTTTAGAGGACCCCGCAGAAAATATAGAAGTGGCGATCGCGGCCTTTGAATCTGCCTTGCAAGTGTTTACTTTAGAGGAATTTCCACTAGATTGGGCAACCGCTCAAAACAATTTAGGAAATGCCTATCGCAACCGCATCTTAAGTAACCTCGAAGAAAATCTGACTTGCTCGATAAAATGCTTCCAGTACGCCTTGCAGGTGTTTACTCCAGAAGCCGCGCCTGAAGATTGGGCGATGGTTCAAAATAATCTGGGAAATGCTTACTTATACGGCGTTCGCGAAGACTACAGGCAAGACTTACCAAAAGCGATTGAGTGCTACGAGCAAGCTTTAACTTTTTACACCGAAGAGAATTTTCCTTTGGGTTGGGCACTTGCCCATAACAATCTAGGTATCGCCTATCTTTGTAAATCAGAAGGTAATTTAACCGAGAACCTAGGAAAGGCCATCGATTGCTTTAAACAAGCCCTCCGAATTCGCACTCCAGAAGCATCTCTCAAAGACTGGGCAATGACTCAAAATAATTTGGGGGCGGCTTATCGAGATTTGGGTAAGGTTGATGAGGCGATTCACTGCTTTGAGCAAGTTCTGGAAGTGTATCAACCTGGTGATTTTCCGGTTGAGTGTTTGACAACGGGGCGTAATTTGGGCAATTTGGCGTTTAGAGCAAACCGATGGCAGGAAGCGATCGCAGGTTATAGTGCTGCTATTGAGGCTGTAGAACAAAGTCGCAGTTGGGCGAATAGCGACAAGCGCAGACAGGAAATTTTGTCGGCGGCGATCGATGTTTATGCCAAGATGGTGCAAGCGTGCATCAATACCGACCAGAGCGATCGGGCTTTGGAATATGTCGAACGCAGCAAAGCCCGCAATTTAGTTGAACTTCTAGCTGCACGTGACCTTTACCCTAGAGGTAACGTTCCGCAAACAGTCATCGAGGAATTGGATCGGCTGCGGCGAGAGATTGTTACGGAACAACGCCGGATTGAGATGCGATCGGGAGTCGGTGAGATAGCCACTCTGGAGACGTTACCCGCTCTAGCTGCGTTTCAGGAGTCTCGCACTTACCTTAACCAACTCCAACAAGAACTGGACAAATTGATTCGGCAGGACATCCAACCCTACGACTCCACCTTCAACCTAACTCAAAGAGTTGAACCTGTCACCTTTCAGCAAGTACGAGATTTGCTCCCCAATTCCCAAACGGCACTAATTGAGTGGTATATCGCTGAGGAGACATTTCTTGCTTTTATTGTTGCGCCGAACAGTCAAACTCCCTTCGTCTGGCAGTCATCCACCCAAGACTATCAAGCACTAATGGGGTGGATTAGGACATATCTCACAACCTACTACGATAACAAGCAGCAGTGGCAAAGCACTCTAATTGAGCAACTTCAGCAACTTGCTACCATCCTGCACTTGAATTATCTCCTCTCTGTTATCCCCTCAGACTGTTCTCAACTGATTCTCATCCCCCACCGATTTTTGCATCTGTTTCCGCTTCATGCCCTGCCTGTGGGCGAGGGGCGATCGCAACTGCCAGGGACGCAACTTTCTGATACTCCCTGCTTGCTAGATAAGTTTCCCGGCGGCGTGCGCTATGCTCCCAGTTGTCAGCTATTGCAGTTAACTCAAAGCTGGAACCGCACCAACTTCAGCCATCTGTTTGGGGTGCAAAACCCCACCCTGGATTTGACATACAGCGATATCGAGATGGCAATTGTCCGACAGGTTTTTCATCCCCACGCGGAGATTTTGGTGAAAGCAGAGGCACGCAAAGAGGCGATCGGCAACCAGCGTTTGCAAGCTGCTCATTGCGTCCACTTTGCCTGTCATGGCATTTTCGATTTAGAATCTCCTCTACGCTCTGCCTTGGTGCTGGCGGGTGTGGATCTGAAAGTTCTTGAGTTGGAACGTTGTCTGACGCTGGGGGAAATTTTTGGATTAGATCTGAGTCAGTGCCGTTTGGTGGCGCTTTCGGCTTGTGAGACAGGTTTGACCGATCCGACTTCCCTCAGTGATGAGTACATTGGTTTACCCAGCGGTTTTCTGTATGCAGGAAGTCCCAGCGTCGTCAGTTCGTTGTGGACGATTAGCGATATATCTACGGCATTCTTGGTAGCCAAGTTTTACCAGAATTTGCAACAGGGGTCATCTGTGGCAGTAGCACTCAATCAGGCTCAACGCTGGTTGCGAGATGCTACTGGCGATGAGTTACAACAGTGGATGGAGGAGCAACAGTTGCCGTTGGCTCCAACGCTGAAGATTTCACTGGCACGTCGGTTCCGGCAGAATCAACAGCCGTTTCAGTCCCCTTTTTATTGGGCAGCATTTTGTGCAGTAGGTCAGTGATTATGGATGAACAACAAAGATTTCAAGAATACCTGAATTTAATTGATTCCCTACTCAATTGTCCTAATGGAGAGGAATTAGAGATTTTGAATGTCAACCAGGATTTAGTTGATGAAGGATTGATTGAAGCAATGAATTCAGTTGCCTCAACGTTAGAGAAGGAGGATAATCAAGATGCCGCAAATTGGCTACGAAGTATATCTGACCAACTTTCTGCTGTTGTGTCAGCATCCCCAACTCCAGAAGAATATTTTGATTTTTTGATGCAAGTTTTTAGATTAACTGTTCAAAGTGATGGTAATTCTAACGAAATTTATCCTCTCCTGCAAGAAAACTTAGATAAATTAGATAGATTTTTTGCTCAAATGTGGCGACGTGAAGCTGCAAATATGTTGTCCGAAGCCCCCTCAGAATTACAACCTGGTATAGCAAAAGCTATTTTTGATTTTAGCAATAGAGTTAGTGACTTTCCATTGGGGGATAGAGGAATTAATATAGAGATTACCATATCAGGTTATGAAGTAGCTAATATATTTTTAACTCGCGAAAACGATCCTGAAAACTGGGCTGGACTACAAAACAATCTTGGAACTGCGTATGGAGATCGAATTTATGGTAATCGTGCTGATAACATAGATAAAGCAATAAGTTGTTATGAATTAGCTCTTCAATTTCATACTAATGAAACTTATCCAGAACAGTGGGCTAAATTACAAAACAACTTAGGTACTGCATACAATCAACGAATTAATGGCAACAGAGCAGACAATATAGAAATGTCTATCTTAGCCTACAAAAAAGCATTATCATTCTATAATATCAATGAATTTCCTGAACAATATGCCACTGTAAAAAACAATTTGGGCAACACCTATCTTGATAAAATTTATGGCGATTTGGATAAAAATAAGGAATTGGCTATTGCTGCCTTAAAATCAGCTTTGGAAGTTCGTACTTACCAAAAAAATCCAGAAGAATGGGCAGAAACACAAGCTAATCTAGGTAATGCCTATTGGGAGAGGATTTATGGAGAGCGTGAAGATAATATAGATTCAGCAATTGAAGCTTATAAATCTGCTCTGTTAGTTTACAGTTCTGAAAGATTTCCATACAGATGGGCGGCTACTCAGAATAATTTAGCAAATGCTTACTCCGATCGTTTTCGTGGAGACCGCGAAGAAAATTTAAACTTAGCGATCGCAGCCTGTAAATTAGCTTTGCAAATTCGTACTCGTGAAGCCCTACCTCAACAATGGGCTATGACTCAAAATAATTTAGGAAAAGCTTATAGAACTAGAATGTCCGGCAATCGAGAAGAGAATTTAAAAAGAACACTTGATGCTTATAAATTAACATTAGAGGTTTTTACTTATGAAGCATTTCCATATAACTGGGCACTAACCCAAAACAACTTGGGTATGGTTTACCGTGATTTAGGTAATATGAACGATGCAATTATCTGCTTCAAAGACGCTTTAAAAATCCACACACCTATAACCTTCCCTAGAGATTGCCTTAATTCTGCTTGGAATTTAGGCAATACTTTTTTTATATCTGAAAAATGGATAGAAACTATTGAAGCTTATGATATTGCTATTGCAGCTTTAGAGGAAAGTCGTGATTGGGGAAGTACAGATTTACGCAAAGCAGAAATAGTTTCAGAAGCGATAGATGTTTATGGTAATGTGGTACAGGCTTGTATAAAATCCCTGCAATTTGAAAAAGCTATAGAATACGTCGAGCGCAGCAAAACTCGTAACTTAGTTGAGCTTATCCTCACTCGCGATCGCCACACTATTTTCCCCCCAGAAGTAGTTGCTCAACTAGATCCACTTAGAGATGAAATCGCCATCGGTCAGTACGAACTTCAAAATGCCACAGCAGAAGATCCAACTGCACTAGCTCAACATCTCCAACAGCTTCGACAGCAGCGCAACGAATTACAAGATCGATACTTACCCATCGGTTCTGGTTTTCAATTTGAGCCATTCCGCTCGACTTTGAGCGATCGCACTGCAATTGTTGAGTTTTACATTACAACCGATAAGCTACTCGTTTTCATTATTACCAAGCAAACCCAACAACCAATTGTTTTATCATCAGATTTGATAGACCTGAACAAATTAGCAAATTGGGCAAACAGCTATCTGAAAGCCTATAGTAACAAAAAATCTCATTGGCAGCGCCGTCTAACTACCCGCTTACATCTATTGGCGCAAATTCTGCACATTGATGAAATTATTCAGCAAATTCCAATAGAGTGCAACAAATTAATTCTAATTCCCCACCGCTACTTGCATCTGCTGCCACTTCATGCTTTACCACTTGTCGGAGACTCCAGTCTTTTTGACAGATTTCCTGGAGGAGTCAGCTATGCCCCTAGCTGCCAACTGCTGCAACTCGCCCAAAACCGACAGCGCCCCGAATTTACTCGCCTATTTGCCGTTCAAAACCCCACAGGCGACCTCTCTTATACCGATCTTGAAGTCGAAACCATTCAAAGCTATTTCAATACCAGTAATCTTCTCAAACAGAAAATAGCAACTAAAGAAGCTATTGATAATACTTCTCTTACTGTTGTTCACTGCGCCCACTTTAGCTGTCACGGCTACTTTAACGGAAGCGAACCTCGCAAATCTGCCCTGATTCTAGCCAATGCGGAGCTAAATTCTGCACCGACACAACCCGATACAGAAAACTACCTTAGTTTGGAAAATGGTGGCGTACTTGACCTCAACAAGTGTCTTACTTTAGATAGCGTTTTCACCCTGAATCTAGAACAATGTCGCCTCGTCACTCTATCTGCTTGTGAAACCGGATTGATTGATTTCCGCAATAACAGCGATGAATATATTGGCTTGCCCAGTGGTTTTCTTTATGCAGGTGCTTCTAGTGTTGTTAGTTCTCTTTGGACGGTGAATGACTTATCAACTGCTTTTTTGATGATTCGGTTTTATCAAAACCTTCAAAAGGGTCTGGCTGTGGGTTTGGCGCTCAATCAAGCTCAACTCTGGTTAAAGAATTTGACTAAGGGGGATTTGGAAAAATGGATTGAGGAAAAGCAGTTACCATTGAAACCAGCGGCTAGGATGAGTTTTCGCCGCCGTCTTAATAAGTTAGAGGATGATGCTCAACCATTTGAATCGCCTTTTTACTGGGCAGCGTTCTGTGCGATCGGTCAGTGATTATGGATAAAAAACGGCGAGAAGATTATTTGAAATTGCTTCAAGCGTTACTAAACTGCTGTACTGGTGAAGAAATGACTATTTTGGAACAGTATGCCTACTTATTAGATGAAGCCTTGGTTAAAACTGTTAAACAAATGATAGGGGAACTATTAGAAAAGGGTGAGGAAGAAAAAGCGAGTTACTTAAGTGAATTTAACAAAGAGCTATCCAAAGCTATCGAGCAGGCGAATTTATCAGCCACGGATGATTTAGAAGTTCTTTTTCCAGCAGAAAATATAAATTTCTTAGAAGAGCTATTGGAAACGGCTAGCGTCAGCAACGGCGACGTTACAGGCATCTATCTGCTGTTAAGAGAAAACTTGGATAAACTGGAGGATGACTTCCCTGAATTAGTACAATCCTGGGCAAATTATGTCTTACCTTACATAGAACCTGATCTAGCATCAAGTGTTGCTGCATCTTTGTTTCAGTTAAGCATTTCGATTGTCAATTTTCCCGATACTCGTCCAGCACTCAATTGGGAAATTGCAATTACAGGCTATGAAATAGCCGCCTCTATATGTTCTCAGGAAAAATCTTCAGAAAATTGGGCTGGAATCCAAGGTAACTTAGCGGTTGCTTACCGCAATCGAATTTATGGCGATCATGCTGAGAATTTTGAAAAAGCGATTGCTTGCTACCAAGCTGCATTACAAGTTTTTACTCTGGATAATTTTCCCGAAAAATGGGCAACTATCCAAATGAATTTAGGTTTAATATACTATCAAAAAGATGTCGGAAAGTCAGCAGAAAATATAGAAAAAGCAATCGCCTACTTCCAAGAAACTCTGCAAGTATTTAATCAGAAATCTTTTCGAGAACAATGGGCAAGAGTTCAAAATGAATTAGGGAATGTTTATCACAGCCGCATCACAGGGGATTTTGCTGAGAACTTGGAAAAGTCAATTAACTATTATCAGAAAGCTTTACAGGTTTTTACTCAAATAGAGCTTTCTGATCAGTGGGCAATGGTTCAAACTAATCTGGGTACTGCTTATCAAGTAAGAATCGTTGATAGTAAGTCTCAGAACCTCGAACAAGCAATTGTTTGCTATCAGCAAGCCTTGCAAGTATATACTCAAGAAAAGTTTCCTGATGAATGGGCAACAACCCATAACAATTTAGCCAGTGTTTACTGGAATCGAATTGAAGGTAATGAGGGAGAAAATATAGATAAAGCTATTTATCACTACAAAAAAACCTTACAAGTATATACAAAAGTAGCTTATCCTCAAGAGTGGGGAAGAACTCAGCATAATCTAGGTAGCGCCTATTTTTCGCGAATTTACGGTAATAAATCAGAAAATTTGCAGCAGGCTAAGTCATATTATCAAACTGCTTTACAAGTGTACCTTCGCGATCAATTTCCTGAAGATTGGGCTATGACTCAGAATGCTCTCGGTCATATTTATCGAGAGCAAGAAGATATAGAAAAGGCTCTGATATCCTTCTGGTCAGCCTTGGAAATCCGCCAAGTGAGTATGTCCCCGAATGAATGTATTAACTCTGGGCGCAGCTATGGCTACACAGCTTTTATTGCTCAACTTTGGTCAGAAGCAATCAAAGGATATAGTATCGCTATTGAAGTTGTTGAACAAAGTCGAATTTGGGCTGTTACGGATACAAGAAGACAAGAAATTCTATCAAACTCTATTGATATTTATGCCAATATAGTACAAAGCTGTGTCAACGATCACCAAACTGACACAGCAATTGAATATGTTGAGCGTAGCAAAGCCCGAAATTTAGTTGAACTTCTCGCCAACCGTGATATTTATCCTAAAGGTGCTATTTCTGAAAACGTCCTCAATGAATTAAAGCAATTACGTAGAGAAATTATAGCTGAAAAAAGACACCTAGAGATAACCGAGCAAAATCATTCAGGTGGCATAATTTCTAGTAATGGTGAATCAGTGTTAGATTCAGCAACTTGGCTAAAAAACCGCGATCGCCTAAATCAATTGCTTCAGCGACTAGATAATTTGATTGCTACCGAAATCGATCCTATAGACCCCAACTTTAGAGCTACCCAACAAGTTAAACCTATGTCCTCTAACGAGATTCAAAACCTTATAGACGATCGCGCTGCTATTGTTGAGTGGTATATTACCGATAATAACTTCTACACTTTCGTCATCACCCACCAATCTCAGCATCCCAAAGTCTGGTCATCCTCTGCTGAGGAACGACAAGCTTTCTTAGATTGGCAAGAGGAATATTTGCAAGACTACCAGCAAAACCGAGGGCAATGGATTGAGAAACTTTTAGAACGCCTTTACCGCCTCTCCGAAATCCTGCATATTGATGACATTATTAATAGTCTCCCAAGCAACTGCGACCAAATCATCTTAATTCCCCATCGCTTTTTGCACCTGATTCCCCTCCATGCTTTGCCTCTGTCCCAACACCCTTGTCTCATAGACCGCTTCCCCAGAGGTGTGCGTTATACCCCCTCCTGTCAGCTATTGCAAGTAACTCAAAACCAAGAACGGTCTAATTTTGCTCGCCTCTTGGCTATTCAAAACCCTACTAAAGACTTAGGCTATACGACTGTTGAGGTTGGGACTATTCAACGTTACTTCCCCCATACTGATGTTTTTGTTGAAAATTCTGCCCAAAAAGCCACTCTTGTAGAAGTAAACATTAAAGATAATGGGACGAGAGAGGTTATCCAAAACTCCCAACTCAGTTTGGCAAACTGCGCCCACTTTTCCTGTCATGGCGAGTTTAATTTTGAATCTCCTCTAGACTCAGCACTATTATTAGCAGATGGGGAACGTCTTACCCTTGGAGAAATTTTTGACCTTGACCTTTCCCAATGTCGTCTTGTTACCCTTTCTGCCTGCGAAACAGGTCTAACTAACTACAAAATCCTCAGCGATGAATACGTTGGGATTCCGAGTAGCTTTCTCTATGCAGGAAGTCCTAGTGTTGTCAGCAGTTTATGGACTGTTCAAGATGTATCAACAGCTTTTTTAATGATTAAGTTCTATCAAAATCTGCCGTTGTTTGAGACAGTAGTGATCGCCCTCAACCAGGCTCAACTTTGGCTGCGAAACCTTACCAAAAAGGAACTGCAAGAATGGATTTCAGAAAATAAAATCTCTCTGGATGCAAGTCTCAACATGAGTTTGCGTCGCAGACTCCATAAAATGTCAGATTCCGAGCAACCCTTTAACTCGCCCTTTCACTGGGCAGCATTTTGCGCGATCGGTCAGTGATGACAAAATATCGATAATATACATCCCAAATTATGAACGAAATCACCCAGAATTTGGGGCTGCATAGTCCTAGTATTACTCTTTATGCTTTCCATCTGCGAAACAGCATCAACCAAGGGGAAGAACCGACTGTAGCAGAAGCACCACAGTTGTGGGAACATTTAGTTGATTTGGGTAATAAACTCCACATTGGAGAATTACAAACTCTACAACAACAACTTATTTGTTACCAAGATAATCACTATTTTCCACAAGCAGAAGATAGTCTTGGAGTTGAATATAGCAATCTACTGCGTAATCAAGAACAAAGTTTAAACTTTCGTTTAATTCCGCGAACTGGTGGGTTAAAGCTTCAAGGTTTACTTTGCCCTTTTCGATTACATGATTCTTATGCAATTGATTTAACTCTGTATTCTCAAGATACGTTCAGTATACCTCAATTAAGTAATCTTAATTACGATAATCTGCTGCTACCTCCACAAATTCAGGCTTCTTTAGGACAAACATTATTACTTTTTGGGCAACCAACAGAACTGCAAGAAGATTATCAATATTTAGCTGATGCGTGTGTTAACCAAATACTTTCAGAAAGAAATTCAACCGAGTTAATTGGTACAGGTTATCTGCTAGGAAATACCATTTTTGAATATGAAAGCGCCCATACAGACCCTACTCAAAAACTGCATATTTTAGTTTGGTTGAAATGCCAAGATATGAACCAAAACCACATGGATAAAGTTGCTGAAATTCTACTATATCTGCTGTGGTGTAGGCATAAAATTCAGTATGTTTATCATCAATCCCGGTGGTGCGATCGCCAAACCAAAAAACTTTACGGCAAATTGCCAGATTACGAACGACGCTTTCATCAAATTACTCAAACTGCAAATCAGCAATGGCAGTTAAGGCAGTTGCAGGTAGAGTTACAGCAAATAGGCTTGGAATATGCTCGTTACTTGGGGGAACTGTCAGATCACAAAAATACTATAGCTGTCAATGAGCTAAATTACAGAACTAAACTCCAAAAACTGGAATCGCTACCAGAGACTAATTTAGAGTTATGGCAACAGTTTTTACACTATGTCGGTAACAAATTACAACAACAAATTCAAACAGACATAAGCTTTTTAGAACGGGGACGCGATCGCCTCCAACTTCTCAAAGTTACTGTCCAAGAAAGTATTGCTACTGCACCCGTTGAGAATCAATCCAGGTTTAACGGTAACTCATGGGAGCAACCTGGTGTTACAAATTTCTCTCAAAATTTACATTATCATGAGCATGTAGCTGTAACAAATGATATGCCTGGGATTCGACTAAAGCAAGCCCTGTTGGATTGCGATCAATTTAAGAGTCATAGCCGACTATTCGATTTTTTTGATGCAAATGAGTCACTCAAACCGTGGCGTGATGAATTGCCGGAAGTTGATAATCGAGCTGAACGAGCGGAGAGAGTAATTGCTTACCTCAAGTATGAATATCGCAGAGATACCGGAGAGAACGTGTTATTGATACTGCTGCATTTATTAAAGAGGCAGATAGATCCGGTAAAAGAGTTGCATCAAACTTTATCTGAACTAATACAAGAACTTGAACCTATACTTGCACCTAAGTCTAATAGTAAATCTAATCTCGTAGTTTTACACAATAATCCTAGCCTAAATGATTTACGTAAAGCAGAAGCCAACCCCAAAGGTGAGCCGATGCCTTATATTGCAGCAGATGAGAAACTGCTGAATTGCGCTCGTGCTGTTGCTCGTGTGAGTGTCCCCAAAATTGTCAATGGGAACATGAGGAAAATACCTACAGGTACGGGGTGGCTGGTAACTTCTGAACTGGCATTAACTTGTTGGCATGTCATTGAAGCCAGAGATCCCAAAAGAGAGCCACCAATTAGTGCATCTGACCTGCAAAAGCAAATAGCCAATAGCGTATTCACTTTTGACTTTACCCAAGCAGGCGTTGGGATTGAATATGGCTTGGTGCAGATGGAACACGACAATCTGGAATTAGATTATGCTGTTGTGCGGTTGCGCGATCGCCAGGATTCTCCCCTACAATACCGAAGATTTCTGAGATTGGATGTAGACATACCTTTTACTCTAGGGACGCAACTATATGTAATTCAGCATCCCAAAGGACAGCCACAGCAGCGTTCTGGTGGATATTACAAATCTGATTTGGATAGCAACCGTATTCTCCATAGCGCCCCTACTGAAGAGGGAACATCAGGCGCACCCGTATTGAATGTAACTAACTTTCAGGTGGTGGCACTGCACAACGGCGAAAACGAAACTCAAAAATTGCGAGAAGCCACGAAAATTAAAACTATTTTGAGTGATTTGCAGCACAATCGTCCTAAACTGTACGATGAAATCATCGCCGCACAAAGCCAAAATCAGGAGTGAATTATGCCAACAGGTGCTAGTCAACCTTTTTACCTACAAGACCAACCTTCCGCTCCATTTAACCTAGAATTAGACAACAGTTACTTCCTGGTAAAGCTACACGATGCTCAGGCATTTTTTCAAGCTAATTTCTTAGGTCAGGCTGATTTAGTGACATTTAGTTCTTCTGTGACAAGCTCCTTTCAACGCAATTCTCCTACCCAAAGCCTACATCAAATATCTACAATTCAAAGAAACACTCCTTGTCGTTTGGGTCTTAGCACTAATTTAACTGAATGGCTGCCTGCTAGCTCTAGTGATTCATTGCGGATTAACATCAAATACACAGTGTTGCAGGGGAAACCCATACAAAAATTCGTAGATCATATCAAACAAGCCGATTTAGTAGCGAAGTTGTCATTACGACCAGATTGGGCTGTAGCCGTCAAAGTTACTGATATTGTGGGCAGATTATTGAGTTATCTAGCGCAGGAAGGCAGCCAACAAAACCTGTTTACCTTAGTCATGGATTTCAACGTAGCGGATTTAAAAACTGGCTACTATCTTGTCTACGGTTCCCATAGCGATGAAGATTGGCCTTCACCTCAATTTCTGCAAATTGATGCAGATAAACGCTTGAGAGATAAAACTAGCGGAAGTTTGCTTAATCGTCTTTCTTATGCCGTGATTCAAGTGTTAGGAATTAAGAGATTGAGCCAAGAAGAGTTCCGTGATGAACCTTGGTGGCTACTATTGCAAACAGTCAAAGAACATATACTTGACTCTGTTCTGACTACTGAATTAGAACGCCGACAAAAAATAGGTGAATGGCTTTTCGTTATCAGACGGGTAAAAGAATTAGCTCTCAAGCGGCGCGAGTTTTTATTACCAGAAATAGAAGAAATTATTGCTGCTGCTCAAGTAGAGGTAGAAACCAAATTACAACCAAGTAGCACAGCAGAAGCGTCTGGTATTGGTGATGAATTACCTGATGATTTGCAAGAGATATTAGGTGTGGAGACTGAAGGAGAACTGCAAGAATTAGTGAGAGATTATCAGGATGCCTTGGATATCTCCCAGCAATTGCTGGAGCAGTATAAACTGTTGGGAGATTGATTGATGGAATTACCAACTGACCTCTATTGGCAATGCAAAAAAGTTTTTCAGCAGTGTCAGCCATTTGAAAATGATGAACTTCTTAGTGCATTTTGTGAACAGGAAGAATTTTCTTTTTTAGTACAGGATCTAAAAAAAGCTGACAGTCTATCATCTCGAGTGATGAAGAATTTACCTATCCTACTAAAAGGTAAACATAGAAAGTATGGTTTTATATTTCCCAGTTTTGTGAAAGCCTTACGAGATAATTGTCATCAAGAGAACGCCCGTTGGAGCGAAATTAATGATTTATATGTCAAAATTGAACAAATCTCAGTTCAAGCTCAAGCATTAGATAAACAATTTTTTCTAGATAAGCAAACACTTTTTAACCGCATTCTAGATATTGACTTTGACGAGCAGGAAGATAAAGTAATAACATCTCTAGACTGGCAAAATTTTTCTCACAAAACAGCAGCTTTCTTAGTTCATGGTAATCATCAATTTGGGCAATTACCTTTAGTTACTCGACTGTTGCAATTACGAGAATTAAATAATGGTGAACGCATGAAAATTGTTGTTAAACTTAGCAATCATAAGAACATTTATGATGTCTGGGAGGAAGTTGCACGAAGGTTTGTTCATGGCAATCAGCCTACTGGGTTATCGCCAGAACAAATAATGGATAAAATTTTTCAAGCATTGCGATTTCAAAATTTAATTTTTATATTTTATGAAATTTATCAAAGCGATAGATTGAGTTTTTTGGATGAATTAATTCAAGATTTTTGGCAACCTATTGTAGAACAAGCTAATCACAAAGAAACATATTTGGTCATGTTTTTAATTGATAATAAAGGAGGAGTCTGTAAATCAGGGATTTCTTTAGCTGACGAAGTTAATCACCCACAATACCCTAAAATTCCCTTAAGTTTGCCCCCCGGTACACAATTTCCACGTACAAAACTAGCTAGTTGGTTGCGAGTAGCAGTCAGAGACAAAGTAGTACCTGAAAGTTTATGTATTGATACATTACTGGCAGATTCTCAAGAAGGTGTTCCTGAGCTTGTCTATAAAAGAATTTGTGAGTATTGTAATACCAGTTGGGAAGGAGATTTAGCACAAAAGTTGATTCAGGTGTTCTAGTTGGAAAGGAAAATTAACATAATGATTAATTCAGTAATACCCCGCATTTATACAGGTGAATCCGAATTTGATGGACGTGAGCCTTACATACCGTCGCCTGAATTGATTGAAGCAGTAAATCTGACAATTTTTTTACAAAAACGCCCTTTGTTGCTCAAGGGAGAACCGGGTTGTGGTAAAACTCGCTTGGCTCGTGCTGTGGCTGATGAACTAGGTTTACCTTATGAGTCTTGGTATATCCAGTCTACAAGTAGGGCAAAAGATGGTTTTTACACTTATGATGCGATCGCTCGTCTTCAGGATGCCCAAATAGCACAGCATGATGAGCAGAGACGCTCAAAAGTGAATGACCCTAAAAATTATATCAAGCTTGGCCCTTTAGGACGTGCGTTTCAGAACTCACTGGACAATTCGCAACGTACTGTAGTTCTTATCGATGAAATTGATAAAGCCGATATTGACTTTCCCAACGATTTACTTCAAGCATTAGATGAGGGACGATTTACCATTCAAGAAACAGGAGAGGAAATCAAAGCAAATCCAGACTACCTTCCAATTATATTTATTACTAGCAATGATGAGAAAGATTTACCTGATGCTTTCCTACGTCGTTGCTTATTCCACTATATTAAATTTCCTCAAGAATCTGAATTAATTAACATTATTAACGCCCACTTCCAGAACTCAAAACCATCAGTTATAGCAGCAGCTGTTAGACGCTTTCAACTACTGCGAAACAATATGGAAAAAAATATTGGTAAAACTGGTAAAAAAGTGAGTACCAGTGAGTTAATTGACTGGTTTACAATCTTGCGAGAATATCCCGAAGATGAGATTTTGAGTAAACTCGAAGGAGAACTTCCATTTGCTGGAGTTTTATTAAAGTATTGGAAGGATTATCGGGACTACTTGCTTCCGTCACGGGAGGAGAAAAATGAATCCCGTTGAAATTCCTTTACTAAATGCTTTGTTAATTTTATTTAATAAATTGCGGTCATACGGTTTTCCCTTGGGTGTAGAAGATTATATGTTGGCAATACAGGCATTGCAAGGTGGATTTGGTATGGGCGATCGCCAAACATTAGAGCGATTGTGCTGTACACTATGGACAAAATCTGAGCAAGAAGCCCGTTTACTCAATCGGCTTTTTGATGAAGTGCTAGCTCAACCCCAAACTCATATAAATCAATCTTCCACTACCGAACCAGTAAAACCTGCTGGAGAAATACTCAATCAACCACAGCTTGAAAATCAAATAACTGAGCCTCCAAAACCAGTTGTTGAAACAAGTCCACCTGCTGATATAGTGCCAGAAATTGAACCGGAACAGGTAATTCAAGCAGTTCGCAGCAATCAGCCTAGTAGCTTTGAAACAAGTTACTACCCCACAGATTTATCAGATGAATACCTACCAGTAACCAGCAGAGAAATGAAGCAAGGTTGGCGTTTTTTACGCCGCCGCGTCCGCGAAGGTACATTGAAGGAGTTAGATATAGCAGGTACAGTAGAAAAAAATTGTCGCTACGGGATTTTACCTGAACCAGTGATGATGCCACGCTATATCAATCAAGTTAAACTGGTATTACTGGTTGACCAAGGTGGCTCAATGGTGCCTTTTCATCATCTCTCCCGTCAATTAATAGACAAAGCTAAACGGGGTGGAAACATTAAGCAAACCAGTGTTTACTACTTCCAAAACTATCCTGAAAAATATCTTTATAGTGACCCAACTAGACTAGAAGCTCAACGAATTAGAAATTTTCTGGAATCTGTTGATAAAAAAACATCGGTACTAATTGTTAGCGATGCTGGTGCTGCGCGAGGTAACTATAATCCAGAACGAGTTGAGTATACGCAAAAGTTTGTTGAGCAACTTCACCAATCAGTAAATTATTATGCTTGGCTCAATCCCATGCCTAACGATAGTTGGCAGTATACCACTGCTGATAAAATTGCTCGTTTTGTACCAATGTTTGAAATGAGTCGTGAGGGACTTAGTGCAGCTATTAATACTTTACGCGGTCGCTACGTTTACTGGGAGCATCCCTATCAGTGGATGTAATGATAGTTACTATGAGTAAAGCTAGAGCAACAAATTTGAACATAGCTATGGAGCGAATCTTAGGATTTGCCCAAAAATTTGATCAAGCGCACTTTGATTTAGCTTGTCATGCAGCATTTCCACAGACACTCACGCCAGACTTACTTTACCAAATTTGGCTGCGCTTTGTACCCCAAGCTCCCTGGACAGCAGTTGCTCGCATACTTCTGTCTCGTTTGTGTCGTGAGGTGGGTTATGAACTTTACGAAATGGATGTTGCTGTACGAAATTTGTTGCTAATAGAACTTAAGGAAGATGAGCGTTTTGGCAAGCAGCAGTTAGATAAATTAGCAGAGTTTTATACCAATTATTTAAACCAGCAGTTTGGAAAGGAAGAAGCACAGGAAGAATATTTAACCCAGCCTCAATATTGGATAGCACTTGGTTCTACTAAATCAAAACATCTGAGTCGTAAATTAGCAGAAGCTATTGAGTCGAGGTTGAAACAGAAAAACTGGAAAGAACTGTTTCGTTTAGCATCATTTATAGAAGCTGTTCCAGAAGCATTGGTGGAATTTCCTCAATCATTAGTTATCTATGCTCTTGGAATCGAGAAATTGACAACTGGTGATCCCAAGGGTGCAGTAGAACAATTTAATAGATTGCCAAGACAGAAGCAGTATATTCAAATTGATGGAGTAAATGTTCCTATTCTCGATCAAGTTTCTCTTTCTCCTTTCAGATGGGGTAATAGCAGTCTCACGCTCTATGCTTTCCATCTGCGAAACAGCATCAACCAAGGGGAAGAACCGACTGTAGCAGAAGCACCACAGTTGTGGGAACAGTTAGTTGATTTAGGTAA
The DNA here is from genome assembly GCF_001586785.1 of Sphaerospermopsis aphanizomenoides BCCUSP55. Lineage (GTDB taxonomy): Bacteria > Cyanobacteriota > Cyanobacteriia > Cyanobacteriales > Nostocaceae > Sphaerospermopsis_A > Sphaerospermopsis_A aphanizomenoides_A. The sequence goes on from NZ_LUFH02000085.1 coordinate 21,699, forward strand.
TAAGCTCCACATTGCAGAACTACAAACTCTGCAACAACAACTTATTTGTTACCAGGAAAATCAATATTTTCCCCAAGCAGAAGATAGCCTTGGAGTTGAATATAGCAATTTACTGCGTAATCAAGAACCAAGTTTAAACTTTCGGTTAATTACTCAAACTGGTGGGTTAGAGCTTCAAGGTTTACTTTGCCCTTTTCGGTTACATGATAGTTATGCAATTGATCTAACTCTGTATTCTCAAGATAATTTGAGTCTGCAAGAATTAAGATACCTCAATCCCCAAAACTTACTATTACCTCCACAAATTCAAGCTTCTCTGGGACAAACATTATTACTTTTTACTCAACCAATAGAACCACAGGAAGATTATCAAAATTTAGCTGACGCTTGTGTTAACCAAATACTGTCAGAAAGAAATTCAACAGAGTTTGTCGGTACAGGTTATCTATTAGGAAATCCAATTTTTGAATATGAAAGCGATCACACAGACCCCGCTCAAAAACTGCATATTTTAGTTTGGTTTAAATGCCAAGATATGAACCAAAACCACATGGATAAAGTATCTGAAATTTTACTATATCTGCTGTGGTTTCGTCATACAATTCAGTATGTTTATCATCAATCCCGGTGGTGCGATGCAAGAGCGAAAGAACTTTACGACAAATTGCCAGATTACGAACGACGCTTTCATCAAATTACTCAAGCCGCAAATCGGCTAGAAATTATTAATAAAGGAAATCGGCTAGGGCAGTTACTAGCAGAAATCCGACAGATGGAACTAGAATATGTTCGCTACTTGGGGGAACTGGCAGATCACAAAAATACTATAGCTACAAATGAACACAATTATAGGACTAAGCTAGAAAAATTGGAGTCCCTACCAGAGACTAACTTAGGTTTATGGCAAGAGTTTTTGCACCATATCCATGACAAGCTGCAACAACAAATTCAATCAGATTTGAGCTTTTTAGAACAGAGACGCGATTACTTACAACAGGTCAAAGCTACATTCCAAAAAGCCATTGTCAGTGAACGAGTTAAAGAATCCAAAGACATGATTGAAAACACAGTAACAGAAAATAGCCCTGCAAATAAATATCAACCTAGCATTACTCCTGAAAGATACATAAGATTACGCAATGCTCTGTTGAATTGTGACCAATTTAGAAGCTATGAAAGATTACAGAATTTCTTAGGTGCATATGATGTACTTAGACCTTGGCATGACTTTCTTCCGGAAGCTCATAGCCGATCAGAACTCGTGGATATTGCCATTGATTACCTACATAATCAATTTCGTAGAGATACAAAGGAAAATGCCTTAGTTATCCTATTGCATCTACTAGCGGAGTTAATAGATCCAGCAGATAGCTGCCGTCAAACCTTAGTTGAATTGGCACAGGAGCTTGAGAGTTCTCTTCGATAGATTGAATCACAAATTTATTCCTTCCAAACATTTCGGCAACTTTTCCACTGGGCTTCATTCTGCGCGATCGGTCAATAAATAGGAGTCAAAAATGTCACCTTACGAAGAAAATATTTTAACTTTTGTTTATGTAATCAAAAACCAACCTGAGTTATTAACGACAGAAGACCGTACCGATGTACTAGAATTGCTTGCAACCCTTCCAGATGATGTTGAAGAAATATCAAATGCGATCGCCCTCTGGTATGAAACCCGTCCGCAAATTCTAGAGGCTATCCTCAATGTACCAATTGAAGATTTAGACAATGTAAGAGCTGCGGGTGGTAATAAGACTCCCATGACAGCTTCAGAAAGTAAGGACATGATTGAAAACTCTGTAACAGAAAGTAACAAGTTAAACCAGTCAAATTCTTCTTCGTCTCAAACCAAAAAACCATGAAATTAACCATTATTGAAACTATTTTTGGTGATTTTGCTTATTACAGAAAGCTTTTCAAGGAAATTAATGTATTGATAGTAAATAATACTTCAATGTGAACAAGCCGTCCAGAATATAGATTGGTTGAACTGGTTCAGCTACGCGATCGCTCCCTCAACAACAGAACATCACACAAAAACCGTCACCATCCCCTCAAAACGATGCAAAAACAGATTTGAGTAGACTCAAACAACATGGACGCACAACGCCACCAAGCCTATCTGGACTTAACCGCAGAACTACTCCGTTGCGACAGCACTCGTGCGCCGGAGATTTTGCGGGATAGGCGAGAATTTGTTGATACTAGCTGGCTGGAATGGTTAGAACAAGCAGCTATTCGGCAGGAAGAACAGGGTAACTTGCAGGGAGCCAATCAAATTTATAATCTACGTGATTATGCGGCTATGTTAGTTGCATTAGAAACTGCCAAAATAACTGCTCCTTTCTGGAATGAGCTTTGGCAGGCAATTTTACAAAGCAACTGCAATCCCCTGGTGATTGAACCTCTGCTCAGAGCTAATCTAGACAAGCTCACTGATGCTTTTGCTCAAATTTTGCCTAGCTTGGCAGCTAACTTGTTCTCAACTATACTACCAGAAGGATGGACTACAATTGCTGGATTGTTCGTCAACTTCAGCAATCTCATGTTTCACTTTCCTTTGGGCAGTAGGGCGAGCAACCTAGAAATTGCTATTGCAGGTTACAACATTGCACTAGATATCTTCACACAAGCCGAGTTGCCACAGCAGTGGGCGATTGTGCAGAACAGTCTTGGTGCAGCCTACAATAATCGCCTTCGTGGAGAACGAGCAGAGAATTTAGAGCAGGCGATCGCTTACTACCAAAATGCCCTACAAGTCTATACCCAAGATTCTTCTCCAGAGGAGTGGGCAATACTCCAAAACAACTTGGGTACTGCTTACAGTAGCAGAGTTTTGGGCGACCGAGCGCAAAACCTAGAGCAGGCAATTCGCTGCCACCAAAATTCCCTGCAAGTACACACTGTCGATAACTATCCTGTAGACTGGGCTAGAGCGCAGCATAACCTGGGAATCGCATATCGTGAAAGTATCCTGGGAGAGCCGGATGCTAATTTAGAAAAAGCAATTGTTTGTTTTCGCAAGAGTCTGGCGGTGCGTACCCTTAGTACATGGCCGACAGAATGGGCAGATACGCAGAAAAATCTGGGAGTAGCTTACTGCGATCGCCAGCAAGGAAACAAAGCCAGTAACTTGGAACGCGCCATTAACTATTTGCAGAATGCGCTTCAAGTTTACACTCAAACAGAGTTTCCAGCAAAATGGGCAGAGACGCAGAAGAACCTGGGAGTAGTATACTGGCAACGCCTGGATGGAGAGAAGGCAGAAAATCTCGAACGAGCGATCGCTTGTTACCAAAACGCTCTCCAAGTCTATACCAAAGCTGAGTTTCCAGAAACTTGGGCAGAAACGCAAAATGCTTTAGCTGTTGCTTGGCGACAACGCATACTCGGTGAACGTCACCAAAATTTGGAACAGGCAATTAACTGCTGTCAGCAAGCATTACAGGTACGCACTCAGGCTGCCTTTCCCATGTACCACACGGAAACACAACTAAATTTGGGTTTGGCTTACCGGGATATGCACCAACTGCACCTAGCCTACTCTGCTTTCGTCGCAGCAGTTGATACAGTAGAGTTTTTGCGGAGTGAAATAGTCTCTGGGGATATTGTTAAACGTAAGTTAGCTGAGGAATGGCATCAGCTTTATATCAACATAGTGGAGGTTTCCCTAGAACTGGCTGTTAATGAACCGCAATATCTTAGCAAGGCAATTACTTACGTTGAACGTAGTAAAACACGCCAGTTGGTAGAGTTAGTTCTCAGCCGTGACAATCACAGTATCTTTCCTCCAGACATTGCTAGTCAACTGCAACAGCTTCAGGATGAAATTAACCAGGCACAGCAGTACATCCAGTCAGGAACAGCTTCTAACTCTACTGTTCTAGCTCAAAAGCTGCAAAAATTGCGACAGCAGCGCAACATACTACAAGACAGTTACTTGGCTGTTGGTTCTAGCTTCGATTTAGCCCCCTTCCTAGCAAGTCTTGACGATCGCACTGCTGTAATTGAGTGGTTCATTGCTGACGGTCAAATTTTTACATTCGTTGTGACTCCCAATACTGATTTTTCTCCTGTGCCTAACAGTGAAACCGAAGCCAATTCTTTTCTCTCTGTACAAAAAAACCAGCAACGGATTACAGTTTGGCGGTCTACTCTACAAGACGTGCAAGACCTAGCAAATTGGCTGGAGGCATACCTGAAAGATTACTACCAGGATAAAAACCGTTGGCGAACTCAACTGATGCCGCGTCTAGAGGAACTTGCTAGGAATTTGCACCTCGACAGACTCCTATCCCAGTTACCGCAAGAGTGCAACCAGCTAATTTTGATTCCCCATCGATTTTTGCATATATTACCACTCCATGCTTTGTCTGTATTTGATACTACCCTCATTGATAGATTTAGCCGTGGAATCCGCTATGCTCCGAGTTGCCAGCTGCTGCAATTAGCTCAAACCCGCCAGCGACCCAATTTTAAACATTTGTTCGCCATCCAAAATCCCACAAATGACCTTTCCTATGCTGCTATCGAAGTTGAAGCAATTAAGGATAAATTTGAGATAGCAACAGTTTTTCAACAGTTAGCAGCAACTAAAGCTGCTATCAGTAACAGTCTGTTGCAAGGCATCCACTGTGTCCACTTTGCGTGCCACGGCATATTTGACTTGGTATCTCCACTAGACTCAGCATTGCAGTTAGCAGATGGGCCGTTGACTTTGGCAGAAATCTTGAACTTGGACTTGCAGCAAGCGCGCCTTGTTACTCTTTCTGCCTGCGAAACGGGTTTGACTGACCCCTCCAGCCTCAGTGATGAGTACATCGGTTTACCCAGTGGTTTTCTATACGCGGGTACTCCTAGTTTAGTGAGTTCGCTTTGGACAGTGAATGACTTGTCAACATCATTTTTGATGCTCCAGTTCTACCACAATCTCCGAAACGGTTCTTCTGTAGCTACAGCTCTTAATTTAGCCCAGTTATGGCTGCGGGATGTCACAAAGACGGAATTAAAAAAATGGATTATAAAAATTAAGTTGCCCTTACCTGCAACAGTGAAGATGGCGCTAAATCGTCGTCTGCATCAGTTACCGGATGATAGTAAACCCTTTTGTGATGCTTTTTATTGGGCTGGGTTTTGTGCGGTGGGGGTGTAGTTTTAGCTAAATTATTGCTCTTTCATGATTGCCTATCCTACAAATTACAGCAGATTTCAGCTAAATGAGGTACAGGTTATTCTCAGGGGCAATGGGATTCGCTTTTATCTGTGTACCTCATAAACCTGAAAAACGCTGTATCTTGTAATTGAGTTAAAGAACAATAAAAATATTGAGAGTTTATCTAAAGCGAGAAATCAATCGGGTCGTCAAAGAAGAGAAAAAGCTTACTCTAAATTTATTCTTCCTACGAAAGCAAGCTGGAAACAAACTCAGAACGTCAAGTTAATAATTGAGAATTTAAAGCCGCTAGTCGGCGTAAATAGAAGGTTCGTGCAACGAGGGGCAACCTGTAGCTATTCAGGAGTCAGGAGCCAGAATTCAGAATGAATTTTGTGCGACTGGTGGATGAATAAACGGGTTTAAGACCCCCACCAAATTGAAAATTTGGTGGTGCTTCTAGGTGGCGGGTCTGAATCCCACACTGATTGCATTCTGACCGGAGGCGGAGCGTCTCCGGCTGCGCTCCTGAATTCTGACTCCTGAATTCTTCTTCAATGGAACCTACCAGCAGGATTGTTCCAATTACAATATCTGCACATTCACGGGAAGATAGAATATAAAAAAAGCTTCCTGAAACCACGCTTCCAGGAAGCTAGATGTCGTCTACTACGTGATGCTTATTTCTCTCATGGATGTGAACAACATTGAGGTCAGTCCTGTAGAAGTTCTTCCTGCCCCCGGTAAGGTTGTATCTCGTGATACTTCTCAACCTGTTACCGCCGAATTAGTTGAGGAGGTAATTCGTCAATATTATTACCGCACACCTGCGGTGGGTAATGATGAAGAGTTGATTTTGGCTTGGGCAGGGTCGCAAAATCGAGAACAAACTAAGCGAAAATACTATCGCTTTGGTCAAAAATTACTGGAGTGGGTACGGAAGCAGGGGATAGAGGACTTGCGGATAATTCAGCAACCAAAGTTACTAGAATTTATCGCCTCTTGGGGTGAGGTTTCCCCTTATACTAAATCTAACCAGGTTTTGATGTTGCGATCTCTTTGGAGTTATGGCAGCAGTGAGAATGTGGGCTATTTTTTACGGAATATTGCTAGTACGATAAGTTACGATAATTTCACAGATTTACCGAAGGCAGAGCGTTATCTGGAAGATTGGGAGTTGGAACAATTGGCTCATGCTGCCCAGATGTTGGGGGAGAAACACTGGTTGGTGTTCTGTTTACTTTTTTATAGTGGGATGCGGGTAGGTGAAGTAGGTCGGGTAACTATTCCTGGTCAGGAACCGGGTCAACCGCAGGAAGATTATCCGGGTTTATATTGGCACAACTTTAAATGGCAACCAGAGCCGATACCGGGAGATAAACACCGGGGATATTACACGATTAAGTTTCGGGGGAAGGGGGGGAAGTACCGGGAAATTGGTTTAGACCATGAGACTTCACGCATCTTTAAACAGTACCGGGGGATGGCCAGTGAGAAGATGCCTGTGTTTCCTAATGTCTCACCTGATCCCAAGAAACGGGGTTTGCCATTGAGTGACCGAGCGATTAAAAAATTGATTCAGGATATATCTGAGGTGGCAGAGGTGAAGTTTTCTTGCCACTGGTTACGTCATTCTCACGCATCAAGGGCGGTGGATAGAAAAACGCTGTTTGAGGTGCAAGACCAGTTGGGTCATACTAAGAGTGATACGACTAAGACCTATGTTCGTCCCAAAAGGGATGCTGGGACTGGTACGGTGTTGCCCAGGTTTTGAGGAAAATGTGATCCATTGGGTCACAAAGAGGAAAAGGGGCAGGGAGCAGGGGGCAGGGG
>NZ_LUFH02000086.1 GCF_001586785.1 Sphaerospermopsis aphanizomenoides BCCUSP55
GGGCATTGGGCATTGGGCATTGGGCATTGGGCATTGGGTTATTAATCCTCCCCTGCTCCCCCTGCTTCCCCTGCTTCCCCTGCTTCCCTATTCCCTATTCCCTATTGCCTATGACAACCGTTTTAGCGATCGAGACCAGTTGTGATGAAACTGCTGTGGCAATTGTGAAAAATCGTCAAGTGTGCAGCAGTATCATAGCCTCACAAATTCCCGTCCATCAGCAATATGGGGGGGTAGTCCCAGAGGTAGCCTCACGCCAACACTTAGAAACTCTCAATCAACTAATAGCGCAAGCTATGGATGAAAGTTTGATGGACTGGGGACAAATTGATGGCATCGCTGCCACCTGTGCGCCAGGACTAGTAGGAGCGTTGTTAGTCGGGTTGACATCTGCCAAAACTCTGGCGATGGTACATCAGAAACCTTTTTTGGGAGTTCATCACCTGGAAGGACATATCTACGCGACTTACTTGGCACAACCCAATTTAGACCCCCCATTTCTTAGCTTACTCGTTTCAGGCGGACATACAAGCTTGATTTATGTTAAAGATTGTGGTAATTACGAAACCCTGGGAGAAACCCGTGATGATGCGGCGGGTGAAGCTTATGATAAAGTAGCGCGGTTATTAAAGTTGGGTTATCCTGGTGGCCCTATTATTGATAAGTTAGCTCAAACAGGCGATCCCCAAGCTTTTACACTTCCAGAAGGGAAAATTTCTCTGCCAGGTGGGGGTTATCATCCCTACGATGCTAGTTTTAGCGGGTTAAAAACTGCGGTGCTAAGGTTGGTACAGCAGTTAGAGAAAGATAGAGGTGAAGTACCAGTAGCTGATATTGCCGCCAGCTTTCAAGAAACTATAGCCAAAGCTTTAACCAAAAGAGCGATCGCCTGCGCCCGTGACTATGGAATAGATACAATTGCCGTAGGTGGGGGCGTAGCCGCTAACAGTGGACTGAGAAAGCACCTACAAGCTGCTGCTGAGGCACATAACCTAAGAGTCCTCTTTCCTCCCTTAAAATACTGCACTGACAATGCGGCCATGATAGGATGTGCCGCTGCTGACCATTTATCTCGTGGCCATATATCTCCTCTCACATTAGGAGTTCATTCTCGACTACCTCTGACTCAAGTAATGCAGTTGTATTAGGAGGCAGGAGCTAGAAAACTGAGCAATGATTATTGACCAATGACTATTGAGCGAATATGATGAGCAACTGCATCTGGCTGTTCTAACATGGCCAGATGTCCACAATCAGGAATTTCCATAAAATTATCGCCAACGTATTGAAAAAGCCGATGAAAACTAGCTAAATGGCGTACATACTTAGGTTCCATCACCTTGTCATCAGCACCAGCTAAAAAATAAACTGGCTGCTTTAGTTGTGACACTAACTGGGGTAAGCGGTTAACTTCTTCCTCCGTGGTAGAGTCTAACAGTGTTCCCAGTGCTGCTTCTGGATCAGCAACAACAAAATCAATTACCCGTTGACGCGCCCAATAGCGATCTAAAGGACGTGCTACACTTGCTCTAGTAAACAGCAAATCTATCAAAGGAAGTTGGTACAGCCAACGCGGGCGGACTTGTAAAAATTTCTGACCAGTGGAGCGAAACTGCTCAAATGCTTCTTTCAGATAGATACCGCCACCTGCATTAATACAAATTACGCCTTTAACACAATCAGGTAATAGAGCCGCAGTTGTTAAAGCAATAGTACCTCCCAAAGAATGACCAATTAGCCAAATACTAGAAAGATTCAGATGTTGCAGCAGAACTACTAAATCCTGAGAGTATGCAGATGGAGAATAGAGGGAATCACTGGTATATCTGGCTACATCATAATCTGTATTAGCAGTTGAGTTGTTAAAAGTTTCTGCTCGGTTCAAATCTAATATTGGCTGAGATTGAGATTGACCAAAACCTCGCAAATCATAAGATAAACACTGAAAATGCTCAGACAGCCGAGAAATTACAGGTTGCCAGTATCCACGACTATTGAGCCAACCGTGGATAAATACTAAAGCATGAGGGCAAGAGGTAGGAGCCGTTAACTCGTATGCGTGTGGAACGCCTAAGATTTCTATTGTTGCCATACGTATATAGTACCGCTTGGCAGGAGAGTGCTGAGTACCGAGTACCGAATGCTGAGTACCGAATGCTGAGTTCTGAGTTCTAAGGAATGAGTATGGCTTACGCCAAGCTATGCCTACGGCACGCTGCGCGAACGCTATCAGGAGTTCAGGATAAAGTTGTTTCCCGGCACCCCGCACCCCGCACCCCGCACCCGACACCCTATTTTCTTCATTGACCAAGCAACCTCAGCCGCACACCTTCAGCAATTTTGTGTCCCAAATATTCAGGGATCAGGCTTTCATTAGGACCTAATAAATAGAGTATCAGCCGTGTACGTCCCCGCCAAACTAACAAATTGGCATTTACTACCAGTAGGTCTTCCTGCCAGATGCCGTACATGACTTTATAAAATAATCCTGGCTGATTATCAGCTTCAATAACTAAGGCTGGGAGATGAAAAACTGGATCAACATAGAACTCGGTTTGTACTTGTTTTAAGCCAGCATTCAGGTTAAATTCCACAGCTAACATTTCTTCTACTTCAAACCGACTACCTAATGCCTCACGAATAGCGCGACAAACATTTTCGGCGGTTTTTTCAGTTAAAGCTTTGCTGCCACGAGACACTAGGAGTTTAATAAAAACTAACATTGGTGGTCGAATCTGACCATAAAGACTCAAACCATGAATAGTTAAACCATAAGCAGCTAGGACACCAAAAATATCGCTGAGGAGAAACGACTGATTACGGTATGCAAAATGCAACGCGCTTTTGTTCCCCTCCGATTTCATTTCTATAACAGCCCGTCTGGTTTTATAGAGACGGTAGGCCAGTCGTAAATTTTGAAGTTGAATCTCGCTGCTAACAAATTGCTCATAAAATTGGGGAAACGCTCTGTTAAAGCGTTTTAGGAGTTCTAGGGTCGAAGATTTTAAACCAGAAGTCATCGTTAGAGGTATAGCAGGTGACAGATCAGTCGCAGGTTCACCAAAATTCTAGGATTGGATATATCAGAATACCTCATGATGTAGTATTTTTCGGATTTACGCAGCTAGATGATTTTCAGAGATCGGGAACGGTTTATAGCGCGTTGTGGCATGGGAGATTTTTCATGCTCAAGGTCTAAGACCCAGCCCAAACCTCTAATTTCTCGTTTTCTATGAGTAAGTCCTAATTTTGATTTTAGTGGATAAAGAAAACACATCTGGAAAAAACCGAGAACAAAAAGATAACCCATCTCTGAAAAAATCCCCCAAGCTTTAGTTAGGGTAGTGTGAAAACAAAATGCTAAAGTTAAAAATGATTGGTGTGAATGATTCAGTAACTAGAATGTTACTATTGCCTATCCCCACACAACTAAACGCAAAATTTGGGTTTAAGTGTTAGGGGATACAGTAAATTCATTGATTGTACTGATGAATCAACGCTCTTAACGAGTGGCAACCAATTCAGTCATGTTACCCGAACCACGTCGGCATGGGTTTTTGGAAAACTTGGTTTAGTAGTTCTGAATCTGTAGCGACAAATAAAACAACTGCATTTGAGGAGTTTAAACGGGGAGATAGAAGTAACTCTACTGCCGCTAACGATAGTATCGTTTTCAGCACTGAGCGCGATATCGACCTGTATGAACTTGAAGAACTCTGTGATGCGGTTGGTTGGTCACGTCGCCCTCTGAGAAAAGTAAAAAAAGCCATCGAGCATAGTTTTCTCGTCGCGTCTATGTGGCAAGTACGAGGAAATCAAAGACGGTTGATTGGTTTTGCCCGTGCTACCTCAGATCATGCTTTTAATGCCACTATCTGGGATGTGGTAGTTCATCCAGACTTCCAAGGTCAAGGGATGGGTAAGGCATTGATGAAATATGTTCTCAAAAAACTCAGGAGTGAAGAAATTAGCAATGTTACTCTCTTTGCTGATCCCCATGTTGTAGATTTTTACCGGACTATGGGTTTTATGCCTGACCCAGAAGGTATTAAAGGGATGTTTTGGTATCCTCAATAATCCTCAATTTAACAAGAAACAGGTTGCCACTATAAATCTACTCTATTGACCAGGATGTACTACTGTTAACCAGTCTAGTTAAGCTCGGCTGTCTGGCAGAATCAAATCTGTCAGGCTAAATAAATAATTGGTCAAGGCAATTACCAGCTAAACCAAACCTATGGTCAGCAATTTCTCCAAGTAGATATAATTTAATTTTTTATGCCCCAGGGGGTTGGCAATCTGTTTGAAGTATGTTATCTTTAAAAAGATGCCAAGCAAAACTTAACGGCTGTTATGTAAAGCTAAAGCATCAAGTGGTTTTTCCGGGATGTAGCGCAGCTTGGTAGCGCGCCTGCTTTGGGAGCAGGATGCCGCAGGTTCAAATCCTGTCATCCCGATTTATAGCAAAAGATAAATAAATATATCTATTCCAGAGCGAATGGGAACAACATCTGAACTCCTGAACTCTAGAGGGGTGTGGGGGCAAGAAAATGGTTTAGGGGTGTGGAGAAGAAAAATAAATTCTTGCTCCTGCCTGTTGCCTCCTGTCTTCGTTCATTAGTCAGATTGTCACCCATAATTAAGAAAACGAATAAAATATCATTGTTCTGATCAGGAGTCCGGGGCATCACTCCACTCTTAAGAAGAAATATAATAGGCCAAGACAGCATTTAGTAATGAATAGCAAGGTCAAATTAAAAACAATTAGCTCAATCTATAAGTTATTTCTACATCAAATAACTTGCCAGATAAAAAAAACTAGTTGTTGCTGTATAAAACCAAACCATTTTTCTGATTGTCTAAGTTAATTCAATTATTGATATTGAAGTGAGGAGTAAGTTATGAAATCATTGGTTCGTTGGGGCTTAACATTGGGTTTAATAAGTAGTACGTTGCTAGGAAGTGTTGCAGCTATCAATAGTCCGGTGTTGGCATTATCTGAACAACAAATAAAAGATAAGTTAGACTCAGTACCAGTTTACTTGATTACAAATGATAAAGGTCTACCTCTAAGTCGTACTGTTCCTGCACAAAATGGACAACCAAGTACAACAGTGACAGGTGTATACATGAGTCGTCAGGAGGCTATGGCTTTTATTAAAGAGTTGCAGAAAGCCAAAAATAAAGATCCAAAACTAGAAGAAATGGCAAAAAAACTGCAAGTAACTGCTGTACCTCTAGGTGTCATTTATCAGCAATTGCAACAAAGCAAAAACCAGCAAAATCGTCTTTTATTTGCTTTTAAACCAGTAGACCAAGAACTGAAAGGGGCTTTAGACTTACTACGTGCCAGCGGTCAAAAAATAGATCAATTTAAAAGTGTACCTGTTTTTGCGGTGAGATTTGCACCAGATAAAGGATATGTCCCGATTCAATTGGGTGCAAATAAACAGCAAATGATTCCTCTATTTTTGAGTAAACAAGATGCACAAGGTTTGTTAACTCAAGTGAAACCAAAGTTTCCTAAAGCTGATATTCAAGTCATTGATGTAGATGGGGTGATTAAAACTTTAAAAGATAAAAATGATCCCTGGTTAAACCAAGTGGTGTTGGTGCCATCTCCAGAGTCGAGAGAATACATCAAGACTTTGCCGAGAAATAATAATGCTCCTAAGCCAAAAACATTACCTTCAAAATAAAAGTAAGCATGATGAAGCAACAGCCAGTTACTGGGATGGAGATTTGGGAGTGGCGAAATCAAGCTATTCAAGATGCGATCGCTCACAACATCCCACTCTTAGAAGTTGATTGGCTGTTGCAGGAAATAGCTGGTTTAGACCGTTTGTCACTGCGATTGGCATCTTTTAAAACATGGCAGCAGATTAAAATGCCGATGTCTTTAGCAGAGTTAGACCAGTTGTGGCAAAGACGCTTACATGAGCGATTGCCGGTGCAGTACATTGCTGGAGTTACACCTTGGCGCAGGTTTAAACTCGCTGTATCAAGTGCGGTTTTAATTCCCAGACCGGAAACAGAGATGTTGATTGATTTGGCTGTGGCCGCTGCTGAAAGTGGCGGTTTACAATCAGGTCATTGGGCAGATTTGGGGACGGGAAGTGGTGCGATCGCACTGGGATTAGCGGAAATATTGACAAATGCGACAATTCATGCTGTTGATGTTAGTGCAGAAGCCTTAGCCGTTGCTAAAACCAATGCGGAAAATTTAGGTTTTGGGGAACGGGTTAAATTTTATCAAGGTTCTTGGTGGAAACCGCTAAAATCGGTGAAGGGTCAGTTTAGCGGGATGGTATCAAATCCGCCTTATATTCCTAGTGATACGGTGCTGACTTTACAACCAGAAGTAGTGAAACATGAACCACATTTAGCTTTAGATGGTGGTGTGGATGGTTTAGATTGTATTCGTCATTTAATCGAAGCTTCCCCTGCTTATTTGTGTCCGGGTGGGGTTTGGTTGATTGAAATGATGGCGGGACAGGCGGAAACGGTGCGGGAATTATTGGCAAATAATGGTAATTATTGTGATATTTCTATTCATGCTGATTTAGCAGGAATTGAACGTTTTGCAGTGGCTTATGTCAAAAATGTCTGATTCTGACAAAAAAGATATTTAGGGAATACCAGCTTGTTGAAAAATTTGTTCAGAAGTAATTACCAACCCTGGAAACAGAGAATCTGCTAAACTATCTGTACCGCGTTTTGTTTGCGGACGTGCATCTGGATAGAAAATAGTTACAGTTTTCGCTTTAGGATCTATTACCCAAACTCTCATCACACCAGCATCAAGATAATCTGTAGCTTTGGCGCTCATCTCTCCAAAAGATTGATCCGGTGATATAATTTCAATTACTAAATCTGGGGGAATAGGACAAGCTTCATTTTCAATTACATCATTAGGAAACCGAGAATAGGAAATATATAATAAGTCCGGTACAGGAACCCAATCTTTACCACGAATTCTTAAAATAACCGCCCATTCTACACCAATTTCACCTTTATTTTCTGCCCATTGAGTAAGAATTAGACATAAGGCTATAGTTAATCGGGAATGGAATCTTTTTGGTGACATTTTCGGTTGTGCTTCCCCGTTAACTAATTCGTAGGTGATATCCTCTTCTGGAAGAGTGAGAAATTCTTCTAGTGTCAGTTGATGTTTAATAGCAATCATACATAAATTGATTTATTAAGGTGTTAATTTTGTCTGAATCAGGATATCCAGGATTAAAGGATTTACAGGATATTGTTTATCTGTGTTCATCTGCGTTCATCTGCGTTTTATTTTGGATGTTTTTTATTTAGTGTTATTGTTAGATGATGTTTTTTTAACGAACCGCTCTAGACGCAGAGGACACAGAGAAGAAATTTCAAGTTAGTAAGGTTTAGATATCTGATTTTTTGGTTAATCCTTATTATATCAAATGTGGGTTATTTTGAGAATATCAAATAAAATCCTGTACATCCTTTAATCCTGGACATCCTGATTCAGACAATCTTAATAATTTTTTGTAACTTTTACAGACTACAATTTACAAGTCTCGACGCGAGAAAAGAAGTATACTTAATAATCCGCCCAACGCAAAACGAAAAACGCGTTCTCCTTGGGGTAAGTGTGCTGTTGGTGCTTTTTTATTAAAAGTAATATCTTTGATTATTGCTACCAGCTTACCCTTATTTATCTCCTATGCAACAGCGTTACAATTTCTACCACTCCCAACAACACCTTCTTTACCTCCTAGCCAGGAAATGAACAAACCAGTAAAATTACCTTAGTGCTGATATTACCATCCTGGTAATTAAAAATCACAGCTACACAGACAAAACCCGTCTGCACGGGTTTATTTCAACATATATATAAGTAGTTTGCTGATATTGTATGAATGTTTCTCTAGAAGTCCTGATCAACTCTGCAAAAGCCGGAAAACTAATTAGCTTCCCTACAGATACTGTTCCCGCGTTGGCCACCATACCGGAAAAGGCAGAATTGATTTATATTGCTAAACAACGTAGTTTAGATAAACCGTTGATTTTAATGGCTGCTAACGCTGAAGATTTATGGGATTATGTGAAAGGCGATAATATTGAATATGAAATTTGGCAAGAGGTAGTTAATAAATATTGGCCTGGTGCGTTGACTTTGGTTTTACCAGCTAGTAATAAAGTTCCTAAAGTCATGAATCCTGGTGATCCAACGACTATTGGTGTTAGAGTACCAAATCATCAAGTTGCTAAAAATATTTTGGCACAAACTGGACCAATGGCTACAACTAGTGTCAACTTATCAGGACAACCAGCATTAGAAAATCGAGACGAAATAGCAGAAAATTTTCCAGATGTTCTCACTGTAGAAGCGACAGAATATAAAGGTTTAGGAACACCTTCTACCGTTGCTAAATGGACGGGGAAAGATTGGCAAATTTTGCGACAAGGAGTAATTAAAATTGATAATTGATAATTTAAATAGGTTAGGATTGAAAAATTCACAAAATGTTAATGCTACTGAGTAAAATTTTATATGACTAGCTTAAATGAATGGTTATATTTAGGAACAGGAATAGGATTAGGAATAGGTTTTTGTAGATTATTCCTACAGTCATCTAAATCTCCATCTAGCCCTGCGCCTATAGCCCCACAGCAGCAAGAAACCAAAATTTTACAAGAATTAAAGCAAACTCAATTAGCTTATGAAATGGCTAGGGAAATGAGCCAGTTTAAAGCAGGTTTTTTGGCAAGGACTACCCATGAATTGCGATCGCCCCTCAATGGTTTAATTGGATTACATCAGTTAATTTTGAACGATTTGTGTGAAAATACAGCCGAAGAAAGGGAATTTGTAGGACAAGCTTATGAGCGATCGCTAAAATTGCTAAAGATGATTGATGAAATTCTCAGTGTCGCCAGAACTGAACAAGGTAAAAATAAATTAGAGATTGAGTCAATACAACTAACTCCTGTTTTGCAGGAAGTTCATCAATTAACTTATATGCTGGCGGCAAATCGTAATTATCATTTTACTTTATCATTACCAGAACCAGATATTTACGTTTTAGCAGACAATCGCTGGTTACGTCAAATATTAGTTAATTTAGTTGATACTACCATTTTACAAATGGAAGAAGGCAGTATTTATCTTTCTGCCAATATTGCATCTACAAATAATTGTGTTCATATATATTTGGATATTCCAACTCATGCTGTGATTTACAGTGAGAAAATAGATTTGATGGCATCTGAACAAAAGATAGATGCAGAAAATACTAATATATCATCAGGAATGAAGCTTTTACTAAATCAAAGATTACTAGAAGTGATGGGAGGAAAACTAGAAATTGTTCCCTCTAACATCACTAAAGAAGTAACACAAGATTGGACTAGGTTACAAATATCTATGCCCCTAGGGATTCCTGAAGCTGAACTTCCCCAGTCGGAAGAGAAACTAGGTTAGATTGATTGTATAGTACCATCGTGGTTGTACTATTAGTTTTAAACCCAATTTTTTCGTAAAATGCTTGTTGGTGAGTAGTCATTAGATAAATACGCTCGACTTGCATCCGGGGATGACTTAAAACAGTTTCTACTAATTTAATTCCTAGTCCATTACCTTGATACTCTGGGTGAATAACAACATCCCAAATTGTAGCGCGATAGATGCCATCAGAATTAGCTCTTGCAAAGCCAATTAGTTGTTCTCTATCCCAAACAGAAATTACAGGTTCACTGTTAGCAATAGCTATGCTTAAATCCTCTATACTACGTCCTTTTGCCCAAAAAGCAGCAAGATTAAACAAGTTCTGGAGTTGGTAAAGATCAATTTCCGCATGGCGATCACTAAACCGAATTTGAGAATTTTTCATTTACAGACACCCAATCGTGGTAGTATCTTCGCTTCTGTTATGCCATATTTTGCGGGAAATTACTGCAACTGTACATATATATGCAACTAATTAATTATTAATTAATTATTAAAATTTGTTACAGGAGTGGAAAACAGGCAATACTTATCGGTTAGGGAGTATGCCAAATGTTTAAGTTGATTTTTTTTAAATCTGGCAATTACTTCCAGGCTTGATATGAATTAACCGCAAAGAACGCAAAGAACGCAAAGTTAAGAGGGTTTAAGAGAGTTTTTTCAAAATTGGTATGCTACCATCTGTTAAGCTCAAAACATTAAATCAGGTTGGTTGGTTTGACGATTTTTGAACAGTAATTGACCGAACATAATATTACTGGGAATTTTCCACCCAATTTAAACACAACTGCCGGAAATCTTCACCTCTGACTTCAAAATTAGGATATTGATCAAAACTCGCGCAAGCCGGAGATAATAACACTACCGAAGCTTGATGTTGTTTTGCTAATTCTGCGGACTTGGGTACAGCATTTGCCATTGTTTCCACAATTTCATAATTACTATATCCCACTTCTTCTAAACGTTGAGCAAAAGCATTTGCAGCATTACCAATGAGTAAAACAGCAGCAGCTTTATCTTTAATTTTATTTAACCAACCTGTATCATCTCCTGCTTTTGCTTCACCACCAGCAATTAAAATAGCCGGACTGTTTACCGATGCTAAACCAACTTCTGCTGCATCATAATTTGTGGCTTTACTATCATTAATAAAATCAATTCCTTCCCATGTACAAATATGTTCTAACCGATGGGGAACTCCAGGAAATTCACGCACTGCGCGGGATATTGCTTCAAGATCAATTCCTGCTAACCGCGCTGCACCTACTGACATGAGGAGATTTTGTTGGTTATGTTCTCCTACCATTCGCAAAGCAGAAACTTCAACAATTGGCTGAGGTGGGGAATTTGCAGATAATTTTTCTATTACCCAACCATTTTCTATATAAAAGCCTTTTTCACCAATTAAAAAATCCGCACCTTTTACACTTGTCCAATAAGCATCCGGCCAATGATTTAATCCAACATTGTTTAAATAAACATCATCGCCGTTGAATATCTGCAACTGCGAATTTTTTAACAGTTTGGCTTTAATATTGTAGTAATTTTCTAATGTTTTGTGACGGGCTAAATGGTCTGGTGTGAAAGTTGTCCAAATACCAATGCGAGGAGAAAGCGTCACAGAAGATTCTATTTGATAACTACTCAGTTCTCCTATTACCCAATCTACAGGATTTTGGGTTTGAAATTCTGTTCCCTGTTCCCTGTTAAGAGTTCCCTTTAATGCCACTTCACAGGCAGCATAACCGATGTTACCACAGGCGGGAGCGTTAAATCCTGCGGCTTGAAAAATGGCAGCAGTTAGCGCAGTGGTGGTAGTTTTACCATTTGTACCGGTGATGGCTACCCAAGGAATATCCTGCAAATGTCTCCATGCTAGTTCCATTTCCCCAATGGTTTCAATTCCTAACTCTCGCGCTTTCAGCAAGATGGGAATGTCCCAAGGTACACCGGGACTAACAACTATTAATTGAGGTAATTTGTTAGCTAATTTTAAACTTTCTACGTCTGGTGTGTGTCCTAATTTAACGGTAATTTGTTCCTGAGCAAGTTCTTGTTGTTGTTCCAGGAGGTTTGGGGAGGTGCTACTATCGCTTAATTCCACCTCCCAACCTTCCTGTTTCAACAATCTTGCCGCAGCAACACCGGACTTTCCCAATCCAATCACAACAGCTTCTGGCATAGACTGTGTAGCATCATCCCTGGTTAAGCTACCCTATACTAGCGTTAATTGGCAAAAATTACACCTGTTTTTGTTGTCTTTTGCTACAGATTTTTCACAATTGACCCAAAGTCAGCTAGTACACGGGCATGATTTCGCAATAATCCC
The DNA here is from genome assembly GCF_001586785.1 of Sphaerospermopsis aphanizomenoides BCCUSP55. Classification (GTDB taxonomy): domain Bacteria; phylum Cyanobacteriota; class Cyanobacteriia; order Cyanobacteriales; family Nostocaceae; genus Sphaerospermopsis_A; species Sphaerospermopsis_A aphanizomenoides_A. The sequence goes on from NZ_LUFH02000086.1 coordinate 11,814, forward strand.
AGCAAATTTAAGCGATTTTGCTTGATATCGGGATTTGGATCCATGACCAAAACGCTATCTTCCCCATCAAAGAATTTACTCACAGTGGGAGCAATTTTTTCTAGTGCGGCTATTAACAGTTGATAGTTGCGTGTTTGTTGCGCGGTTTGGGTTTGGGGAACTAGTTCTACTAAGGCGTTGTAGAATGCTGACTCAGAAGCTTTTTGGAATAATTCGGGTTTAACTACCGCTGTGGGTTCTAACTGCTGGAAGTCTAAATTACCTTGTGCAGCGAGTCGAGTAGAACGGTTGACGGTTTCGTAGATTTTATCTAATGTACCATCGTTGCGGATTTGTTGTAGATAAAGGGCGCGATCGCGTACATCTAATAAATCCTGTAATGCGCGTTCTGTGTATTCTGGGTCATTTTCTCCCAAAACCGCATTTACCAAGTCATAATCTATCTGTTTTTCTTCTTGTAATAAAGTGCGGATACGTTGCAGGAAAAACTCTCGTAAAGTGCTAATTAAAGATTTGACATCTTTATTAAATGTGGTGGCAAATTCTGTGGCTATTTCCTCTAATAGTTGGGATAGATTAAGTTTTAATCCTCCTTCTTTGGTAACTCTTCTATTTTCAGTAGTAATTGCTAACCAAATAATTTGAATTAATCCATTAGCTGCACGTCTTAATGCAAAAGGATCAGAAGAACCTGTAGGTATTAAACCTAATCCAAATATGCAAATCAGTGTATCTAATCTGTCAGCTAAAGCTACAATTTTACCAGTGAGAGTTAAGGGTAACAAGCCATCTGGGATCTCATTTTCTGCTGCTAACTCCTCTTGTTTAATTGTTCTAACTGGCCAATAATGTTCCATTATTGCCGTTGCAACTTCGGGATCTTCACCACTTACTGAAGCATATTTTTCTCCCATTATTCCTTGTAATTCAGGAAACTCAAATACCATTTGAGTTACTAAATCTGCTTTGCACAATAAAGCTGCTCTTTTGATTTTTTGACGCTGTTCTTCCTCTAAATGCAATTGATCACTGATTCTTTCTGCAATTTTAACAATGCGATCTACCTTGGCGCGGACAGAACCTAAATCTTCTTGAAATGTGACTGTTTCTAATTGAGGTAAAAAGCTTTCTAAAGGTTTAGCTCTATCAGCTTCATAGAAAAATCTTCCATCTGCCAACCTAGCACGAACTACTCTTTCGTTCCCAACAGCAATGATATCTGATTTTTCAGGGTTGCCGTTAGAAATAGTGATGAACTTGGGTAATAATTCTTGCTGATAACCATCTTTAAACACAGGAAAATATCGCTGGTGAGTTACCATAACTTCTGTAATTACTTCTTTAGGTAACTCCAAAAACTCAGGTTCAAACTTGCCCACAACTGCGGATGGATATTCAACAAGATTGATGACTTCTTCTAATAAGTCAGGGTAAAATACTGTAGAGCCACCAGCCTCTTTTGCTGCTTTCTTAACTTGTTCAACAATGATGTTTTCCCGTTCTTCTGGTGAAACGATGACAAAACCAGAACGCAAGGTATTTACATATTCTGTTGCGTGGGAAATGGTTACAGGTTCGGGATGTAAAACGCGATGGGTTTGAGAAATGCGATCGCTTTTAACTATCTTTTCACCGTTTTTTAATTCTAAGGGCAAAACATCCCCATCTAACAAAGCCACTAACCAGCGAATAGGACGGGAAAACCTACCATCACCGCTTCCCCAACGCATCAAACGTTTTCCTTCCAAACTCCAAACCCACTGGGGAACGAGTTCCGTCAAAATTTCCGCAACTGGCCGGCCAGGAGTCTTTTTTTGAATAAAGACAAAATCACCTTTTTCTGTAGGTCGAATTTCAAAAGCTGACAATTCCACACCTTGTTTTTTAGCGAAACCAACTGCTGCGGGGGTAGGTTGACCATCTTTAAAAGCTGCTTGTGCGGGTGGCCCCTTAATTTCTTCTTCTTTGTCTGGTTGCTGGGATGGTAAACCTGTGATGAGAACCGCTAACCGTCGGGGAGTTCCATACACTTCCACCGTTTCCGCTTTGAGGTTGTTAGCTGCCAGAGTTTGAGGAATACGCGATCGCCATTGTACTATGGCACTACTCAAAAAGTTTGCAGGTAGTTCTTCTGTACCAACTTCTAATAAAAACGCAGGCATAGGTCACTAATCTTTATCAGTCAATTCCACCAGTTTACCCTGTCATCAGGCTGTGGTGAACAAGATACGCGACTTCTTGGAGAAGTTGAGAATATGAGCATAATGGGCGCTGTATGATAGTGGTTGATTAGGAGGAAATGTTTATGTTAAAGCGTATTTATATTGATAATTTCAGCTGCTTGGTAAATTTTGAACTTAATTTTGATTCCATTAACTTATTTCTTGGTGGTAATGGAGTAGGTAAATCAACTATTTTAGAAGTTTTATGGAGACTTCAATTTTTTATCCTTGGCTTACACAAGGTAGATGCAATTTTTCCAAGTTTGAAATGCACTCGTTGGCAAACTTTACCAATACAACGTTTTGAGTTAGAAATAGAAGGTAATGGTGGTAACTATAAGTATGAACTGGTAATTGAACATTATCCAGATCATAGCTGTGTTCGGCATGAAAGGTTAATGTTTAATAATCAAATATTATTGAATTTTGAACTGGGAGAAGTACAAACATTTAATGATGATTATATAGAAGGACCGAAATATCCATTTGATTGGTCACAATCTATATTACCGTTTTTTCTACCAAGACCCGATAATACAAAGCTAACATGGTTCAAAAAAAGGATAGAGAGATTTATTATTGTGAGAATTGTTCCCTCTAATATGTCTTCAATGAGTGAACAAGAACAAATTTTATTAAATCCATCTATGGATAATTATGTATCTTGGTATCGTTACATTTCACAGGATCAGGGTAAAGTAGCTGAATTAATACAAGGACTAAAACAAGTTTTAAATGGTTTTGTAAGTTTCAAATTTGAACAATATGGAGATAAATATACAATTCTTAAAGTAAGATTTGCCAATGATTCAAATCGAAAAGATATTATTGAATACGGATTTAATGAGTTATCTGATGGGCAACGAATCATAATTGCTCTATATACTCTTATATATTGTACACAATCAGAAGATTATACAATTTGTATTGATGAACCAGAAAACTTTTTAGCACTACCAGAAATTCAACCTTGGTTAAGACAACTATATGATTTTTGTGATGAAGGAAAATTACAAGCTTTGTTAATTTCCCATCATCCTGAATGTATTAATTATCTGTTAGCTTCCCCTATAGGTTATTGGTTTGAACGTCAAAGCAACGCACCTGTAAGAGTGAGAAAAATCAGCAACGAAGAAGCTGATGATGCAGGCTTAAAAATTTCTGAACTAATTGCACGAGGATGGTTATAATGAGCCAAAAAAGGGTGCAAATTGTTATTTTGTGTGAGGATAAACAACAGGAAGTTTTTGCAATTCATTTTTTGCAAAAGCGAGGTTTTATCATAGATAGAAATATCCGCACTGAAATTTGTCCTAAAGGTGCAGGTGAGCAGTTTGTCAGAGAAAAGTATGCAAAAGAAGTGGTAGAATATCGCAGACAAAAAAATAAGCGTGCGGGAATGTTAATTGTTTTAATTGACGCAGATAAAAAAACAATAGAAGAAAGATTACAGCAATTAAATGATACTCTCAAAGAAAATTCTCAATCATTGCGTCAAGCTAATGAAGCTATAGCGGTTTTTATCCCTAAAAGGAATATTGAAACTTGGATAAATTATCTACAAGGTAACAATGTTGATGAGGAAACAGAATATCCAAAGTTGAAAAAGCAGTCAGAATGTAAACCCAATGTTGAACAATTAGTCAATCAATGTTATCAAGGTACTTTAGATAATAATGCTCCTCCTTCTCTCAAAGCAGCCTGTGGAGAATTACAAAGAATTTTACCATTGTTGGATAAGTTATAAATAAAAATTTCATCCCTATCCAACAACTCACAGAAGTAACACTAATTCACTGGTGTCAAAAACAATTTAGCTTCTGCTAATCTTCTCCGTCTTAACCCTGCCTCCACATTGCTTCCAGGATTTCTATATTTAATAAACGTCTCTTCAATTTGATCCCACTGCTTATTTTGCAAGACTCTGGTAATACTTTGGAAGTTAGGCGCACCATAGAAATTAGCACCTAAATTATAACCAAAACTTAATAACGCACCTTGTTGATTAGTATTTAATTCGTTCCATACAGGAATTTTTTGCAGCGGTGGTAAATATTTGTTTTCCAACTGCATCATTAATAATTCTTCTGCTTCTTCTTTTGTAATTGTTTCACCTAATTTCCACTCACTGCCATCTTTTTTGCGAGTAGAACCCCAACCGATAGTAATAGGTTTAGCACCAGTTTTTGGATCAGGATATGCTTTGAGATATAAACCTTCAAATTCTTTGATGAGAGCTACTCCAGCCATTGGTAGTTTACCAGATTCACCGCCAGAAGTCCCAGTACTTAAGGTTTGAATAGGTTTTTTTGTAGAAGAATTGGCATTAGCATCAGTATTATTAGGAGTATTATTTACTGTCTGCTTGATAGCATTATTTAAAGCTCTCTGAGTATTTGCACCAACAATTCCATCTGCTGTCAACCCCTGTTTTTGCTGAAACTGTCTAACTGCGGCTAAAGTCTTATTACCAAAATCACCATCTATAGTACCTGGGTTGAAGTTAAGAGCTTTTAATATTTGTTGCAATTGCTCAACTTTTTTACCTTGTGAGCCTAGTTTAAGAATTTCATTAGGATTGAGAATTAATTCCATTGCCTGAATTACCTGCTCAAGATTTGATATTCTTGAGTATAATACTTTTCTATGTCAGTAAATTTATTATGTATAAAAAATTAATAAGCAGCTTATTTAAGCTTAATAATTTTTGATTTGAGAAGAGGAAGAAAACTCTGATTTGACATTTCACCATTTACCCAGGGTAAACACAATATGCTGCTTCTACAAGGTTGTAAACTACGTTGTATCATAATTCCTTCATTTCTGCTAAAACTACCTTCAAAGCGGCAGCATTAGTAAAATTTATAGCTGATAAAATTTGGTAATCTACTCTAAAAATAAAAACAATGACTACTATTTTCTTGGATGAATGCGGATATACAGGTTCAAATTTACTTGATTTAGAGCAACCAATTTTTTCTTTAGCATCATTAAACTGTCCAGAAGAAACCTGTAAAGATATCAAGCAAAGTTTCTTTAGTAAAGTTCAAGCTCAAGAACTGAAATATACCCAGTTATCAAAGCGACCTTACCAGCAGAAGATGTTGCTGAACTTTTTCCATGAACTTGCTAAAAATCCAGAATTGGTTAAATTTTTCGTTGCACATAAAAAATATGTGCTAGTTACCAAAATGGTGGAAATAATAGTCGAGCCAGCAGCATATAATGATGGCATCGATCTATATGATAGAGGCGGTAACATTGGATTATCTAACTTACTTTATTACGTATTGCCAAGTATTGGAGGCATTGATTTTTATGAGAGCTTGTTAAAGCGATTTCAAGATATGATGAAGCACCGCACTCCAAAATCTTATCATAACTTTTTTGAGCTTATTTTTCAAGCAAATTATCCTGAATCACTTAATCAAGTGTTGGCTTTTTTTAAAGTAGGTTACATCAAGGTAGGAACTGAGATATTAAATACTCAAGACAACCTCAATATTGCCGTAGCTTGTACGTTAGCTCTAATGTCAGACTGGAGAAAAGATATTTATGATGACATAACACTTATTCATGATGCTTCTTCTCAAATGGCAAAAAACCGCGATATTTGGGACGCGCTAGTTGACCCCAATCTTTTGCCAATTGAACTTGGTTATGATCGCCGCAAATTCTCTTTACCTATAGGAGTTAAAGAAACTTGTCAAAATAACTCAAAGGACTGGGCAGGATTACAGCTTTCTGATTTACTGGCAGGTGGAGTAACTCAATATGTAAAATGGCTTAGTGAAGGGCAAGATCCAGAAAACGAATTTTGTAGAAAGTTAGCAGAAACTCAGCTATTTGATATCTCTGGCATTTCTCTAATATGGCCAGAAAAGAAGTTCACACCACAAGAACTAAGTACAATAGGAGATAACGCTACATCTCCTATTGACCACTTTGCCCAAATTCTGATGGAAAGCCAAGATAAATAAGCAGTTTTACTACAAATATTTTATCTGTTAGCATCCACACCCGCCATGAAATGAATTTCATGGCTAATAACCAAAGTTTACTAAAGTAAACTATAAAATATTAAATATTTATAGTCATCTTTAGATGACTTTCGCTATGAGACTGGGAATTCATTCCCAGGCGGGTAATCGGTTTTACGTGAAATTAACATTAAAAACTTATCTTTTTCTTCCTTTGTACCTTTACTTATTTACTTCATTACGTCTTTGCGTGAAATAAAAATAGGTTCGTAGTAGCACTTCAGTGCAATGTAATAAAGTACGACTACGAACCAAAAATTAATTTTATTCTCTCCCTACTGCCAAACGTAAATAAGCAGAAACAAAATAATCCAAATAACATCTACAAAGTGCCAAAACAACGAAGTTGAATTAACACCAAAGTGACCATTATCGTAATTACCGGGAATAAAAGAACGAATCAAAATCATAAACTGTAACAAAATCCCGGTCAAAACGTGCAAACCGTGAAACCCGGTTAATAGGTAAAACATCCCGCCAAAAGTACCGGAAGTAAAGCCAAATTCTAATTGACTCCATTCCACAGCTTGACCGAATAAAAAGTAGCTACCCATTGCTATTGTAGCTAACAAATATAGCCGAAATCCTTGTAAATTATTACGTTGTAAACATCTTTCAGCAAAGTAAATTACAAAGCTGCTAGAAACCAGAATAATTGTGTTAATTGTTGGTGCTACTATTTCCAGTCCTTCTACACCAGCAGGAAGCCAATTAGGATTTGTGGTTTTGTAGATAATATAGCCAGCGAAAAAGCTTAAAAAGATGACACTTTCAGATAACAGAAAGACAATAAAACCAAACATTTTATTGCCTTCTTCGTCGTGTTCATGTTCATGGACTACATGATGTAATTCTTCAGGTTTAATAGAACTATCCATTGGTGAAATTCTCCTTTTGAGTTTTAAACGCAGGGTTATAAAACAGATAAGGTGTTTAGGACATCAACTAATCCTAAAAATTAGATACTAAAAGACTCTTAGCACTGTCACCTGTCACCTGTTCCCTGTCACCTGCTATAAATGCAGAGGGTACGCAGAGGTTTTCTGCGTCCTTCTTTTTCTCTGCATTATTCGGCTTCTTTGATTGCGTGAGGTTCTAGGTTAGCTGTTAATGGTTCTGATTTTCCGTAACCGTAGGGTTCACTAATAATGATGGGAATTTCTTCAAAGTTCTCTACAGATGGAGGTGAAGAAATTAGCCATTCCAAACCAATAGCCCGCCAAGGATTATCAGGGGCTTTTTCACCTTGCATCCAGGAAATTAAGATGTTGAAAATGAAGGGTAAGGTGGACATTCCTAATAAGAAAGCACCTAAACTAGCAAGAACATTCCAGAATGTATATTCTGGTGCGTAGGAAGCAACTCGGCGTAACATCCCTTGCAAACCTAATGGGTGCATGGGTAAAAAGTTGAGGTTAGTACCAATGAATGCTAACCAAAAATGAATTTGTCCCCAACCGTCATTAAACATCCGCCCGGTCATTTTGGGAAACCAATGATAGATGGCTGCATACATTCCCATTGTCACTGTTCCGTAAAGAACATAATGGAAATGTCCGACTACAAAATAGGTGTTATTAACGTGAACGTCTACTGGTACAGAAGAAAGCATAATTCCTGTAATACCAGCAAAAACAAACATCACTAAACCACCCAAAGCGAACAGCATTGGTGTAGTTAGTCTGATTTTTCCACCCCAGATTGTTGCCACCCAAGCGAATACTTTAATTCCTGTTGGTACAGATACAAACATGGTTGTCACCATGAACAGTAACCGCATCCAGCCAGGAGTTCCACTCACATACATATGGTGTACCCAAACAATGGCACTCACCACAGCAATTAACATCGAAGAAATTGCAACTACTTTATAACCAAATAAAGGTTTGCGGGAATAAACAGGGAATATTTCTGAGAAAATCCCGAAGATGGGAAGAATGATGACATAAACCGCAGGGTGGGAATAAAACCAGAAATAATGTTGAAACATTACTGGGTTTCCACCTTTGCTGGGGTCAAAAAAAGCAGTTCCAACTGTTAAGTCAAACAGCAACATGACTGCACCAGCAGTTAAAGCAGGAAGTCCAAATAATTGAATAATTTGGGCGCTCAATACTGCCCAGACAAATAAGGGCATTCTAAAAAAGCCCATTCCCGGCGCACGCATTTTCACAATGGTGGTGACAAAATTCACCGCGCCCATGATAGAAGAAACACCGGAAGTAGCTACTGCTAATAACCAGAGAACTTGTCCATTAATTAAGTGACCTGTGGGATTTTGTAAACTGACGGGAGGATAAGCCCACCAACCAGCTTGGGCTGGTCCACCAGGTACAAAAAAGCTGGACATCAGGAGAATTCCCACTACAGGAACCATCCAAAAAGCAGCAGCATTCAGGCGAGGAAATGCCATATCTCGCGCCCCAATCATAATGGGTACGAGATAGTTAGCTAAACCAACAAGAGAGGGAAATGTCCACAGGAACAACATAACTGTTCCGTGCATGGTGAACATTCCGTTATAAACGGTACGGTCAATTAAATCAGATTCGGGGGTGACAAGTTCGCCCCGCAAAATCATGGCGAATATACCACCAACAAGGAAGAAAATAAACGATGTAACGAGGTATTGAATACCTATTACTTTGTGGTCTGTGCTGAAAGTGAAATATGTTTTCCAGTTGGTTGGTGTGGAGTGATGATGTGATTCACCACTAAGATCAAGAGAGATGTTTGTCATTGGTTAGATTCCAAATTTGGAAGGATCACGCAAAGTCTTAAAGGAAGAAAGGAAGAATTAATTAACCATCAAAAACAACGAAAAATCTCTCTAAAAATTTCTTCTCTTCGTGTCCTTCGTGTCTTCGTGGTTCATTTCTTACTTCCTAACTTCTAACCTGCAAAGTTAACTACTGGAGGTGCAGCAGGTTTGACTGTTTCCCAACCTAGTTGTATGTTTTCGTTGTGGGTTTGGGCGTATTCTGTAGCGGCTTGGTTTTTAGCAGGGGTGGGGATGCGACCAACGGTTTTTTCTAACCATGCGTGATATTCTTCTGGGCTTTCTACTATCACGTTGGCTTGCATAGTAGCAAAGTATGTACCGCTATATTGGGAGTCGGTGAGGCTATATTTACCTGGGCGGATGGGGGTAAATTCAAAGTCTATGGTTTTACCGGGAACGATATCTTGTTTGAGGCGAAATGCGGGAATATAAAAGCCGTGAAGTACGTCTTCTGATTGTAGGGCTAAACGCACGCGGCGATCGCTCGGTAAATGCAATTCTGTACTTGTAATTCCCTGTTCTGGATAATGGAAAACCCACGCCCACTGTTTAGCTAATACGTCAATTTTTTCTAAAGGTTCGCTCACAGTTTCTGCTGGTGTTTCTTTCTCTTCTGCAAAAGCAGTTTGGATGTGAATGGGGTTATGTAAGTGTAGTAAATGAGATGGTCCTTGAATTCCCATTTGTTCATACACTTGATAACTGTAACTTGCAATCCACAATACCAACATCACAGGAATAGCAGTCCAAACAACTTCTAAGGTGATGTTCCCTTCAATGTGTGGTCCATCACTCATATCGTAATTTTTGGCGCGATGGAAGGTAAGAGAATACAAAATAACGCCGGTGACACCCAAAAAGATAAAAGCACCAATTGTCACCAAAAAGCTAAACAAATCATCAATCAAATGTGATTCAGCCGCAGCTTGAGGGGGAAGCCAGAAATAAGCCTGTTTACCGATGAAAATACTCGTAATTGTGACGACAAGCCCCCCCGTCATCAATGTCAAAAGATTTAAAATTAGCCGGATGTTCATAACTTGGTCAGTTGTCAGTTGTCAGTTGTCAGTTGTCAGTGGTAATGGGTAATTGGTGATTGGTAATTGATGATTGGTAATTGGTAACTGGACTTTCTAAATTACGAATTACGAATTACGAATTACGAATTAATTACCCAGTACCTGATTTATGTCTTCTCCCATTCTCAACAAGTTATCGGCTGTGTTATGTACACCAAATTCAGCTGCTAATTGCGCTCCTAAGGTTCCGTGTAAATACATTAAAACCATGATGGAAATTCCAGCAAATATATAACTCCAGCGCACTTGTAAGTCTGAATCTTTGCAGGAAATATAACGTTGCCATCCTCTCCAAAATGTCATGGCAATCATTAAAGCTAGTAGGAAAACTCCGCCCACACCATGCCACATCATGGTTTCCATTGCTTGCAAACCCCAAGAACTTTTTAAGTTTGCTGGTGGAGTTGCTAACAACATTTCATAAAAACCAGCCGCAACTGTGAAAAATGTAATCACGGCAGCAGCTACCATGTTGTACCAACCAACTTCAAATAATTGGGCGCGTTCAACAGTTAAACCCAAAGATTTAAACAACCATTTTTCTAAGGGGAAAAGTACACCAGCGATATCAAAGATAATACCAATGATGAATAATCCCAAAGTCAGGTGAACTAAGTTAGGATGAATAGGAATGGTGTAAGGTAATCCGTTTGCTCCCATCTGGGCGCTGACTTGATCAATTAATTCTGAGTTCATGGTAAAATTCCATCCTTTACGGCTTCCACAACTGGTACTGTGTGTATTCCATAAACCCACACCAATTCATCACCAAGATATACTTGAAAACCAACCAGAATGGTTAAAAGTAACCCAACTGCTAAATAATGAATTGGTAATCTTTGCGGGTCACGACTGCGAAGTACATAACGCCAAGCTGTTATTGCAGCAAGAATTCCTGACAGTGACCACCCGATTAAGGTGTGGTAATTTAATATTGATTTGACCAGGTTGTAAGGTTTGGCTAAACCTGCTTCAAATTGACCGAAAATAATAGCAACAAAAATAGCAATTGTCGCTATAAATAAATTCCACCAACCTACTTCAAAGAAGCGAGTTTTACCTGTTAAAAACCCAATTAAATCACAGAAAAATGCAAACAATACCATCGCAATTACGAAGTGAACCACGATGGGGTGCAGTGGATCTGGATATGGTAAATTATGATCGTTCAGCGACGTTAAAGACTCTAGCATTATATTCTCCTAAACTTACAGCAATGGTCAGCAGTAAAACTCTGTTGGTGCATAGATTTGTAAATCAAATGTAATTCTTAATTTATGTGCAGTATGCTGTATTTACTACTCCTGTGAAAAATTTCCATATTTGCTCAATCTCTGTACATAACAACTTGGGATTTTAGTTTCTGGTTTAACAGTTTTAACTAAGAGGCTGTTATAGCAGGTGACAGGTGACAGGTGAAAGAGTTAAAAGACTTTTGCTGTCAAGGTTTGATCATCTGTTGATTTCCTAATCACCTTAGCTGTTGCTAGATATCAATCTCAAAAACCATCCCCATTGGGAATTTCATTAATTATCAGCGTTCATACTTCACAGAATTGGGACGAATGGGTGTAAAAGTGATGTCGCTAAATAATACGTTTGGCGGCAATTTGTAGCGAATGGTTTGCGGTCAATTCCTATGCTTATGACAACAGTCTGCAACAGCAATTCTTTATGTAGCTAAACTAAATTGCTGTTCGAGACTTGATTTACTAGACCTATTTTTTAGGTTACGTAAATTTTTGTAAATTGTCAAAAAACTAAAAGCAGAACTTTTAGAATTAGTAAAGAACAAGAAAGGGCATATAATAATCTATCTACCCTTGCTTTCTTTAAATATTATGAAATAAAAAGAAAAGATTTTGATGTCTAGTAGTGTACATTTAAGAATTATTACTTCGTCATCTAAATAACAAAAATTTGAAATTTTAGTTGGTACACATACAGCCAATTGATTAGTAATGATTCCCGCATCTATACTAAAACTGCAAAAACTCTACACCCTACACCCCACACCCTACACCCCACACCCTATACCCTAGTTGTGGTCAAAAAATATCTGTAAGCTAGAATTACTGGCGTTCATCATACTCTTACTTAGTCAGGTTCAGGTACAAAGGTTCGCTAGTTAGAATCAAAAAATTGGGAAGAGACTATGGACAGCAACAACTGGTTGGAACAGCTAATGATGCTGGGTATTGGGACAACATCTTTGGTAGCAGAAAAACTACGGGAAGTCAGCGATGAACTTGTGAAGGATGGTAAGCTCAATCCTGAGCAAGCAAAAGCAGTAATGGATGATATTGTACAGCAACTCAAGTCTGAGCAAGGTAACTGGGAAGGGCAAATGCAACGACAAATGCGAAATATGATGCAGGACTTGGGGGTTGCTCGTCAGTCAGAAGTGGATGAATTGCGGGGGAGAATTGACCGGTTAGAGCGTCAAGTGCGTGATTTGGAAAATAAGCTTTGGCGTTAGGATACCTATTGTGATTTAAACTGAGTTTTGTCCTGTTGGTAATCTGATTACTAAACTACCTATATAGGGAGGGCTAATTTTGAAAGGAATTTTACTCAGCGTGGTGTTCATGCTGGTGTGTGTTGCGGCTTTAGTATTAGCACAAATGGGTGGTAAACAGGATACCGCCATTGCTGTTAAATTAACCGAAACACAACCAGTAGCCACTGTTGTCACTGAAGAAAAAAATACTCTAGTAGCGAGCAATGATATGTCTGATGCGAATGTCGTCACTACCCCTTCTGGACTAAAATACGTTGAATTAGCAAAGGGGGATGGTACAACTACTCCTCAACCGGGACAAATGGTTGTGGTTCACTATACTGGTACTTTAGAAGATGGTACTAAGTTTGATAGTTCACGTGATCGTGGTCAACCCTTCAGTTTCAAAATTGGTGTCGGACAGGTAATCAAAGGTTGGGATGAAGGACTGAGTACAATGAAAGTGGGCGATCGCCGTCGGTTAATTATTCCCTCTGAGTTGGGTTATGGTGCGCGTGGTGCTGGTGGTGTGATTCCACCCTACTCAACTCTCATTTTTGATGTGGAATTGTTGGAGATTAAGTAAAACTTGGTAATGGGTAATAGGTAATAGGAAAAACAATCACCAACCACCCATTACCATCAATAATTATTAGGTCTAGCTAAGTTTTTAAACTTTGTAAATTGCGGATCAAATAAAAGTTTAACTGTGCCTGTTGGTCCATTACGATGTTTAGCTACTATGACTTCTGCTATTCCCCGGTCTGGAGTATCTGGTGAATAATATTCATCACGGTAAAGCATAATTACTAAATCCGCATCTTGTTCGATCGATCCCGATTCTCTTAAATCTGATAACATTGGACGCTTATTAGTCCTTGCTTCTACTCCTCGACTTAACTGAGATAAAGCAATTACTGGAACGGATAATTCCCGCGCTAAACCTTTCAAAGAACGGGTAATTCTCGACAATTCCTGAACGCGATTATCACCTGCTCCTTCCATTAATTGCAAATAATCTATGACAATTAATCCCAATTCTGCATTTTGTTCCGCTTGGAGTCGTCGCGCTTGACTCCGCATTTGTGTAACTGTAATATTTGGAGTGTCATCAATAAAAATTGGCATTTCGGAAAGCATACCAATTGCCCGACTTAAAGGTTCCCATTGGGTTTGACTAATACGTCCAGTCCGCAAATAACTACTTTCAATTTGTGCTTCACTAGCTAATAGTCGCTGTACCAGTTGTTCTTTGGACATTTCTAAGCTGAAAACTGCAACTGGTAATTTATAACCAGCAGCAATATTATGAGCTAGGTTAAGGCAAAAGGCTGTATTGTGTACACAAATATCATTAGCAACAAAATTGTGTGTTTCTGGAATAGTTAAATCATAGACTTGCTTATTACCTACTGCCTCAATAGTAACGATTTCATCCCAATAGATATCACTGTTTGCTAACTGCTGAAGTGGTAAATTATCTAAAGCAGTAGCTAAAATCCACAATCTTTCTCTGCTTAAAGAGCGTTTACCAGCATGGATATTGCTATAGCCTTTAATTCCCGCACGATAGGCTAAACTACTCCAAGATTCATTGCCTTTAGCTGCGGCTATTTGTTCCCAAATTTCTACAGGAATGAGGTCACGATTAGTTTGATATCGTTTTTCAGATATTGCTGCTGTAACCTTTGCTAATGCCTCTTCTTTGCCAAAGATGCCAATTTCTGAAATAAAAGTCTTAATAGACAAGGCATCTGTAATATCTAATTGCCAAGCAGGTCGGCGAGTATTTTCATATTTGACAGAGCGGTTTTTTAAGGTAGAAATAATGCCAAATCTTAATAATAGGTGTTGAATCTGTCTTGCTAGTTTCTCGCTGACTGTTGCATAGCCTAACTGTGATTGTCCACTAGTAAGTAATGTAGCCCAACCATCTGTGGCAAATAGACGGTTAAGGAATAAAGACATTTGCGATCGCTCTAATTTAAAAATGATGGATGGGATGGTTTTAGCATGAGCATTCTTACCCCATAATTCTAATTCTTCACCACCAAAGTCAGTAATAGCTTGAGAAAAATCTGCTTGTAGTAATGGGTTGCTATTTGTAAATCTTGGGTTGCTATTGGTCAAACCACCATCACCAATCAAATAAGCTAATAACTTGACTTCACACTCCCGGAGAGTTTGTGTACCAAAGACATCTATTTTTCTAGGTACAGCGATTTTATCACCAACTTTCAGATTTTCTAGCCTTTGCCAGCCGTTAATAGTTAAATATGGATGGGTAATGGTAGTTTCAATCGACCTACCCAAGCGAGTTTTGACACGGAAAACAGGTTTGATACCGTCATCCACAAATGCAGATGGTTGGGTAAAGGTAAATTTCCAATCGTCGTTTAACGTCAATAAAGAGCCTTGACGCTGGTTGTATAATTCTTCTATTGTGGTAATTTGCCCATTAGCTAGGACTATTTCTGAGTCATAACTTAGGCATTTCCCCATTGCCGGTCTAGCAGCGACGATAATTAAATCAGAACGCTGAAAACCAGTTGTCATAGCATCTAAATCATAAAAACCGCAGGGAATACCAGGTAAAGCGATACCTTCATGTCGTTTTTCGACTTCTTGAAAGGCATTAATTAAGGTATCAGAAATGTGAACTAAACCTGATTGGGGTTTTTCTTGAGTGACACTAAAAACTTTCTGTTCTGCTTGATCAAGAACTATAGGTAATTCGGTTTCTGTTTCGTAACCTAGTTGGACAATTTCATTACCAGCTTTAATTAATTGCCGTCGCAGGTGTTTTTCCATCACTAACCCTGCTAAGGCATCAATATTAACTGCTGATACTGTCCGGTCTACCAAAGTGGCTAATTTATTTCTGCCACCAATGCGAGTTAGTTTGTCGTTGTCAGTTAGCCAACTGGTGACGGAAAGTAAATCTGTAGGTTTATTTTGAGCGTGGAGAGTTAAAGCTGCTTGATAGATTTCTCTATGGGCATTAATATAAAAAGCTTCAGGAACGAGGCGATCGCGCACACGACCTATGGCTTCTGGATCTAGTAAAATACCACCCAAAATCGCCTCTTCTACTTCAATATTTTGGGGTGGTAGTCGGTTGCTACCATCACCTTGAAAGCTCAGTTCTTCAGCCATAAGCGATTTTGGATTGGTAAGCAGGTTTTCAATAATTGACAATGTACAATTGACAATGGAAAATTATTTCTACCTAAAAGGCAGAGGATTGAAAATAAGTAAAGGTTTTTCTTGACCTTTTTCTTTAAAAACAGAGGTTTGAAACCAAATTAACCAATTTTCAATTTTCAATTAATTATCAATTGTCCATGTCAAACACTCAGCACTCAGCACTCAGCACTCTTTAGCTGGCAACAACTTCGATATTAATTTCTGCTGTTACTTCTGAATGCAGCTTAATTTCCGCTTTGTATGTACCCAGGTGGTTAATATCAGGAATAGTGATACCACGTTTATCAATTTCTTGACTGGTAGCTGCTTGAATTGCTTCTGCTACATCTTGGGTAGTGACTGTACCGAAAATAGCTTCGTTTTCACCCACTGGCTTGGCAATTGTCAATTTAGCAACTTTTTCTAGGGCTGCTTTTTGTTCTAGTGCTTGTTGTTTGAGTTCTAGTTGCCGTTGACGTTCTTGTTCACGACGACGTTCTACTTGTCTGAGAATACCAGGAGTAGCATGAGTAGCTAGACTCTGGGGAATTAGATAGTTACGAGCATAACCTGGTGCTACATCCACTAAGTCGCCGGATTTTCCCAGCTTACTCACATCTTTTGTTAATACTAACTGCACTCGTTTCGCCATTGTTTTTCTTTTCTACTATTAAGTTTCATTAACTTGGGTGTCAGCAGGATAGCTTACAAAAGTGTAGCTTGACCTTGAGCGACTTTGCTTATATCCCAAAGACTAAAGATTGTAGCTAATTCAGGGGGGCGATCGCAATAGGGTCGAGGGTGTGGGGTGTGGGGTGTAGGGTGTAGGGTATGGGGTG
>NZ_LUFH02000087.1 GCF_001586785.1 Sphaerospermopsis aphanizomenoides BCCUSP55
TATGTTGAAAAAATCATTCGAGAATTTGGAAAGGAATATAAAATTAATTTTGCTTAGGTACTTAATAAATAACCTTGCCCAAATTCACAACCTAACTCTTTTAATTTTTCTAATTGTGTTGGGGTTTCAATACCTTCAGCTACGACCTCCATTCCCAAACACTTGGCAAAGGAAATCATAGTCTTGACAATTTCTATCCCTTCCATACCAGAATCTAGACGCTCAATAAAAGCACGGTCAATCTTCATTGTACTGACGGTAAATCTATGTAATTGACTAAAGGAAGAGTATCCAGTCCCAAAATCATCTATGCAAAGTCTAATACCTAAAGCATTAATTTTTGCTAAAACTTGAGTAGCACTACTAAACTCTTGCAGCAAAGAACTTTCTGTTACTTCTAATTTAATCATCCTTGGTGATATTAGACTTTTATTAACAAGATATTCTATTTTTCCTCCTAATTCTAGTTCTTGAATTTGCACAGAAGATAAATTTATATTCACTATAATAGAATTACCGAGTGAAAAATTTTTTTGCCACTGACTAATTTGTTGGCAAGCTAATTGTAATGATAATAAATCTAAATTTTGAATTATACCAATTTCTTCTGCCAGGGTAATAAATTTTGCTGGTAATAGTAATCCTTGTGTCGGATGTATCCAACGAATTAAGGCTTCAAAACCAACTAATTTTTGAGAAGTTAAACAAAATATGGGTTGATAGTGCAGGCAAAATTCATCTTTTTCTATGCTGTGATGTAGGTCACTTTCTAACTGAATACGTTCCAAGGTACGAGCTTGCATTTCTGGAGTAAATAAGACATAACAGCCTTTTCCACAACGTTTAGCTTCATACATTGCAGCATCTGCATCTCTAAGAATATCAGTAGGTTTATGATAATTGAGAGTAGATGGTAAAATACCAATACTGACACCAATATAAACTTGGTATCCATCTATTTGGAAGGGTATATGCAATCTTTTCAGCATACATTTAGCAATTGCTTCTATAGATTCCATACCATTATTCTTTGGCAAGAGAATTAAAAATTCATCTCCTCCTAAACGGACTATTTCTCCCTGTCCTTTTAGGCATTGATGTAGCCTATCTGTAACTGTATTCAGTAATTTGTCACCAATACTATGCCCAAGACGATCATTGACATTTTTAAAATTATCTAAATCAAGAAATAAAATTGCATAATCTTTTTGTGGCTCATGCTGTGCAAACATAACTGATAAATGTTGCATTAACCAAGCACGATTAAATACTTCTGTTACCGAATCATGAAAGGCTGTATAGATGAGTTTTTCTTCTCGCTCCTGAAGTTCATTTAATGCTAAAGTTAATTCCTGAGTCCGATCAATTACTCTTTTTTCTAAGTCATGATTGAGTTTTTTTAACTCTGCTTCTGCTAGTTGACGAGCTACAATTTCTTGAGCAAGTTGTTGATTTTTTTCTTGTAGAGAACGAGTTAAATGACTTAACTTTAAATGCAACTTGATCCGACTTAAAACTTCTTTCTGATGAAAGGGTTTTGTAATATAATCCACTGCTCCTAAATTCAATCCTGTAACTTTATGTTCTGTGTCATTCAAAGCAGTCATAAAGATGATAGGAATTTCTTTAAATTTTGAATTAACTTTCAAGAGACGACAAACCTCAAAGCCATCAATGATAGGCATCATTACATCCAATAGAATTAAATGTGGAGTAATGTACTCTATTTTATTTAAAGCATCTTGACCATTTTTAGCCACCAAAACTCTAAATCCAGATTCGCTTAAGAAGGTAAACAGAACTCTTAAATTATCTGGATTATCATCCACAATCAAAATTAGGTCTGCTGAATCTGGTTGCATAATTTTTTAGGGAAGTTTGCTGTCATATCAAAGTAAGTATTCAGCGTAAGTATTCAGCCGTAAGCTATCAGCCTTGAAGGCTGAAATACAAAGAATGAGAACAAAAGAGGAGCGTGTAACTTTGCTAAAATTAATGCTTCTAAATCTTTGCTCTTGATGTTATTAGCTGTGAAGCCCTGCGGGCATAGCTGGCTGATAGCTAAATGCTGAATGCTTACATATCAAACCCAATTTGCTAAGTTCCCAACATTTGCAGATTATGCAAAGTGGCATAAAGTCCACCTTGTTCTAGAAGTTGTTCATGACTTCCCTGTTCAATTAATTCTCCCCGTTTTAAGACAAAAATCCGATCTACATTGCGAATTGTTGACAAGCGATGAGCAATAATAATTGCAGTTCGTTTGATTAAAAGCTGATTTAAAGCCTGTTGAATTAACGCTTCTGTTCCCACATCTAAACTAGCAGTAGCTTCATCTAAAACTAAAATTTGGGGATTACGAATAGCAGCACGAGCAAAGGCTAAAAGTTGCTTTTGTCCACTAGAAATATTTGTTCCTCTTTCTCGTAACTGGGTATCATATCCTTGAGGTAATTGATGAATAAAATCAGCTACATTAGTTTTTTCTGCTGCTTGTTGAATTTCTGCAAAAGTGTAGCTATCTCCTAATGTAATGTTGCTTTTAACATCTCCAGCAAACAAGAAGGCTTCTTGTAAAATGACTGCCATATAACGCCTTAATTCTGCTTGTGGTATCTCTCGGATATCTACACCATCAATCAAAATGCGTCCTTGAGTTGGTTCATAAAGACGACATAAAAGCCGGATGATAGAACTTTTGCCCGCACCTGTAGGCCCGACTAAAGCAATTTTTTCCCCAGGATGGATAGTAAAGTCTAAATTTTTAATTACATGATCATCATCTTTGTAAGCAAACCAAACGTTTTCAAATCGGATTTCTCCCAATTCCGATGTAGCCGGAAAATTTTGTGTTTCTAAATCTCTAATTATCTCATCTATATAACCAAATTGGGTATCTAATATTGAGAATCGGGGATTGATTTGGTCTTTGATTTCTATGGGTTCATTTAAAATATCGTTGACTCTTTCGATGGCAGTAAACCCTGCTTGAATAACAGTGAATTTCTCAGCAAAATTTCGCAGCGGATCAAATAATTGCTGGGCATATAAAATAAATGACGATAAAATCCCAAACGTGATATTTTGCCCTAATAGCAACCAACCACCAACCCACAACACCCCAGCAATGGCAATCAGACTAATCCATTCTAAGGTTGCAGAGACGGCGGAATCATACCAAATAGTAGTATCAACTTCCTTGACATATTGGCTATTCGTAGCTCGAAATAATTCGGCATTGAATCTTTCTCGACGAAATAACTGTACTACGTTAATGCCAACAATATTTTCTTGTAACTGAGAGTTTAGCCTTGATAGTTCTTCTCTGGCTTTGTAATTAGCACGGCGATACTGTTGCTGAAAATAAATAATTAACGAGGTGATTGGGAATAGAATTAATAACAGTAAGCAGGCCAGTTGCCACTGGATAGAAAGCATCAAACCAATAATCACCAACATAGAAAATAAATCGGAAACAATACCAATTGCCCCGGTAGCAAAGACATCTCCTAAACTTTCGACATCGTTGATGAGTCTGGTAATCAGTTTACCTACGGGTGTGCGGTCAAAAAAACGCACTGCTAAAGATGTCACATGGTGAAATAAATCTTCACGAATGGCTGCGGTAATTTTTTGCCCTAATTTTTGGACGATATAACCCTGTAAGCCTGTTAGTGAAAGTCTGACAATAATGGTAGCTAGGAATAATCCTTGGAGGATGCTTAACCCTTCCCATAGGGAGCGATTTTTGAGAAATTCGTAGGTACTTGGTTCTTGACGAATTAGAGATATAGCCTGTCCAATTAATAACGGTTGGATGGAGTTAGCAATGGCAATGGGTACGAGTAACAACATTGATAGCGCCAGTAACCGCCCATGACGACGGGCATAGGGTACTAGACGCAAAAATAACCGCCAGTCATTCTCATTCTGTCGGTATCTATTCTGGGATTTTTTCTGGTGTGGATAGACGACCATGTGATCAGTTACCAGTTACCGGGTTAGTAGCGAAAAATTACCTTTATTTAAGGTATTATACGGTATGCTGACTGTAAATTAGCAAATTTATAATAACTGTTGATCACTAATTACTGTTTGATACATACTTCTGTTTTTTCTAGCTTTTCTACTTAACATTATCTATTCTGATACAGACGCAATAGGAAAAATTCTGTTTCAATCCTCAAAACAACGATATTTAACCGTAAGCAGTAAAAAATTTGAACTGATAACTGATAACTAAATAAGTAGGCGTTAAAAATTGTCGTTATGACAAAGGAACTGTTAACAGGGAACGGGGAACACAGAAGAGGTTTTGGGATGTTTTACTGTTCATGACATATTTCGGTTTTTTCTGTTCACCTACTTACCTGAGCAAAATTAATTGCATATTTTTGGAACAAATAAAAATCCCTCTAGTGCTGATCTGTTCCCTCTCCTAAATGTACAATTTATTCTGCACGCGTACTTCATTACCGCATGGTGACGAACTCTTCAGCCGAACTAGGATGGATACCTACGGTAGCATCAAAATTAGCTTTGGTTGCACCCATTTTAATGGCGATCGCAATTCCTTGAATAATTTCCGCTGCATTTGTTCCTACCATCTGCGCCCCTAGTACCTGATCACTATTCTGGTCAACCACCAGTTTCATCATGGTTTTTTCTTCTTTACCGGCTAAGGTGTAATACATAGGACGGAAGCGACTGCGATAAATTTTCACGGCATCACCATATTTTTCTCTGGCTTCAGCTTCAGTCAAACCCACAGTAGCTGCTTCTGGTGTAGTAAAAATTGCAGTGGGAACATTTTCATAACTCATGGTGCGAGACTTACCACCAAATACCGTATCAGCAAAGGCGCGACCTTCATTTATCGCTACAGGAGTGAGGTTAATATTGTTGGTACAATCTCCCACCGCATAGATATTCTCCTCATCTGTGCGACTATATTTATCAACAACAACTGCTCCCTGATGAAGCTTAACTTGGGTATTTTCTAAACCTAAGTTTTGTGTATTCGGTTTGCGTCCTAGGGCAGCTAAACTGACAACATCAACAACAACTGTATCTTCCCCGTCACCATCTTTGCGAACTGTTACTTTGATTTTTTCTGCTTCTTTTTCAATGGCAATCAGTTGGACTTGATTGAGAATTTTAATCCCGTGGTTAGTCATTCCTTGCTGAATTTCTGTTCGCAAGTCATCATCAAACCCGCGTAAAATCATATCACCGCGAGTTATCTGAGTAACTTCTGTTCCCAGTCCATTCATAATGGAAGCAAATTCTGAACCGATATAACCTCCACCTAAAATTACCATGCGTTCTGGTTGTTTTTTGAGATGGAAAATATCATCAGAGGTCATGGCGTGTTCAATGCCTAAAATCTTGGGTTTAATAGGATGACCACCAACGGCAATTAGTATCTTATCCGCTGTGACTTGGCGATCACCGACTAAAATTGTATGGGCATCAACAAATTTTCCATATCCTGGCAATATCTCAACTTTGGAATTATCCAACATTCGTTGATAAATTCCATTCAAACGAATTACTTCATTGTTGACTGCCGTGATCATTTTTTCCCAATCCAGAGAACTTTTGACAGCACTCCAGCCATATCCTTGGGCATCAGAAAATAACTCAGGAAAATGAGAAGCATAAACCATGAGTTTTTTAGGGACGCAGCCACGATTAACGCAAGTTCCCCCCAGGCGATCAAACTCAGCAATTCCTACCTTAGCTCCATATTCCGCAGCACGTCTAGCAGTAGCAATTCCACCAGAACCAGCACCAATTACAAATAAGTCAAAATCGTAGGTCATATCAATTTTAGATTTTGGATTTTGGATTTTAGATTTGGGATTTTGTGTAATCTCAATTACTTATAGTATTAATCGGGATCAGGATGAAGGAGTTGGGAAGACAAGGAGACAATTAATTATTTATTCAATTATTCCCTGTTCCCCATTGCCTATTGCCTATTCCCTATTTCACACTTTTCAGATAATTTAACATGGTGTCTGCATCTGATACTTCAAAGGGATCAGTGGGGCAGTTGTCATCGAAACCTGGCTCAATAAACATCTTTTCAATTGTGCGGTCATTGACTACCATTGAGTAGCGCCAAGAACGCATTCCAAAGCCCAGGTTAGATTTTTCAACTAACATCCCCATTTTACGAGTAAACTCGCCATTGCCATCGGGGAGCAAGAAGACGTTTTGAGCGCCTTGTTGTTTACCCCATTGAAACATCACAAAGGCATCATTTACAGATATACAAATTACTGCATCAACTCCCAAGGTTTTAAATTCTTGGTAGAGTTCTTCATAACGAGGTAGGTGTGAAGTGGAACAGGTAGGTGTAAAAGCTCCAGGTAATGAAAATACAACTACACGCTTGCCAGCAAACAATTCTTCAGTGGTGCGGTCTTGCCAACGGAAGGGGTTTTGTCCACCGATGGATTCGTCACGGACACGGGTTTTAAAGACAACATTGGGAACGGTTTCGATCACAGCCATATTGACCTCTTAATTTTTGAATCTGTGAAATTACAGCACTTTTCGGTGTAATGAGGTACGCTATTAGCGGGCAAGATGCCAACCCCACAAGATTTTCATGATTATGTTTTGTACCTCATCGCAATGGAATCTGCTGTATGTTTGCTTTGCGTTGACACATCTCAGAATAATTCTGATTTAGGAAATATTCAATAGTTATAAATACTCATTTTACTAAATAAAGTAAATAAATTATTAATTCCTGAATGTGGTAGACTATAATCAGAGTAAAAAACTCTAGAAACACGACATCATGCAAGAACAAGCAAACGCAATTATTCAAACCTTAAAATCTAAGGGTTTAAGAGTGACTCCTCAGCGATTTGCGGTCTATGCAAATTTGTTATCACGCACAGATCACCCAACCGTTGAGCAAATCCTGACCGATTTAAATAAAGATTTTCCTGTCTCTTCTCAGGCAACGATTTACAGTTCTCTGCAAGCCCTCAGAGAAGTGGGACTGGTAAGAGAAGTCTTATTAGAAGAAGGGGTTTCTCGCTATGATGCGAATGTTCAACCCCATCATCATTTCTGCTGTCATCAATGTGGTGCAATTGAAGATATAGCCTGGGAGACTTTTCGCAGTATAGAAATGGGAAGTCTACGTCCTGGCTTACGTGGGCAAACATATCAGGTGACAGTTCAAGGTTTGTGCGATGCCTGCGGTGAGAGTAGCGTTAGATCAGGGAGTGTCAAAAATTTGTGATTTGTGTCACTAATTTACTGCCTTTACTGTCACCTAAACAGTTGATATTTTTCACAATCAATATATTGAGTCAATCACTCCCTGGATATAGATTTCGAGGGATATTAAGATGATGAAGTTCAAGGACAATCCCCATGCGCTATATCCAAATTCTTCCCGGTGCAGTTTCAGAAATCATCGCTACTTCTGCTGATAGCGGAGTTTTGACTTTAGCAGATCGCTATGGACTCATGGCAGCTATTTTAGATGAGTTTATAGATGAGGAAGAAGAAGAAGCACTCAACAGATTATTACGTCGCGTTATTAGAGGTCGGATTCAGGTGATAGACCAAATCTCTAGCGATTGTTATACTTCTAAATAATAACGCAGCAGTCAGCGGTTAGCAGTAACAGCCTTGTAATAGTTATGTAAATTGATTATTGATCAATTATTTATAAATTTAGGGCGCAGGGCTTTTAACAAATAAAGCAGAGCAGCATTTTGCCCCTACACCCTAGACTCTCAACCCTAGACGTGATTCTAGACCTGGGACTCTTCAGCTTGACCAACGCGACGAATATTGAGAATATCGCTCATTTTTTTAATCTGTACAAACAAGTGTTCTAATTGAGTGCGATCGCGGATATCAATTCCCAAATCCATGAGTGCAGGTTGTCCTAAAGCAGTTTTGACGTTAGCGTGACGCACATTTATACCTTGGTCACTCAACCGGGATAAAATATCCTTTAATATTCCCACTCGATCAAGAGTTTCAATTTGAATATCTACCGGGTAAGTATGAGGACGACCGCTATGTTCTATGGCTGTGTTCCATTTGACTGGAACTAGACGCTCACACTCTACATGGTCTACATTATGACATCCTTGGCGATGAATAGATATACCTCTTCCTCTTGTCACCACACCAATAATCGCTTCACCAGGAATCGGTGTACAACATCCAGCCAGATGATAAACCAATCCTTCGACACCGATAATAGGTGAATCACTAGCACGGGAAGTAGTTGGTGCAGTTTTTGATGTAGAATCCTTTGGTATAAATGGGATGACATCAGCCACAGGTTGTTGTGCTTTCACCACTTCTCGCCAGCGATTTAGCACCAAATTTAAAGTAATTTCTCCATAACCTAAACCTGCTAATAAATCTTCCACACTGTGATAATTGCACTTTTCAGCCACAGTATGCATTGCGTCTGATTTTAGCAAGTGATCAAAACCTGTTTTACCGAGTTCTTTTTCTAATAATTCTCGTCCCCGTCCCACATTTTCTTCCCGGCGTGATCGCTTGTACCATTGTTTAATGCGATATTTCGCGGCAGAAGTCCTGACAAAATTTAACCAGTCCAAACTGGGATGGCTATTCTTTTGAGTAATAACATCAACAATATCACCATTTTGTAGTCGCGTTGATAACGGCACTATGCGCCCATTTACCCGCGCCCCTGCACAATGATTCCCCACTTCTGTATGAATTCGATAAGCAAAATCTATACTCGTAGATCCGGGACTTAGAGGTACGACATCCCCCTTTGGGGTGAAGACATAAACATCATCTTCAAATAAATTGTCTTTAACACTATCTAAGTATTCTTGAGCATCTTTTAAATCACTTTGCCAATCCAATAGTTGCCGCAACCAAGTAAATTTTTCATCTGTTCCCGTTAATTGACTCGTAGAACCGCCGGTTTCTTTATACTTCCAATGGGCAGCAATGCCGTACTCAGCAACATGATGCATTTCCATTGTCCGAATTTGCACTTCCAAAGGGCGACCAGTCAAACCAATTACCCCAGTATGCAAGGATTGGTAACGGTTGGGTTTTGGCAAGCCGATGTAATCTTTAAATCTGCCAGGAATGGGACGAAAGGCATCATGAACCACAGCCAAAGCCCGATAGCATTCTTCATTCGTTTGGACAATGATTCGCAGTGCCGCCAAATCGTAAATTTCATTAAATTCTTTTTGTTGTCGCTGCATTTTTTGATAAATGCTATAAAGATGTTTAGGGCGACCGCTGACATCCAAACATTGAATACCTGCCTGTTGCATTCTCTCCCGCAGCACTTCCGTAGCTTTAGCCAACTTTTCTTCCCGTGCTGTCCGTTTTTCGGAAACGTGCTGCTGCATTTCCCGGTAAGCATCAGGGTCCAAATATTTAAATGCCAAATCTTCCAATTCCCATTTAATTCGCCAAATACCCAAACGATTAGCTAAAGGCGCAAAGATATCTCGTGTTTCCTGGGCGCTACGGCGACGACTAGCTTCTGACATATACTGCAAGGTTCGCATATTATGCAAACGGTCTGCCAATTTCACCACAATTACCCGAATATCCTGCGCCATTGCCAAAAACATTCGCCGGAAATTTTCCGCTTGGCTTTCAGTTTTGCTGGTGAAATTAATTTTAGACAGCTTGGTGACACCTTCTACCAACTGGCGCACTTCTGCCCCAAAATGTTCTTCTATTTCTTCAATTGTAACTTCTGTATCTTCAACTACATCATGAAGAAATCCAGCTGCTATCATAGCAGCACTGCCTCCCAAATCCCGCAGCAAGCCGGCAACAGCTACTGGATGGGCAATGTAAGCTTCTCCAGATTTGCGATACTGACCCTGATGCAATTGATAGGCAAATTCAAAGGCACGAGCAATCAAAATCAGATCGTTATGCGTTCGGTCATGGGACGCGGCATTGCCAGTTGTTGATACTTCTCGTAAACATTTCTTGAGCCATTCCGGAAGGCTAATATCGACTGAGTAATTAACAAGTAGGCTGCTCATACAAGGTGATAGGTTTGTGGTGGATAAGTGAAATATAGACAAAAATCACAGCATCGCCCAAATGAAGATGCTGTTGCCCTGAAGATGGGAAAAAATAGTGTGAGGATGATTGTGCTAATTACATAAGATAATCATCCATTTTGAGTGCAAAGACGATACATAAGACGAAATTTCCATTACTGGCAAACAAAGCCCCAAAGCATGATTTGAGGCTTTTAGTGAGAATGGTGTTTGAAAAAGGTTTATTCTAGAAGGAAATTTTCTTGACATTAATACTATCTTAACTAGCACTGGATGTCTTTGGATCTTGATAAATATCAGGAATTTGCAACATTACTAGAGCAATTGCGCTCTGATGTTACCAAAACGCAATTAGATGCTCCTATTCTACGGCAGCGTCTGAGTAAGTTACAACAATGGTTTGTACAGGAAATTGTACCTATATGTGATCTGGACTGGCGAGAACAATCTTATCAAACGGAAATGAGTAAACAACTGCGGTTGTTGGAAATAGATGTCATGTTTTTCCAAGGTGCAAGGCAGTCGGCAACGGCACAAGCAAGACTGAAAGCAATTGGCGATCGCTTGACCACTTTACTACAATATTGCTCGGCGATTCTGCAACCAGAAATACGAAACCCTGAAAAATAGCAGTAAGGGGGAAGAATAGGGTGTAGGGGTGTAAGGGTGTAGGGTGTAGGGGAAAAGGGTTTTATTTCTGTCACCTGTCACCTGTCACCTGCCTTCTGCCTCTTGGTTTCTAAACAGAAGCGATCGCCCTTCGTTATCTCAAAAGAGCGATCGCACAATGTAGATAGTTCTTCTCGGTCTTGTTGACATACTCCCCGCCCTACAAGTGCGGGGATTCTGGGTTCAAACAACAGTTGCAGTTTCATACCGTCTTACACTATCTCGCCCAACAGACAATGCCCTGTCTGCTTCCACCATTCTATCAGAAAGCCGTCTCCAGACGGGGCTTTAGACCCAGTTTTTTGGTAAAGTGATAATAGTTTTTTGCCAATTATCAATTATCAATTATCAATTACCAATTACCATTTTAAGCGGTATACCATTCTGGAGTCAGCTTATCTACATCAGCTACAAGAGTCTCTGTTGCTAGAGTTCCATCCATAGTCCAGATTTTATCAGCACTTGCTTGTTGATCTCTCCAGTACACATCTGTCTTACCATCACCATTAAAATCACCAAGAGATGCTGTCAAACCAGGGCTATTGCTGGGTAGGAAAGCTTCAGAACTGATTGTTGTGCCATCCATCAACCAAGCTGTGTTTTCACCAGTTGTTGCATTGTGCCAGAAAATATCTGTTTTGCCATCACTGTTGAAGTCACCAATGTTAGCAGTCCAATCTGCACCCAATGAATTAACAGTACCTTCGGTAACAAAGATGCCATTCATTGTCCAAATTTTGTTTTCACCGCTGGAGGTGTTGCGCCACAAAATATCAGTTTTGTAGTCGCCGTTGAAATCACCAAGGGTAGCAGCCCAGGTAACATCCTGTGATTCTAAATCATACTTAGTGGCTTCACTACCATCCATGAACCAAGCGATATTCTCGCCGTTGGTGGTATTGCGCCAGAAAATGTCACTCTTGCCATTACCGTCGAAATCAACAATAGTTGCAGTTAAGGCTACATCTGTGGTTTCCAGGACAGTGGCACTAGTTACTGTTGTTCCGTCCATCTGCCAAATGGCGTTTTGACCTGTTTGATTATTGTGCCAGAAAATATCGGTTTTGCGATCGCCATTAAAATCGCCAATATTTGCACTCCAACCTGGATCAACTCTGTCTAAAGCTACGTAACTAGCAACTTTTGTGCCGTCCATTAACACAACGACATTTTCACCTGTTTGTTCGTTGCGTAATAAGAAGTCAGTCTTATTATCACTGTTGAAATCAGCAGTTTTGTAGCTCCATGTACTTAAGTCATAAGTACCTAAAGAAGCCTGTTCAACAATTTGAGTACCGTTCATCAGACGAACTAAAATTTCACCTGTTTGAACATTTACCCACATTTTATCGGTTTTACCATCACCGTTAAAATCAGGAACTATCGCTGCACTAGTTAAATAGGGATTAGGATTGGGATTGACACTTCCTACTGGGGGCAAAGTTGGGAAAGAATCAATGGGCATATCTGGGAATAATGGTTCATTTTCCAACACTCCAGCAGAACTTTTATTGGCAAGTGAAGTATTAAGAGATGTTGTCAAATCTGCTGATTTTTGTATGGATTCTAAACCAGCATTTGCTAGGCTTTCTAAATATAATCCTGACTGAGTGGTTGCTTTAAACATGGCGTGTTTTTATGAGTAATTAATATAAAGTTTTAATTGATTGAAAATAAAGATTCTGTAAATAGCAAACATTTTATTAAATATTTCGGGTAAGTGTAAGGATCTTCAGTTATTAAATTCATGTGTTTTCTATCTAGGTTTTGGATCAAGTAAAAGTCATATATGAGCAATTTTAAAATCTTGATTTTTTATTTATAAGTGTCAAGATTTAAACATAAAATCTAATTTTCATGACATCTTTAGTTGCCAGTCCAATTGAAGTACCTTATGCAAGGTGTGAGGTGATTAGGTTGAAAATTTTGTAATCTATGTTTTAGTTTGATGATAAATGAATGTTATTTTACAACTGGCAAATCCGCTGTATATGAATTTTCAACCATTTTGAAAAGTTACACTGTTTATTTTACAAATGATTATTTCCTCACAACTGTTTTCGTTGAATGCTAATATTTATAGAGTTTTGCGGGCATAGATGCGCTTACCGTGTAGCGTGCTGTGAGATATTAGCTAAATGGTGAATGCTTACGTAAGTCTTACTTTTTGATTTCTGTCACCACTGTAAGTGAATTAAAAATTAGCTAAAATAGCTGAAGCTGGTAATTACAATTACCAATGTCAAAAACTACACTACATTTTCAAAAGTAAATCAGCTATGCAGTCAGAATATCGGCAACGTCGTGAACAATTAATGAGTAAAATCGGTAATGGTACAGCGATTTTCAGAAGCGCACCAACCGCAGTGATGCACAACGATGTCGAGTACAATTATCGTCAAGACAGCGATTTCTTTTACTTAACTGGGTTTAATGAACCGCAAGCAGTAGCAGTTTTAGCACCTCATCATGCAGAACATCGGTTTATTTTGTTTGTCCAACCCAAGGATAGAGAAAAGGAAGTTTGGAGTGGTTATCGTTGTGGAGTAGATGCTGCAAAAGAGTTGTATGGTGCTGATGAAGCTTATCCCATTGCAGAGTTAGATGAGAAGTTACCGCAGTATTTGGAAAAAGCAGAACGAATATATTATCATTTTGGACGCGATCGCAATTTTAACGATACCATTCTCAAACATTATCAATCATTACTTCGTACCTATCCTAAACGGGGAACAGGCCCAGTTGCTATTGAAGATTCTAGTCTCATTCTCAGTAGCATGAGATTGATTAAAAATAAAACTGAACTAGACTTAATGCGTCGTGCGGTTGAAATTGCTGTAGAAGCACATAACCACGCATTACAAATTACCACACCAGGACGTTATGAATATGAAATTCAAGCAGAAATAGAACATATTTTCCGTCTGCGGGGTGGAATGGGGCCAGCTTATCCTTCTATTGTTGCTGCGGGAAGAAATGCTTGCGTTCTGCACTACATAGAAAATAATTGTCAGATGCAAGAAAACGAATTGTTATTAATTGATGCTGGTTGTGCTTACGGTTATTACAATTCAGATATTACCAGAACATTTCCCGTAGGTGGAAAATTTACAGGAGAACAAAAAGCGTTATATGAAATAGTATTGGAAGCACAAAAACAAGCGATAGCAGAAGTAAAACCCGGAAATGCTTTTGATGCACCTCATAAAAAAGCAGTGCGTATTCTCACAGAAGGTTTAGTAGAATTAGGTTTACTGAAAGGGGAAATTGACAAATTAATAGAAGAGGAAAAATATAAACCATTTTATATGCACCGCACCAGTCATTGGTTAGGGTTAGATGTGCATGATGTGGGAATTTATCAACATGGAGAAAACCCGCAGCTTTTACAACCAGGACAGGTTTTAACAATAGAACCGGGACTTTATATTGTACCTGATACCCAACCCGCAGAAGATCAACCAGCGATCGATCCGCGTTGGGCGGGAATTGGGATTAGAATTGAGGATGATGTGTTAGTCACCGCAGAGGGAAATGAGGTTTTAACTGCGGGAGTTCCGAAAGAAATTGAGGATGTAGAGAGATGATATAGATCCATCCCCGACTTCTGATAGGAATTTGCAAATTTATGGACAAGATAAAAAAGAAGTTGGGGATCTGATTTTTGTCTTTTATAGTTTACTTTAGTAAACTTTGGTTATTAGCCCGGAAATTCATTTCTGGGCGGGTGTGAAAGCTAAAAGATCAATTCTCATTAAATAAAATACTTTTTTTTGCTGAGTTAAATTAACCTAAAACCGATAAACCGCCTGGGAATGAATTCCCAGTCTAATAGCAAAAGTCATCTAAAGATGACTAAAGAACAGAAAAAAGAACATAAAATTGTAAAATTAGGTAGGGGTTTAGCATTGCTAAAACCCTACAAATCAATCATTTTACAATTGGTATAGCAACTAACAAACCAAACTAATAACGTGATTTACCATTGTTGATAATTTCAAAACGTTCTAACACTTTTTCCAATTCACGCTTGCTATCACTCGCCGACTTGAAACCTACCATGCTAGAAATCACACCGATACCGATGTTAAGGTGGCTTTGTTCAATTTTGCCAGTGTAAAACAAAATAATACTCGCAAAGGTCAGAATAGCTGATGTTGTACCAATAGCTGTTTTTACGTTATATCCTAGCTGACTTTGCCGAATTAACTCATTAACAATTTGGTTATGTTGTTCTTTGGTTATTTGGCAGTTTTGAGGTTGCAGTTTATTAAATAAGTTAAACATAATTGTTAGCTCCTTCTTTTTTTGATCATGGTCATATCCTAATAGTTAGAAAAATAAAACGTCGAGAGCAGATAAATTATTTTTTATGCCCCATATTTCAGGGCAGATGGGGCAATATAATTTCACTAAACTGCCCTATACAATAAAATTGAAGTTTGCTATATTTAGTGAATCTCAAATTTATTAAAAAAAGTCAATTATTGGGGAGTTTTATATATGAGTAAGGCTCGGAATACTGTAAAAGCTAGTGATGATGGAATCAAAAAACTAGACAAAGTATATAAAGATTTAAAATTTAGAAGTTGGGAGGAAGTTGCAGAAAAAGCGGAAGTTGATATAACAACTATTAAACGTCTGCGAGGAGTAAAAGATGCTAAAAATGGTGAAAGGGCAAGTGTTGAAAGATCCGCAGTAGAAAAAATAGCTCAACTTTTAAATCTTCAACCCTCAGATATTGTTGATAATTGGTATCCTGTCATGATTCCCACAGAATTTAAAAACGTAATTGATGATAAAAAAGAAGGATTCTGCGGTCGCAAATTTGTCTTTGATGCTATTACCGAATTTATCCAAAATCACCCAAGCGGGTATTTTACCATTCTTGGTGATGCGGGAATGGGTAAAAGTGCGATTGCTGCAAAATCTATTGTAGATAATCCCGGAACAATTTGCTTTTTTAATATTCGTGCAGAAGGTAGAAACCGCCCAGATGTATTTCTTAAATCAACTCGTCAGCAATTAGTAAATAGGTTTAAATTACAAAATGCAGAAAATGATGATTTATCTACTTTATTAATTAAAGCTATTGAAAAATTATCTAATTATGAAAAATTAGTCATTGTCATTGATGCTTTAGATGAAGTCGATCAGGATGATAATGGCAATTTATTAAATTTACCGATGTCTTTAGCAGACAAGGTTTACATTATCCTCACCAGAAGACCTTATAATTTAGATGATAAAAGATTAACTCTTTCCCCAAATACTAAGTATACAGAATTGGATTTAAGGCAATATCAAGAAAACAGTAAGGATGATGTTGAAGAATATATTTGGTATTTTCTTGGTTTAGACAAATACAAAGCAGGTTTAGAAAATTGGATCAAGCAACAAAATAACCTCAGTAAACCGCAATTTGTGAAAACTATAGCTGCTAAAAGTGAAAATAATTTCATGTATTTACGCTATGTGTTAGAAGCTATTGCAGAGGGATTTTATCAAGATGAAAAAATAGAAGAATTACCCGCAGGTTTACAGGGATATTATGAGAGTCATTGGCGAATTATGGGAATGACTAAGAAACCTTTACCCAAGGAGAAAATTAAAATCATTTATGTAATGTGTGCTTTAAAAAGTGCTGTATCCCGTGAGATGATTGTGAAATATTCCCAGGAAAATAACCTCACAGTCCAGGAAGTTCTGAAAGGTTGGACACAGTTTTTACAGGAACGAAAAACCTATCAACCGCCCCGTTATCGCTTTTATCATGAAAGTTTCCGCGATTTTTTACAACGTCAGGATATTGTGGAAGCTGCGGGGGTGAGTTTACCAGAAATCAGCGCGGAAATTGCTAATAATATGGGTGAGGGATTAATACTATGAGTAACTTTCGCACTTGGTTTAATGAACAGTCAGAGGAAGCAAAAGAACAGTTTTTAGGTGAATATCCTCGATTATTATTAGCGAGCAAAGAACATACAAAGCTGTGTCAATTATTATCCAACTACTATTTTATCGAAGCGAAAATCAATCATTCTTTATTTGGAGTGCAAGCACTGATTGAAGATTATGATTTACTCCAAAATGAAACCCTATTAACCGAATTTCCAGAAGATGGAAAAATATCATTATTAAAGAAAATTCAAGGTGCTTTGCGACTCTCAGCACATATTATCAATCGAGATAGTCAACAATTACCAGCACAACTAACAGGGAGATTACTACATTTTCACACACCAGAAATTAACAACCTCCTGCAACAAATACCCACAGATCAAGGTTTGCGTTGTTTAACCCCTAGTCTCACCCCTCCCGGTAGTACCCTGATTCGTACCCTCGCAGGTCATAGTTCCTCGGTATGTGCGCTCGCACTGACACCCGATGGCAAAACCTTGATTTCTGGTTCTTGGGACAACACAATCAAAATCTGGGATTTGGTCACAGGAACAGAACAGTTCACCCTTCAAGGTCATAGTGACTCGGTAAATGCGATCGCAGTGACACCGGATGGAAAAACCGTGATTTCTGGTTCACGTGATAACACAATCAAAATCTGGGATTTGGTCACAGGAACAGAACAGTTCACCCTTCAAGGTCATAGTGAGTCGGTAAATGCGATCGCAGTCACACCCGATGGAAAAACCGTGATTTCTGGTTCTGATGACAACACTATCAAAATCTGGAATTTGGTCACAGGAACAGAACAGTTCACCCTCAAAGGTCATAGTGACTCGGTTTATGCAATTGCAGTGACACCTGATGGAAAAACCGTGATTTCTGGTAAGCAAACTATCAAGATATGGGATTTGGGAACAGGTGAAGAAAAGTTCACCCTTAAAGGTCATAGTCACTCGGTTTATGCAATTGCAGTGACACCCGATGGCAAAACCGTGATTTCTGGTTTTTATGACAAGACTATCAAAATCTGGGATTTGGAAACAGGTGAAGAAAAGTTCACCCTTCAAGGTCATAGTAGGTCGGCAAATGTGATCGCACTCACACCTGATGGAAAAACTGTGATTTCTGGTGACAACACTATCAAAATCTGGGATTTGGTCACAGGTGAAGAAAAGTTCACCCTTCAAGGTCATAGTTGGTCGGTAAAGGCGATCGCAGTCACACCCGATGGAAAAACCGTGATTTCTGGTTCTAATGACAAGACTATCAAAATCTGGGATTTGGTCACAGGTGAAGAAAAGTTCACCCTTCAAGGTCATAGTTGGTTGGTAAATGTGATCGCAGTCACACCCGATGGAAAAACCGTGATTTCTGGTTTTTATGACAACACAATCAAGATATGGGATTTGGAAACAGGTGAAGAAAAGTTCACCCTTCAAGGTCATAGTAGCTGGGTAAATGCGTTGGCGCAGGCTATCGAAGAAGATATCCCTGACTGGGTAAATGCGTTGGCGCAGATCAAAGATATCGCAGTCACACCCGATGGAAAAACCGTGATTTCTGGTTCACGTGACAAGACTATCAAAATCTGGGATTTGGAAACAGGTGAAGAAAAGTTCACCCTTCAAGGTCATAGTGAGTCGGTAAATGCGATCGCAGTCACACCCGATGGAAAAACTGTGATTTCTGGTTCACGTGACGAGACTATCAAAATCTGGGATTTGGTCACAGGTGAAGAAAAGTTCACCCTTCAAGGTCATAGTGAGTCGGTAAATGCAATTGCAGTCACACCCGATGGAAAAACCGTGATTTCTGGTTCACTTGACAACACTATCAAAATCTGGGATTTGGTCACAGGTGAAGAAAAGTTCACCCTTCAAGGTCATAGTTGGTTGGTAAATGCGATCGCAGTCACACCCGATGGAAAAACCGTGATTTCTGGTTCTGGTGACAAGACTATCAAAATCTGGGATTTGGAAACAGGTGAAGAAAAGTTCACCCTTCAAGGTCATAGTAGCTGGGTAAATGCGATCGCAGTCACACCCGATGGAAAAACCGTGATTTCTGGTTCACTTGACAACACTATCAAAATCTGGGATTTAGCAACCAGAAAGGAAATAGCAACTTTCACCGGAGACAGTTCTATATTATGCTGTGCAGTTGCTCCCGATGGGGTGACAATAGTTGCAGGGGATGATTCAGGAAGATTACATTTTCTGCGTCTGCAAGGAAAGGTTACAGATGAATAGTTTATCTTTCTCTGCTTCAGCAAAGAGTGAAAATTTTGTTGGTCGTGATTTTATCTTCACTGCTATTAATAATTTTCTCCACCGTTACCCCAAGGGTTATTTTACTATTGTCGGTGTTCCCGGTAGCGGTAAAAGTGCCATTCTCGCCCAATTGGTACTGCAAAATCCTGATATTATTTATTATCATGCCCAAATTCCTGGTAAAAATCGGGTTGAGGAATTTTTAAAAGATATTTGCACACGGTTAGATAGTTTATTTAGCACCCCTCCCCAACCCTCCCCGCAAGGGAGGAGGGAGATAGATTTTGTCAATGCAAATGAGGGTAGTTGGTTATTTTCTAATTTATTGCAACAAGTCAGTGAGAATTTACCATCAGATGCAAAGTTAATTATTATTATTGATGGTTTGGATGCTATTAATTTAGAACATCAAGCTTTAGGAACTAATTTATTTTATTTACCACGATATTTACCGGAGAAAGTTTATTTTATTTTTGCACGTCGTCCTTATAAAAAGTCGCATAGTGGTTTGTTAATTGAAGCACCTTCCCAGGTTTTAGATTTATCAGATTTTCAGAGGGAAAATAGGGAGGATGTACAGGAATTTATTCGGAGGAAACGTTCGCGTAGCGTGCGCGTAGCGCATACCGCAGAGACGCAGAGTTCGCAGAGAAATATAATTAATTTAATTCATGAAAATGAAGATAATTTTATGTATGTGCAGCAGGTTTTAACTGCTTTTGCGGATGGTTTTTACGATCAACCTGAGAATATTAATAGCATTCCCCCAGATTTAGAAAGCTATTATCAACAACATTGGCAAAAAATGCAAGGTGATGGTT
This sequence comes from Sphaerospermopsis aphanizomenoides BCCUSP55, assembly GCF_001586785.1. Lineage (GTDB taxonomy): Bacteria > Cyanobacteriota > Cyanobacteriia > Cyanobacteriales > Nostocaceae > Sphaerospermopsis_A > Sphaerospermopsis_A aphanizomenoides_A. The sequence continues at coordinate 19,735 of NZ_LUFH02000087.1, forward strand.
TATCTGATGTTGCTGTTAATGTGTTGCGGGTTTTGACTGCTGGGGAAATGCAAACAATGTCAGCTTTAGCTATTAGTCAAGAAGTTAATGTTGATGTTTTTGATGTGATGGAAGTTATAGAACAGTGGTTAGAATTTCTGCAAGAAACCCGCACGGGTAAGGAAATCAAATATCAATTATATCATCACAGTTTTCGGTTGTGGTTGAGGGAACTTTTAAAAGGTATTGTTTAAGTCAGGGAATAATTAAACTCCTGACTCCTGCTATTTAACTACATCCCTCTATATATGCTACTTCTGGTAATTTACCCGATCTATATCTGATTACACGCTGACCATCAGTTTCAAAAATAACTCTATAATTTTGGTCAGCTTTATCTTTGGGTATTAAAGTTAAATAGTGACCTTTTTGAATATATTGATGAGGTGTAACTTCTATTCCGGGATAAAGTGATTTAATTCTTGCTTCTGTATCACCAATTTTTGCACCGGAAATTGTAGTCACTTTTGGGTTATCTATATCTACCCTAGCAATAACATCACTGGTAATATATTTCTGACGACTTTTAGCTTCATCTTTTGTCACCATGAATGATATACCTTTAATGTCTCCTTCTCCTTCTAAATAGTAACAGCTATCACTGGGAGAAGCGGAAACATATAAACGAGCATTAGCAGCACCAGCAGCTTCAGGAAGATTCATTCCTGCTTTTACAGGGCCTATACCATTAATAGTTACTTTGGCTTGACTGGTTAATTTTGTTTGTTGTGTTTGTGCAGTAACCATTCCCACTGCGAAAACAGAAACAGTGCAGGTGATAGCAGTAATAGATAGTATTTTGATTTTCTTATTCATAGTATGTTGAGAAAGTTTCTATATTTAGATACAACTTAAAATATCTATTTTCGGATTTTTTTGTTTGTCACGAATACTTATTGTACAAATCTAATACTGCTTGGGTTTTCATATTAAAATGAGAAAGGAAAAAGGGTAAGAATAAAATCTTTACCCTTTGACCCAAATCAACTGACAATTTCTAAGTTTCTCTCAGCAATAATAAATATTGAAGTTACTTTAATTAGAATTCTGATTTTCTATCTCCTTTTGCAAAGTTTGAACTTGCTCAAGAGATAATTCAGTAACTTCAGAAATTTGTGCTAAACTCATACCGATTCGCAACAGATTTAAAGCTAGTTTTTTGGTTGTTTCCGCTATACCTTCAGCTTTACCTTCAGCTATACCTTCAGCTTTACCTTCTTCCAAAATTTCTTGATATATCACAGATTCTCGCATAATTTCACTCCTGAAAATCTTCCTTATAACATCTTTTTCTAACACAAGACCCGCTAAAACTGCACTAGCCGCAGCAATATTACTTTGTATTCTTCTATCTGTAATTGCCGCTACTGCTTCTCCAACTTGGCTTAATACCGTTTGCGGATTTTTGGTTTGACTTAAAACTGCAAAGGGTAATAACCCGGGAAGTGTCAGAAACTGTTCTGTTGGTTGTTCCCACAGTTTAATTATATCAAATTGATGGTAAGTATTGGTGAGTTTAAAACTATTTTGATTTACTAAGTCAGAACTAGTTTTTCGCAAGTAAACTACTACTTGACGCATTTCCTTGTTAGGAAACCGACGATACACCCTCACGCGATAATCTAACATTCTAAAGGGAATATCTTCAATTGGATCAGTTTGAAATTCTGTATGTAGAACTAATTCATCTGATTGTAATAATATCAATGAATCGGCTCTAATTGGTTCGTTAGACAGTTCTGTAGGACTCAATTCTGTTAATTTTATCGGTGAACCTAGTAACCATCTGGCTAAGTCATCTTTGTGATTTTCGGCTAGGAATTTGCAAATGTTGTCATACATAAATTCAGAAATTGATATATTTTTAATGTGTTCTTGAGAGTCAGAGTCTGTAAATTAATATTCCAGTTTAAGAAAGGAAACTAGTATTTACTCGTAAACTAACCCGTTCTTATTTTTATTCATCCGCGTTCATCCGCGTTTATCTGCGTTTAATTCTACAAATCGTGATTTAAAGTACAAAAATACTATTCAAATATCAAGTTAAGATCAAGAAGACTTTACACTTCTTTACTCTTAGGGAACATGGCGCGAGATTTACGGGGATTTATTAAAATTCTAGAAGAAAGAGGACAATTAAAGCGAATTTCTGCTTTAGTTGACCCAGATATGGAAATTGCCGAGATTTCCAACCGAATGCTGCAAAAAGGTGGACCAGGGTTACTGTTTGAAAACGTCAAAGGTGCATCTTTCCCCGTGGCGGTCAATTTAATGGGGACGGTGGAAAGGATATGCTGGGCTATGAATATGGAACACCCAGAAGAATTGGAAACCCTGGGTAAGAAGCTGAGTATGCTTCAGCAACCCAAACCCCCGAAAAAGATTTCTCAAGCGATAGACTTTGGTAAGGTGCTGTTTGATGTTGTCAAAGCCAAACCAGGAAGAGATTTTTTCCCCGCTTGTCAGCAGGTGGTGGTGGAAGGTGATGATTTAGATTTAAATAAGTTACCTTTAATACGTCCTTATCCGGGAGATGCCGGAAAGATAATTACGCTGGGATTGGTAATTACTAGGGATTGCGAGACAGGAACGCCGAATGTGGGTGTGTATCGTCTACAACTGCAATCTCAGAATACCATGACCGTACACTGGTTATCGGTGCGGGGTGGTGCGAGACATTTACGCAAAGCTGCGGAACGTGGTAAAAAATTAGAAGTGGCGATCGCTCTTGGTGTCGATCCTTTAATTATTATGGCAGCAGCCACACCCATTCCTGTAGATTTATCAGAATGGTTATTTGCAGGACTTTATGGCGGTTCGGGAGTACAATTAGCCAAGTGTAAAACCGTAGATTTAGAAGTTCCCGCAGATTCAGAATTTGTCTTAGAAGGAACTATTACCCCAGGGGAAGTTTTACCCGATGGACCTTTTGGCGACCACATGGGATATTATGGCGTTGTGGAAGATTCGCCTTTGGTGCGTTTCCAATGCATGACCCATCGCAAAGACCCAGTTTATCTTACCACATTTAGCGGTCGTCCACCCAAAGAAGAAGCAATGATGGCGATCGCACTCAACCGCATCTATACACCTATTTTACGGCAACAAGTATCAGAAATAGTCGATTTCTTCCTACCCATGGAAGCATTAAGTTACAAAGCAGCGATTATTTCTATTGATAAAGCATACCCCGGACAAGCAAGAAGAGCAGCTTTAGCTTTTTGGAGTGCCTTACCCCAATTCACATATACTAAATTTGTGATTGTTGTTGATAAAGATATCAACATTCGTGATCCGCGTCAAGTTGTCTGGGCAATTAGTTCTAAAGTAGATCCTTCACGGGATGTATTCATATTACCAAATACCCCCTTTGATACCTTAGATTTTGCTAGTGAGAAACTCGGTTTAGGGGGAAGAATGGGCATAGATGCAACCACCAAAATTCCCCCGGAAACTGAACATGAATGGGGCGAACCATTGGAGTCAGATCCTGATATTGCGGCAATGGTAGAAAGACGTTGGCAAGAATATGGTTTAGCAGATTTAAAGTTAGGAGAAGTTGATCCAAATCTGTTTGGTTACGATATGAAATAGGTGACAGGTGACAGGTGACAGGTGACAGGGAAGAAAATTTGAGATTTTAGATTGAAGTTGCTCAAAACAATCCAAAATCCAAAATCCAAAATCCAAAATCCAAAATAAAAAACTCCCTACACCCTACACCCTACACCCTTACACCCCTACACCCCTACACCCTTCTGGATATCATCCTCGCATCCCAAGTATAGAAACCGATTTGGTTAGGAACTCTAGAAAATCTACCTGTGCGATGGCCTCTGGATAATTCATTGAGAACTTTATTTTTTACTTCTCTAGTTTCCTGATCATCAAGTTGTCCATAGATGCCAGTAATGATCTCACTCACACCGAAAACTCGTCCCCGATGCTTCTCTAAAAAAGATGTGAGTGCGTCAATTAAAAATTGACCATCAAATTCTTTGAGCATCGGTACTTCTTTTGTTGGTGATGAGACAAAAGGCTTTTTCTGTTTATTTTTACCACGAGCAGATGAGCCGTTGTGATGATTTGGGGATAACAGACTTAACACCAGAGTATAACAACCTGGTTCATTAGGAATAGCTGACCAATAACCCCTTTCTCTACCTTGGGTAAGAGAAGATTGGACTCTACCTTTGACAATTTTGAAGATAGTGGACTCTAAATCGCCGTAAAGCGATCGCACGATAAAATCTATATGACAAACAGTCCCAGCATATTCGTGCAGTAGCATTTTGAGAGCTTCCATCCGAGTCAAAGATTGATATTGGGGAAGCATGGGAATTTCTGCTCCCTTTGTAAAATGCTCATAACTCTCTAGAGATGTATTTATCTGATGAGAATTTGGGGATTCTGTAGCAGTAGCAACAGCATTTGAACTCTCAAGTTCCCATTTATCTAAGTTTGCCAGTTCTGATTCTAAAGACTCCAACAAGTCTAAATCAGACCTATCATCTGATGATAGAAACAAGTGTGAACCATTTTTATCAGCAGCTTCCAGTTGAGATAGATGTTCATTTTCATGAAGATAAGACCAGTTAGACAACAAAGCTTCCACATGATCCAACTGCGATCGCGCTTCAATAAATAATCGTTGGTATTCTTGTGTAAGACCAGTATAGTAGTCTCGTAATTCCAACAATGGTGTAATAAATACCTCTGAAGGAGGTTGTAATTGCTCTTTTGTCTTCATATTACTTGCAATTAATCTAAATTAATGTCACTTTTGTAAGTCATCGCACGAGGTTTAACTTTTCTAGATTCCGACAATGATTTTTTAGGTGGTTGAGGAGGACGGCAACTTTCACAATATAAAGGTCTAGGTCCAAAAGTTTCCCGTTTTGTAGACTGATTACATTCTTTACAAACAAAATGAAAAACACGAGTGTGAATCAGCCTTTTATGCGCTCTAACTGTATATTCTTTCACATCAATCGTTTTGGTAGCCATAACTAAGAACTGCTCATTTCTGTACTCTTAATATAGCTATTCAAGCAAATGAAACTACATCAGTGTTTGTTTTAGTGTAAATTTTATTCAAATCTATTCAAATCCTTAAAATACTACCAAACACAAGACGTAAATGTTAATTGTCAATGATAAACAGCGAAGCAATATCAACCTTGATGATTGTTTCGCTGTTTATACTTTTCTGACAATGAGCATTCATATTTAGTTAAGTCTTTTTACTTTTTCGTCCCCACCTACTGATAATCTGGATAACTTTTGCTCAATTCATCTTCCTCATGGATGAAATAAAAGGATGAATTTAATCATCCTTCGTAATTTATGATTCATCCTCTTATTTACTTGTTTTCGACAAAATCAGCATCAATCACATCTTCACTGCGATTACTTCCATCGGGACTTCCCGCGTGAGCGTAAACAGCACTGCCAATTTGCATCAAGACTTGCTGTAATTCACTACTTAAAGACTTAATCTGATCAAAATTATCTTGATCAATGGCTTCCCGCAAATTTTTGACTAACTCTTCCACTCGGTTTCTATCGGCTGCACTCACCTTATCACCCAAGTCTCTCACTTGTTTCTCAGCTTGATAAACTAAAGAATCAGCCAAATTTTTGGTATCAATTTGTTCACGTCTTCTTCTGTCTTCCTCCGCGTGAGCTTCAGCATCTCGCACCATTTTTTCCACATCCCGCTTATCGAGAGTGGAAGCACCTGTAATAGAAATGGACTGCTGTTTATTGGTGGCTTTATCTTTAGCTGTAACAGAAAGAATACCGTTAGCGTCAATGTCAAAGGTGACATCTATTTGTGGTACGCCTCTTGGTGCGGGAGGAATACCATCCAGGCGAAAAGTACCCAAACTCTTATTATCTCTAGCTAATTCTCTCTCTCCTTGCAAAACATGAACTTCCACATTAGTTTGACCATCAGCCGCAGTCGAAAAGATTTCTGATTTCTTCACTGGGATAGTAGTATTGCGGCCAATGATTTTCGTCATCACACCACCAAGAGTTTCCACACCCAAAGACAACGGCGTAACATCCAGCAATAAAATGTCTTTAACTTCACCAGACAATACACCTGCTTGAATAGCTGCACCTACCGCCACAACTTCATCTGGGTTGACACCTTGACATGGTTCTTTACCTGTCATTCGTCGTACCAATTCTTGCACAGCCGGAATGCGAGTAGAACCACCAACTAAGACAATTTCATCAAGTTGGGCATTGCTGAGTTTGGCATCTTGCAGTGCTTGTTGGACTGGTTTGCGACAACGGTCGAGGAGGTCGGCTGTCATCTCCTCAAATTTAGCCCTTGTTAATGTCATATCCAAGTGTTTTGGACCTGTTTGAGTAGCGGTAATAAAGGGCAAGTTGATATTAGTTTGAGTGGCGCTAGAAAGCTCAATTTTAGCTTTTTCCGCAGCTTCAGTTAGTCTTTGTAAAGCCTGTTTATCTTTACGTAAATCAATACCTTCATTACTCTGAAACTCATGCGCTAACCAATCAACAATTTTTTTATCAAAGTCATCACCACCTAAATGAGTATCCCCACTGGTAGATTTAACTTCAAACACACCATCCCCAACTTCCAAAATCGAAACATCAAAAGTACCACCACCAAGGTCAAATACTAAGATAGTTTCATTCTCTTTTTTATCAAGACCATAAGCCAGTGCTGCTGCTGTTGGTTCATTGATAATGCGGAGAACTTCTAAACCAGCAATTTTACCTGCATCTTTAGTAGCTTGCCGTTGAGAATCGTTAAAATAAGCAGGAACTGTAATTACTGCTTGAGTAACTTTTTCTCCTAGATATTTACTAGCATCATCAACTAACTTTCTTAGCACTTGGGCAGAAATTTCTTCGGGAGCAAATTGTTTACCTACTGCGCTACAGTTGAGTTTCACATTGCCATTACTATCCCTGAGAGTTCGATAAGAAACTTCCGTGGCTTCATGGGTGATTTCTTCATATTTTCTGCCAATGAAACGTTTCACAGAATAAAATGTATTTTCTGGATTCATGACCGCTTGTCGTCTCGCAATTTGACCAACCAAGCGTTCACCGCTTTTAGTGTAAGCTACCACTGAAGGAGTGATGCGTTGTCCTTCAGAATTTGCGATTACTAATGGTTGCCCCCCTTCCATCACGGCAACACAAGAGTTTGTCGTTCCTAAATCAATTCCTACTACTTTTGCCATATCTTCCCCTTGGGCTTCAGTAGAAATAAACTAATATCTCGTTCCCAGTCTCCGATTGGAAATGTCATGAAGAGACTCTGCCTCTGGTATTATTAAAGGCAGAGCCTTGAGAATTCATTCCCATACAGAGTATAGGAACGAGAAGTTTTTAAGCTTCTTGCTGATGGCTGAATGCTGATAGCTGACAGCTTAAAAATTAACCGAGATTAACTTTGAAAGCTTTTTGTCTTTCTGGTTCAGCTTTCGGCAAATTCAACCGCAAAATACCATCCTTATATTCAGCATGAACTTGTTCATGTTGGACAGTCGAAGGCAATGGTATTACCCGTTGGAATTTACCATAACGGAATTCGGAACGAGTATAACCTTCTCTTTCGGTTGTAGTTTCAGATTTTCTTTCACCAGTAATAGAAACGGCTTCAGGAGTTACTTCCACGTTAATATCTTTTGCTTCTAGTCCTGGTATTTCTAGTTTCAATTTCAATGCATCATCAGTTTCTTCAAGTTCAGCCGCAGGGATAAAAGTCAATCCTCCTCTTTCACCCCCATCAGTAGGTACTATTCTTTCAAACAAGCGATTCATCCGCCTTTGTAGAGTATCCATTTCGCGGAATGGATCCCAGCGTTCGAGTTCGCGGAATGGTTCTAGGCGTTCAATATCCCGGATTGGATCCCAACGAATAAGTGCCATATCTATCTCCTATACAATCCTATATTTGGCTTGCGGAGGCTTAAATTCAAGCTTCACAGATGGCAAACAATACTAGTAATAATTTTTTTAATCTCTCAATGCCTGAAGCTTAATCTTTAGCTTCCTAACTAAACAATAACACTAGTACATGAAGCTAGTAGGTTCGGTTTTATAGCTATAGAAATCGCAATAGCCGTACCTGTTAGTTATTTTCACAATTCTTTACAGGATATTGCTATTAATCATCTCATAAATATATCTAAGGGATAATTGTCAATGTCTTTGATATAGTCATCTTATGAATAAACTGGATTTTTCTAGGGTGTGAGTGATTTAACTAAGGATTTTTCAGTGTTGTTGGAGGGATTGATTAATGAATAGTTTCAAGCAGAAATCCATAGGTACAGAAAGGTTTTTGTAATAGTTTAATTAATGATTGAAACTATTTAAAATATCTTCATATAACGAAGTATCCAAATAAAT
>NZ_LUFH02000088.1 GCF_001586785.1 Sphaerospermopsis aphanizomenoides BCCUSP55
GATATAATCTATTGATTGATTAGTTAAAAGTTCCTTCAATAACCTCCTTCTTTCAGCATAAACTTTTTCAATGCCAAAATTATTTATTTTTCCAAAGAAAAATATCTGATTATTTCTTTCATTTAGTTGTTTATTTTTTTTAAATTCTTGACCATCCACACAAAGTGGAGAAAAACAATAATTAACTGACTTTCCTTCAAAAAAAGATTTATCTCTCTCATCTCCATAAATAAAATAATCAAAACAATGTAAAGAATTAGAACTTCTCTTAAAAAATCCTGGAAATAAAGAATTAACTATAGATTCCCAACAAATACAAATTTTAGGTATTTTTAATTGATTCCAAATCTCTTTTTTCTGATAGTCATCATACATAAAATATAGAAAATGATCACCACCTAAGACTATTATCATATCACTACTAGGACTTTTTAAGTATTCTAATAGAGTATGACAATTTTCCGGATCTAGAGCAAAATATTTATTGAGATATCCCATCCTTTTTAATGTTTCTATCCAACCTTTTCCAGTATTCCAAGTGTCATGGAATATTTTTCGAGAAGGATAAACAAAATCAATTTTCATAATTTTTTAACCTCCTAAAATTTCATATAAAGTATCGACAATTTTAGCTTGTTCATAAATTTCTAATTGAATAAACAACGGTAGTATTAATCCATATTCTTGGGTTTTCTCACTTTGTATTAAATTTCGACAATTCTTTGGCTGACAACCACAAGTTTTTCTATCGCTTCCGCAAGTCCATTTTTCTGCTAGATAACATTCTTCTCTGTGGGCGCACATTATCCCTCTTCTAGTAGCAATTCCCTGATTTAATAATTTTTGCATGACTTCCACTTGATTAATATGGTCAGCCAATTTTATACAATAACTTTGCCAATTAGTTTTTGCCCATGCTGGTTCTGTTGGTGTTTCTATACCAGAAATATTAAGTAGTAATTCCTGATACTTAGCGGCTAGTTTTCGTCTCGCAGTAATTATATGAGGTAGTTTCTTCAATTGTTCCCGCCCGACTGCTGCCTGAATATCAGTCATTCTGTAGTTATAGCCTAAAACGGGATACGTTTCAAAAATGACTTGTTTTGAACCATGTCGGACTGTATCCGGTACACTCATCCCATGTTGTCGCCATAACCTAAATTTTTGATCCCACTCAGGATTTGAAGTGGTTAACATTCCACCATCACCAGTGGTAATTACTTTACGGGGATGAAAGGAAAAACAGGCAATATCTCCGTGGGGTTTACCAATTTTTTCCCATTTGCCTTCCCATAATATTTCGCTACTGATCGCACAGGCCGCATCTTCAATCACGGGTAAGGAATGTTTTTTGGCAATATTTAAAATTGCTTTTAAATCACAAGGCATTCCCATTTGATGGACTACTAAAATTGCCTTGGTGCGATCACTGATTACTGGTTCAATTAAATCAGGATTAATATTATAGGTTTGGGTTTCAATATCTACAAATACGGGAATAGCCCCACAGTAGCGAATACTATTAGCCGTTGCAATATAAGAATGGGATACCGTAATTACTTCATCATTAGGTTGAACACCTACGGCTAATAAAGCCAAATGTAAAGCGGTAGTACAACTAGAGACGGCGCAAGCATATTTTGTTCCCACATAGTCAGCAAATTCTTCTTCAAAAGCCTTGACTTGGGGACCTTGTGTTACCCAGCCGGATAAAATGGCTTGACTTGCAGCTTGGGCTTCTTCCTCGCCCAGAAAAGGTTTAGCTATAGGGATAAAGGATGATTGTTCATTCATATTAAATTCTTGTGTTTATAAAATTTTTTATTAGCATATAATCTTGATTTGTTATGAAATATTTTTTGTCTTTTTCCACCAATCAACTAGCCGTGTTAAACCTTCTTCTAGAGAAATCTCTGCTTTAAATCCTAGTAATTTCTCAGCTTTACTTGTATCGGCTAATCTTCTTTTTACAGGATTAACTTTTCTTTCGCCTGTATATTCAAGTTTTAGATCAGATTTCATTACCTTTAAAAGACTCAAAGCTAAATCATTCAAGCTAGTTTCTACCCCACTAGCAATATTAAAAACTTCATCAGTTACATCACTTTGAGCAGCTAAAATATTGGCTTTGGCAATATCTTCCACAGAAACAAAATCCATAGTTTGTAAACCATCACCAAAAATCAGCGGTGGTTTTCCCTCGAAAATACGATCCATCCACCTGACTAAAACTTCCGTATAAACCCCATAAATATCCATTCTCACACCATAAACGTTAAAATAGCGCAAGGCGATATAATCTAAGCTATACATTTCATTAAAAGTGCGTAACATTCCCTCATTGAAGGTTTTAGCTGCACCATAAAAAGTACGGTTATTATACGGGTGATGGGATTCAGTGGTAGGAAATTCTTCTGCCATACCCAAAACAGAAGCGGAAGAAGCCGCTATCACTTTTTTTACTTTTGCTTTTACTGCTGCTTCTAAAACATTATAAGTACCATCTACTAATACTTCTAATGCTAATCTTGGATCTTCAGCACACTGAGTAATACGAATTGCTGCTTGATGAAAAAGAATATCTACACCTAGCATTATTTCGTTGAGTAGTGTTTGATCTCTAATATCTCCTTCTATGATTTTGACATTCCCATTAGCGATTGCCCATTCTAAATTAGCTTTAGTACCCCTGACAAAATTATCAAGAATAACTATTTCCGAAACTCCTTGTTTAACTAATTGGTCGGCAATATGAGAACCAACTAATCCTGCACCACCAGTTATTAACACTTTTTTCATGATTCGTTTCTCCAACGTAAAAATCTAGCAGGTACACCAGCTACAATCGCCATAGCAGGAACATCTTTTGTTACTACTGCTCCTGCACCTACTATACTACCTTGACCAATATTTACTCCTGGAAGAATAACTGCATTAATTCCTATATCAGCACCCATAGCGATTTTTACTGGTTTTATTTCTAAATCTGTTTGAATGATTGGAATATCAGTAGGTATACCCGTATGGGTTGAACCTAATACTTTTGCTCCCGGGCCCCAACCAACATAGTCTTCTATAATTAAATTGCGAGCGTCAAAGTAACTACCTGGACCTATCCAAACGTGATTGCCAATTAAGCATCTACCATCAAATCTACCTTGTATATAAGTTTGAGTGCCAATAAAAACACCATCACCTATTTCAAATGTCTCTGGATGTTTAAAGCGAACTTCACTACTAATAACGACATTATTACCTATCTTTTTTGTTAAAGCTTTCCATAATACTCTTCTCATCAGAGTATCGAATTGCCCATCTTGAATAATGAAGCGGTCATATAAATTAATTAATTGCTCCTGCTGGAAAGCAGTCAGTAAATATTGTGCTAGTTCTTTCTCAAAATTAGGATCTTCTTGAACTTGCTTTAATCCATTCTGTGCTTTAACAATTTTAGTTTTTAAATCGTCACTCATAAAAAAATTAAAATACTCCTGCAATATATGTAATAACTGAATCAGTTAATTCTGCATACATAGGTAGAGATAATTCTTCATTTGCCGCTAATTCACTCCAAGGAAAATCGCCTAATTTATAACCTAAATCTGCATAACCTTTCTGCAAATGAACAGGAATAGGATAATGAATACCTGTTTGCACCCCCTTTTCCATTAATTGTTTTTGTAAAATATCCCTATCAGGAGATCGCACCCCATATATATGATAAACATGACGACTATAAGGCATTTCTACAGGAGTTTGTAACCCAGTATTTGCTAGTAATTCATTATAAACTTGAGCGTGACTTCTCCTAGCTTGTGTCCAGGTTTCTAAATGGCGTAACTTAACCCTTAATATAGCCCCTTGTATTCCTTCCATGCGGTAATTATAGGCATGGAGGTCATGGTAATATCTTTTTTCTTGTCCCCAATCCCTTAACATTTTAATAGTATGGGCATACTCAGGGTTATTGGTGGTGACAATTCCTGCTTCACCATAAGCTCCTAAATTTTTACCTGGGTAGAAACTAAAACAACCTAAATCACCAAGACTACCGACCCTTTTGCCTTTATATTCAGCACCATGAGCTTGAGCCGCATCTTCAATTACTTTCAGATTATACTTTTTCGCTATAGATAGAATAGAGTCCATATCCGCAGGTTGTCCATATAGATGAACAGGAAGTATGGCTTTGGTTCGTTCAGTAATAGCAGGCTCAATCTGGTTAACATCTATAGTATAATAAATAGGATCAATATCCACAAAAACTGGTTTAGCTCCTGTATAACAGATAGCTGCCACCGTTGCCACAAAGGTAAAAGGCACGGTTATGACTTCATCACCAGCACCAATTCCTAAAGCTAACAAGGCTAAATGTAAAGCACTTGTACCAGAATTTACACCAATACCATAATCAGCACCACAGTAAGCTGCAAACTCAGTTTCAAAGGCTTGTACTTCTTCCCCTAATATAAATTGGGTAGTTTCCAGAACTTTAGAAATAGCCTCGTTGATTTCATCTTTGATAGTTGCATACTGAGTTTTTAAATCAACAAATGGAATCATAGTTATAACTCTGCTATTTTCCAGTTTAATTCCACCAATTTACCCTGATGTTTCATAGACTCAGTAGCAGCTTCAAGAATTTTTACTACTCGTAACCCAGCTTTACCATCAGTTAAAGGGCGATCGCCTGTTTTAATACAATTAATAAAGTGTGATACCACTCTATTTAGAGCTTCTGTCAGATCCAATTTTGGACACCACATATCGCCTGTACGGTAACCAATCAGCATTTTGTACAGATTATCCTGATCATTATTAACCGTAATCCCTTTGTCATATACCTTTACCTTTTCACTAGGTTCTACATCATCATAGACAATCATCTTTTGACTACCGCCGATTAGTGTCCGCCTAACTTTTACAGGAGCAAGCCAATTAACGTGCAAATGGGCAATTAATTGTTCATTAAAAAATAATGTTATGTAGGCTATATTTTCAGGTTCTCCACTGACATGACTTATACCTGTGGCAGATACAGCACAAGGTTTGAAAGGCAATACATAATCCATAATGGATAAGTCATGTACTGCTAAATCCCAGATGACATTTACATCATGCTGAAATAATCCCAGATTGACACGCGCCGCGTCATAATAATAAATATTACCTAATGTATTATTCTCTACAAGCTCGTTTATTTTGCGAATTGCCCCCGTATAAACAAAAGTATGATCCACCATCAGAACTAGATTACGTTTATCAGCTTCAGCAATTAATCGTAATGCCTGTTCAGAGCTTGCGGTCATGGGTTTTTCTATTAAAACGTGCTTTCCAGCCTGTAGAGCTTGAATAGCTATATCAAAATGGGCTGAAACTGGAGTAGCAATAGCGATCGCCTCTATACGATCATCATTGATTAAGTCTTGATAGTTTAACGTCACACCAATGGTGGGGTAACGAGATTGGACTTTTAGCAATCTATCTGGACTGAAATCACTAACAGCAATTACTTGGGATTCTGGTATTTCATAAAAGTTACGTACTAGATTCGGACCCCAATAACCATAACCAACTATACCAATTCCTATCATGACTCACGCTCCCGCACATCACCCGTTACTTTAGCAGGTACACCCATAGCGATCGCGTATTCAGGTACATTATTAGTAACTACTGCTCCAGCAGCAATCATTGCCCCTTCACCTATTGTTACTCCACACATAATCACTGCTCCACTACCTATAGATGCTCCCCGTTTAATTTTCACTGGAGTTACATTCCAATCAGCTTCTGTCTTCAAATTACCGTTACTTGTGGCTCTAGGATAACGATCATTGATGAACATGACACCATGACCAATTAGAACTTCATCCTCAATTTCTACTCCTTCACAAATAAAACTGTGGGAAGAAATTTTACAGCGATTACCTACAATCACACCTTTTTGTATTTCTACAAAAGCACCTATTTTAGTATCATCGCCAATCTTACATCCATACAGATTAACCAATTCAGGATGATGAATTACGACATTATTACCTAACTTTACATCTTGTGAAATTGCCATAATCATTCTCATTTTTTATTTCATAATTTGTCTCTGATAAACTGTAATGCTTGAGGGTAATGGTAAGCAACAGCTTATTGACCTTGGCACAATTACACTATACTTATTTTTACCAAAGTAAATTATTTATCATTAGTGATGATCAAGCATCTATATATCTTTGCCACATTTCTTCATAAGCCTTTTCCATATCAAGAGTGAACTTTTTTGCATTCCATAGTGGTGCTTTATGTCTTGACTGACGTAATTTCCAAGCTATTTGCTGTCTTAATTCCTCATCTTTACCCAACCTTATACCCCACTCTAAATACTCTTCCTCTGTCCAAGCAATGCCTTCTGTAATACCTGCATTAATCATCATTGTGTAACTGTTCCGTGCAGAAAACTGTTCACCCACTCTTGTTACCAAAGGAACACCCATCCATAGAGTCTCTAAGGTTGTTGTTGCACCATTGTACGGATATGTATCAAGTACAACATCAGCGATCTGTAAATTAGCACGGTGAATGGCTTCAGTGGGAGTAGTGGGCAAGAATTTAATGCGATAAAAATCTACACCCTCCTCCTTTGCAATTTCTTCAAAAAATACTTTGCTTGTTTCTAGATCAGCATCTCCTTTAATTAATATGTAGCTATTGGGAACTGCTTTGACAATTTTCATCTGTAGATGTAAATGAGGTAGATGCCGTTTATAGCCCTTTTGAGTCATGAAGTAAATAATGGCATCACCCGGGATCTCTAAATCTTCCCTTCGTAAACTAGGTACATCTACCTCAAAACCATCAACTGCAATATAAGTTTGAGGTAATCGCCAAATTGTTTCACTGTAATAATCCTGTGCAGATTCTGGTAAAACATAAGGATCAGCTATAAAATAATCAATAGAAGGCAATCCATAGCTATCCCAACCTAACCATGTTACCTGTATGGGTGCAGATTTGATAGACATTAATTCACAAGCTTGATCCAAAGTCAAACTGTCTAAATCAACTAAAATATCAATCTCATCTGCTTTTATTTGATTCCAAATTCTTTCATTTTCATTAAGTCCAAATTTATAGAATTTATGAGATTTGCTAACAAAACTATTCTGCGTAAAAATTTCTATTTCTTCAGGTGCATGGACAAAATAACAATGGATTTTAAACTTTTCTGGATTGTGATATTTAAAAATCCAGCGACATAGCCAGGACACAGAATGCCTCTTGAAACAATGAGAAATATAACCGATATTCAGTGTTCTTTGATTTTGTTTTATATTTTGTATACGTAAATTTAAATACTTACTTTGCTGTTCGGCAATTTCAGGATAATTTTTAATCACTTGGGATTGGCAAAAACTAGAAAGTTGATTTTGGATTTTGTGATTTCTTTTAGGTATGTCATCAAAGTAGGGTAGGAAGAATAAAGAAACAAACAAACGTTTAATATCAACTATATGAATATCATCAGGCTTGCTTTCAATTAATGTCTCGGTTAACAAAACGTTATCTTGTATACGATTATAAGCTTCTTGCCAATAACTTCCAGAACTCATTAATCCTCTGAGAACAACAAAATTAGCACTGATTTTTTCAGACAAGTTATTAGCCAAATCATAACAAAGTTTAGCTGTTTCTATTCCTTTTTCAAATTGTCGCCCATTTTGATAGAAAAATGATAACACTGTGAGAATTTCTCGATACTCAATATGGTAATTTTTGGGAACTCGCTGCAAACAAAGTTCAGCAAATTTGGCTGCTAAGTCAGGTCTTTTATAAAAAGCTGAAAATTCAATACATTGAAGCATTACAGTCGTGATCAAAGCCATCACTGAACTATCTGGATATTTCTGCAAACAAACTTCAACCAAATTAAATACCGAATCAAATGCTGCTTCTTTTGTAGTGATATAAACTAGAGATAGTTTAATAACATCTATTAATAAATTTGTGTCACAGAAATCTGTTGTAATAGATAAAGTATTAATGATTAACTCTAAGATGTCAGCTAAATCATCTTTGAAAGATTCCAATTGCAGAGAAATATGGGACAGATGTAATATATTGTTAATATCTTCAGGAGCAATTTCTTGAATATGTTTACGAATTGCCCAAGCGACATGATAGTCTTCAATTGTGATACGACGTTTAGCTTCTGTGTCTAAAACTTCTGTTAATTCTTTAGTATTTATATCTGCGTCTTCTGATAATGCCGAGAACCAAGTAAACTGCGCCTCGGTTTCTTGCCCTTGTAGTAGCAAGAGTAATCCTAAATGCCAATAATAACTTTTAATATCTGGTTGTTCTTCAATTGCTTGCTCATACAGTTTGACAGCAGCACCATAATTTTCTGTAACTAAATATTGCTGTGCTTGTTCCTGCCAGTTACTTACATTAAGAGAAGTGTTTAGCTGATTCATAATTTTTCAATTTCTATAAATATGAGAAAATAAAAATATTCACCTTCCAAGTTCAATGCGGAAGGTGAATTATTACTTCTTAGCAATGATTAGCAAAAATAACAACTTAGCAATTAATTACTTCAGTAATGTACCTTCACCATCACAAGTTGTACTACTGATGGTTATACCATCGTTACCAGCTACTGCTACATTCTTATTTTCACAGAGGTAGGCTACACTTGTTAATTCAGAATTATCACCAATTGCCTTCAGATATACAAGACCACCATAATTTTTCAAACCACTAGCCGCAACCGTTGTGCTTGAATAGCTGAGAGCGCGAGCCTTGCTCCCCGGACCATCACTTGCACCAGTTGTAGCTGTATATGTGTAATTGGCGGTAGTGGAATTAATACCGATACCCATTGCATCAATACTAGTAGTAAAGGTATCGTTCTCTGTCATGTAAGCTTGTTGACCTCTGTTCATAGAACCAACGTAGGTCTTAGCTTCAGACTGTTTAGCCTTTTTAGCTTGGTTCAAGAAGGAAGGCAATGCAATCGCAGACAAAATACCAATGATGATGATAACAACTAATAGTTCAATCAGGGTGAAACCTTGTTCATCTTTCTTTTTACCTAAGAGGTGTTGTAAGAATTTTGCTTTCAGTTCAGTTTTCATAGTAGTTTTCCTTGAGTTCGGGTGTTGTTTGTTTCCTTATGAGAAGAACTTACCCACTCCTGATCAGTTTCATATCACCCCTCAGAAAAAATTTTTCCCCTGTGCTGTTCTATAAGCCTCAAAGGCTTACTATTACTGTATTTTAGTCAATACTGGTGTGTACAGCAAATTGGATTTTTGTTAGAAATACAGGTAGAGACGTTGCATACAACGTCTCTACAGGGTGTCAAAGTTGATTTGTGTAAGTCATTGAATTTGCAGTATCTTGATTGTCTACTGTTTAGGAAGACAGCTTTTCCAACATAACGCAGTCAAAACCTTCCAATGTTGACAGTGTATTTTTGACCAGTTCAAATACTTGAGTAGTTTCTATGGGTTCTCCCGTGAAACTATCTATAGGTCTGCGTTGTCGCCAATACTCTACTAAATCCATCATTAGGTATGGTTTCTCAAATAGCGGCAATATACAGAGTGCCATAGAACTATCTATATAAATAGTTTCCTGACCTAAGCTGATATTTTTATAAATTGGAAAAATTTTTCCTGTACTTATACAAGCAGTGACATAATTATTTAACTTCGCATTATTAAATTGTGGATGCAAATAGACTTTTGCACTTTTCCAATCAGTATTATCCCACTGAAAAACAGGTGTGAAATTTTGCTCTGGTTGCGGGTGTCCACACCAAAAATCTAGTAGTCTGTGCCTGGGATGCAGTAATTCAAATAGCTGTAACTGTTCTTCTATAGAAATTTCTGGTAAACTCATGGCTAAAAAAGTAGGTAAATTATCAGGTTCTTTAAATAAACCCACTAAATCCCACTGTCGCCAATTCAGCATACTAATAAATTCTAAATCTGCTGTTTGCAAAGCTGAAAACAGATCACCGACAGTATAGCCTTTATCTCCTTGAAATAAATAATTCATCAAAATACGCTCTTTTCTATCTTCTTTTTCAAAATCGCCACTCCAAGTTATATTCTTGAGAAAAACATTATCTTTGAGAGCATTCATTGTATTTGTAACAATGTCTATCTCTAAATCTCCAGGATTATCTTCCATTAACCCCATAATAGTAAATGCTTTTTGAGCGCAAAAAATATTAAACCTCTGAATAGCACTATGTAAATTAGCACGAATTATTCCTTCAGGTTTTAAAACTGATTTCATAGATTTTAGTGCTAAACTAATATCAGGAAATAGATAAAGAGTTTCATTACAATTGATATAGTCAAAGGCATATCCTAAGCTTTTTACATCACAAATTGATAAGACATGAAATTCGGCATTATCAAATCCATGATATTCTAATCTTTGTTTAGCTAATTTAACAGACTCTGCTGATATATCAACACCTACTATTTTTGCTCCAGGTTTAGCTTTTGCTAGTACCAAGGACTTGTAACCTGCTCCACAACCAGCGTCTAAAATTATCTTATCTTTGGTGTCTATAACTTGCTGATTTCGTAAATAATATGCAGTTACTAAATTGTGATAATATAGTAAACTAACATCGTTTTTTGGTGATTTATCAAGTGGTGTATTAGGATATGGTGCGCTATCAAATTGTTCACGAATTTTATCCCATAAATCAGAGTTGGAATTATTCATGGTAATCAATCTTACTTTTCAGAGTTCTATCGTAAATCAAATCATACATTATTACTTATTTTGGCAACAGTATCCAACCGGTGGGACAAATTAAATCAGGTACTAATTCTACAAAGTCCCGTTTACTCTTTTTCAGTCGTTCTGCTTTTACAAAAGAGACATCATGTGTGCGGAGATTTCTTTTATCTGAGTTATTCTCTATACTGGGCAAAATAAAACCAGCACTAGAACCAGTGACTCGTCCCAGCTGACGAGATAGCACCCAGTTATTCAAAAAGGTAAGTAAACGACCACCTATTTCTTCTGACTCGTAATCTGATGGACCCATTACTATAATATTTCCTTCCACTAACTCCATTTGCCATTCTGGATGCTCGGTTTGTAGTTGTTCTAGGTCGGCAATAGTAAGAGACATAATACACCAGAAAACTCTTCTTTATTTATCTTGACAGATCCCAGCATGATTAGAGAAGTCCGGGATATTTCAGTTATGCTATGATAAATTAAACGTAGTCGTTATGAGTTTGAATAAGAATATGACTAACCCCACAGTAGAAAACTTGGTCATTATCGGTTCGGGTCCCGCTGGATACACAGCAGCTATCTATGCAGGAAGGGCAAATTTAAAACCCGTTGTGTTTGAAGGCTTCCAAGCAGGAGGTTTACCCGGTGGACAACTGATGACAACTACGGAAGTTGAGAACTTTCCAGGGTTTCCCCAGGGGATAACTGGACCCGAACTAATGGATAATATGAAAGCGCAAGCAGAACGCTGGGGGGCAGAGCTATATACTGAAGATGTGATATCAGTTGATTTAAGTCAGCGTCCCTTTACTATTCGTTCCCAAGAAAGGGAAGTGAAAGCACATAGTTTAATTATTGCTACTGGTGCAACTGCGAAACGTTTAGGTTTACCCAGTGAAAACGAATTTTGGAGTCGGGGAATTTCCGCTTGTGCCATTTGTGATGGTGCAACCCCCATGTTTCGCGGTGCAGAGTTGGCGGTTATTGGTGCGGGAGACTCGGCCGCAGAAGAAGCGATTTATTTAACTAAATATGGTTCTCTGGTACATTTATTAGTGCGTTCTGAAAAAATGCGGGCTTCTAAAGCCATGCAAGATAGAGTTTTGAGTAACCCAAAAATAAAGGTACATTGGCACACCGAAGCAGTGGATGTAGTTGGTAAGGAAAATATGACCGGTTTGCAAGTCCATAATCGTCAAACTGGGAAAGAAAGTACAATTAATGCTAAAGGCTTATTTTACGCCATTGGTCACAAGCCCAATACAGAGCTATTTCAGGGGCAATTAGAACTGGATGAAGTGGGATACATTACCACTAAACCTGGTGGTGTAGAAACCAGTATAGATGGTGTATTTGCGGCTGGAGATGTGCAAGACCATGAATTTCGTCAAGCTATTACAGCAGCGGGTACTGGTTGTATGGCGGCCATGTTAGCAGAAAGATGGTTATCATCAAAGAATTTAATTCATGAGTTCCATCAAAGTCAGCAACCAGCAGCACAACCGGAAACCCAGACAACGGAAACAGCGACAGAGTTTAATTTGCAAACAACACGCCATGAAGGCGGTTATGCTTTAAGAAAATTATTCCATGAAAGCGATCGCTTGCTCCTAGTCAAATATGTTTCTCCTGGTTGTGGTCCATGTCATACTTTGAAACCCATATTAAATAAAGTAGTGGATGAATTCGATGGTAGAATCCACTTTGTGGAAATCGACATTGACAAAGATCGAGATATTGCTGAAAATGCTGGAGTCATAGGAACACCCACTGTACAATTGTTTAAAGATAAGGAATTAGTCAAGGAAGTTCGGGGTGTAAAACAGAAAAGTGAATATCGGCAAATGATAGAAAGTAATCTGTAAAAACAGGTGACAGGTGACAGGTGACAGGGGAAGAAAGCAGGGGAGGCAGGGGAAGCAGGGGGAGAATATAACCTTTGCCTATTGCCTTCTTTCTGTTCCCCGTTCCCTGTTCCCTGTTCCCTGCCTGAACAGATATAATAACTATTCAAAACAAATAATCTAAATTATGATTCAAGTTTTACCTCAAACTAAATTAGTAACTTTTGAAGAATTTATAGAGTGTTATCCAAATACAGGATTACGCTATGAACTGTATGATGGAGTAATTATAGAAATGACACCACCCGTAGGAGATCATGAAGAAATAGTAGGATTTTTAGTTGGAGAAATAGTCACAGAATATAAACGGCTAAAACTTCCTTATTTCATCCCCAAAACAGCTTTTATTAAAATACCTGAAAAAGAATCTGGATACTCACCAGATATACTACTATTAAATCGTCCTAATTTAGTTAATGAGCCTTTCTGGAAAAAACAGTCTACTATTAGTAAATCTGCTTCAGTCCCTCTTGTGGTAGAGATTGTGAGTACAAACTGGCGTGATGATTACCATAAAAAATTAGCAGATTATGAGGAAATGGGTATACTTGAATATTGGATTGTAGATTATGCTGCTTTAGGTGGTAGAGCATTAATTGGCAACCCTAAACAACCAACTATTTCTATTTATCAACTTATAGATGAAGAATACCAAGTTAATCAATTTACAGGTAATGATTTAATCATATCACCGACTTTCCCTGAGTTAAACTTAACTGCTAACCAAATTTTTCAAGCTAGTTTTTAGCAGTTTTTAGCAGTTTTTAAAATTTTTACTCAATCTGACATCAAAGAATTGCAAATTGCTAGAGAAAAGAGGTTTGAATTTTGAATTGTCGAACCCTTGTCTCCAATCTTATCATAATCAATATTTCCACAATCGGATGACTGAGGTTCACGAACATCTAAAATCAAAAATACATCAACTCCCCTGATTTATCCATCGAATCAATCCAAAATCTAAAATCCAAAATCGGATGACCATCACAAAACGTAAATTACCAAGTTTCTTTAAATTTACCAAAAATCCTACCCTATCTCAGCGATTGATGGTGATAGGGTTATGCATGACGCTATTTTTTATCTTTTTAGCCTTTTTTGCCCCTGTGTTGCAAAGTTGGGGATGGCTACAAAACCCGAAAGAATTTCTCTCCAACCCTATTCATGAAGCACCTTCGGCTAAACATTGGTTTGGTACAAGTCGCTTGGGTTATGATGTCTTTTCCCGCACCATATTTGGCGCACAAGCCGCATTACAAGTAGTAATTTTAGCTACTGCACTCAGTATGATTGTGGGTGTGCCTTTAGGGATGGTAAGCGGCTATTTAGGTGGAAGATTGGATAAAATGCTGCTATTTCTCATGGATAGCATTTATACTTTGCCGGGATTACTACTTTCCGTCACACTGGCTTTTGTGGTAGGTAGGGGAATTTTCAATGCGGCGATCGCCATTAGTATAGCCTACATACCCCAATATTATCGCGTAGTTCGCAACCACACAGTCAGCGTCAAAACAGAAGTTTACATCGAAGCTGCACAAGCAATGGGCGCTTCCACCTGGATTGTACTTTCAAGATATTTATTTTTCAACGTTATTCAAAGTGTACCCGTCCTCTTTACCCTCAACGCCGCAGATGCCATATTAGTTTTAGGTGGTTTAGGCTTTTTGGGTTTAGGACTGCCAGAAGATGTTCCTGAATGGGGCTATGATTTAAAACAAGCTCTGGAAGCACTACCTACAGGCATTTGGTGGACTACCCTTTTCCCCGGTTTAGCAATGACAACTTTGGTAGTAGGGTTATCACTACTTGGGGAAGGGTTAAATGAATTTGTCAATCCCCGTCTGAGAAGAGAAAATAGGCAATAGTCATTGGTGATTCGGAAAAATAACTAATGACTAATGACAACTGAAAAATTGAGAGATTAGTGTGAAAGATAACATTACTTTAATTGCAGCTGCTACGGGTGGGTTAATGCTTTCTGTAGCTTTATCTGGTATTTTAAAAGGATCACCAGTGACAACTTTGCAGAATTCAACTATTAGTTCCTATCCGGTTGCGAACGTGAGAATAGTTAGTAAAAACCAATAAAATAAGTAATTCCTGATTGGTAATTGGTGATTGGGATTTTTTCATCAGCTGCTAACTAATTACCAATGACTAATGACTAATGACTAATGACTAATGACTAATGACTAAGCAAGTAATTGGTATTGATTTAGGTGGAACTGCAATTAAACTGGGAAGATTTACAGCAGATGGTAATTGTTTACAATCCATAACTGTAGATACTCCTCAACCAGCCACACCAGAAGCGGTATTATCTGCAATAGTAGATGCGATCGCTCAAATTGACCCAGATAATCAAACTATAGCCGTAGGTGTGGGAACTCCTGGGCCTGCTGACGCTGCTGGCAGAGTTGCCAAAGTAGCCATTAATTTGGCAGGATGGCATGATGTACCCTTAGCAGATTGGTTAGAAGCACAGACAGTTAAACCTACTATCCTCGCTAATGATGCTAACTGTGCGGGTTTGGGGGAAGCGTGGTTAGGTGCAGGCCGTAATTTTCAAGATTTGATTTTGCTGACTTTAGGAACTGGGGTTGGTGGTGCAGTTATCCTCAATGGTAAATTATTTGTTGGTCATCAAGGTGCAGGAGCAGAATTAGGTTTAATCACTTTAAACCCCGAAGGACCAATGTGTAATAGTGGTAATCAAGGTTCTTTAGAACAGTACACTTGTATATCAGCTATTCGTCGTCGCACGGGGAAAGAACCCGCAGAATTAGGCCAACTTGCCCAAAATGGTAATATTGAAGCATTGACATTTTGGCAAGAATATGGTAGAGACTTAGGGATTGGTTTAACAAGTTTAATCTATGTTCTCACACCCCAAGCAGTAATTATTGGTGGTGGTATTAGTGCCAGCTTTGAATTTTTCTTACCAGCAATGCAAGCAGAAATTGAAAAACGAGTTTTACCAACATCGCGTGTCGGGTTACAAATACTACCTGCAAAATTGGGGAACTCAGCCGGCATGGTAGGTGCTGCTAAGTTAGCATTGGGGATAGGTGAAAGGTGACTGGGGACTGGGGACTGGGTAGTAATTACGAATTACGAATTACGAATTACGAATTATCAATATAAATTCCTGTGTGTTGTTCTAGGAAATTTACAACCTTTTCGTAGGATTCAGCATTACTTACAGGGTTGATAATGATGGGAAAATTGACATCTGGCAACCAAAAAGTTAACCTGCCATTCTGTTCATAACAGAAAGAACTGATGCAGTTGAGATTAATTATGTATTCTTTTCTTTCATAAGTTATTTTTACCCAATAAGGATGAGTTAGATCTAAGCCTTGGGCGTATTCTATATAATCACAAATCTTTTGATAGTCTTCCCAATTACTTTGGGGATTAATGACTATAGGGATAGAACTATTGGGCAACCAGAAGGTAATTCTGCCATTTTTTTCATAGCAAAAACTGTTTACACTATCAAAATTAATTACATATTCTTTCCTCTGGTCTTGTATTTTTACCCAGTAAGCCACAAAGTTGCCTCAACACTGACTAAATAATTTTGTATCTCCTATAGCAATTTTACCCAAATTTTGATGTTTGCTACAAATAGGGAATAGGGAATAGGCAATAGGCAATAGGCAATAGGCAATAGGCAATAGGCAATAGATGATCAATACATTATTCTCCTCTGCTCCCCTACACCCTACACCCTACCTAAACCCTACACCCTCTTCCATTAAGAAACCTGAACTGGTTTTGGTGCAGCGGGGGTGGGATGAGTACGAGAAATTGCAGTTTCCATGAATCCTTTAAACAAAGGATGAGGGGTGCTGGGACGAGATTGGAATTCTGGATGAAATTGACAAGCTATAAAGAATGGATGGTTGGGATATTCGACAATTTCTACTAAACGTCCATCGGGAGAAGTCCCACTCACAACATAGCCAGAGTCTAACAAGGCATTGCGATAGAGGTTGTTAAACTCGTAGCGATGACGATGGCGTTCATAAATTACTTCTTCTTGATATAAATCAAAGGCTAGTGTACCTGGTTGAACGCGACAAGGATACAAACCTAAACGCATTGTTCCGCCTAAATCCACTACATCTTGTTGTTCAGGCAGTAGGTTAATAACTGGATCGCTGGTGTAGGGGTCAAATTCGGCACTGTTAGCATCAAGTAAGCCTGCGACGTTTCTCGCCCATTCAATTACAGAACACTGCATTCCCAAGCATAAACCTAAAAAGGGAATTTGGCGATCGCGTGCGTATTTAATGGCGGCAATTTTCCCATCTATACCCCGACTACCAAAACCACCGGGAACAAGGATACCATCAACACCTGCCAGATAATTTTCTGCGGCTTCAGTTTCTAAAGCTTCTGAGTTTACCCAGCGCAAACGCAAATCACCATAGGTAGCAATAGCCGCATGGCGTAAGGATTCGACTACAGATAGATAAGCATCACTTAAACGCACATATTTACCAACAATGGCAATTTCAACGCTGTATCTGGGACTATACATCCGTTCTACCATTGTTTCCCACTGAGTCAAGTTGGGTTGGCGTTGTTCCATTTGCAGTAACTCTAGGGTTTGCTGTGCCAATCCTTCCCGTTCTAAAATCAGGGGTACTTCATAGATACTACTAGCATCTTGGCAGGTGATGACACATTCTACTGGGACATCGCAAAATTCCGATAATTTCTGTTTTAAGCCGACAGGGATAGTGCGATCGCACCGACAGACTAAAATATCTGGTTGAATCCCAATGGATCTCAACTCTTTGACAGAGTGTTGTGTTGGCTTGGTTTTCATCTCACCCGCTGAGGCAATCCAAGGCAACAGTGTGACGTGCATATATAAAACATTTTGCCGTCCTACTTCTTTACGTAACTGGCGAATTGCTTCTAAAAAAGGTAGTGATTCAATATCACCGACAGTCCCACCAATTTCTGTAATCACGACTGCGGGATTAGTTTCTTTAGCAACTCTCAGAATTCGGTCTTTGATTTCATTGGTGATATGGGGAATTACCTGAACCGTCCCACCATTGTAATCACCACGGCGTTCTTTATTAATGACTGACTGATAAATCAAACCAGTGGTAACGCTGTTTAATCGGGACATGGAAGTATCTGTAAAACGTTCATAATGTCCCAAATCTAAATCTGTTTCTGCACCATCTTGGGTAACAAAAACTTCCCCATGTTGAAAGGGACTCATTGTGCCTGGATCAACATTAATATAAGGATCGAGTTTGAGAATAGATACCGAATAATCCCGTGATTTGAGCAACCTCCCCAGACTAGCTGCTACAATGCCTTTACCAATACTGGAAACAACGCCTCCAGTTACAAAGATAAACTTAGTCATAGTATTTTCAATTTCTAGCAACTTCTAAAAATACATTCCATCTCGTGCAGGATAAAGCATAAGCATTAAGCTATTAGCGGACGATCCGCAGAACTCTCGGTTCAGCAGTCAGCTTTTGAACGGTTACACCAAAGATCACTATTCGATCATCCACCGATTTATCAAACATTCTGACTCCTGACTCCTGACTTTTGAATTCTTTTCATGCTTCATTCTTGATCCTGATATTGCTCATTGTCTCACAGTCATTATCCTGAAATCTTGTGTGTGTCACCGTGAAAAAAGTCTTAGGATTATTAGTATTTAACTGTCTGTTTACCTCCTCGGTTGCTTTAGCACAAAGTTCACTCCTAGTAGTTTTTCCCCCAACAAACTACCAAACCAGTACAGAAAAAATATTTTTTATCGGTACAGCACCACCTGATGGACAAGTCCTAATCAATGGTATGCCTGTTAAACGTAGCAAGGCTGGTCATTTTTCTCCCAGTTTGCCCTTACAGTTAGGGGAGAATATATTTAAAGTACGTTACCAAAATCAAGAACGGGAGATTAAGGTAACAAGGCTTTCTACTCAACCAGAATTATCAAAAGGTTTAGGCTTTGCTAAAGATTCTCTAACTCCTGCTGTTGATCTTGCTAGACTACCGGGAGAACTGATTTGTTTTGGTGCAATTGCACCTCCTCAAGCTACTGTCTCTGTTAAGCTGGCTAATCAAACCATTTCCTTGTCACCACAACCACCACAGGCGCAATTACCGTCTAATTCAGGTGTACTAACAGGAAAAAATCAGCCCACTACCTTTAGTCCTAGCAAATATCAAGGCTGTACAACAGTGGCCAATGCTGCTGATTTGGGACAACCTCTATTTAATTTGACATTGAATAATCAAACAATATCTCAAACAGGTGCTGGCAAAATTGAAATTCTTAGTCCCACACAGTTACCTGTTGCAGAAGCTACATCAGAATCATGCGTGACTCGCACCGGTCCGAGTACAGATTATTCTCGACTCACACCACTACCAAAAGGTACAAGGGCAACAGTTACAGGTAGAGAAGGAGATTGGTTACGCTTAGACTATGGGGCTTGGATTAATAGCAAAGAGGCCAAAATTATACCTGATGCAGTACCGCCACAAACAGTTATTCGGAGTGTGGGATATCGTCAGTTGGCTGGTGTAACAGAAATACGTTTCCCCCTACAAGTGGCTGTACCTGTGAGTGTGGAACAAAGCAATCGCGCCTTTACCCTGACTCTTTACAGTACCACTGCTCAAACTGACACAATTCGCCTGGATGATGACCCCCTAATTTATCGCCTGGATTGGCAACAAATCGCTCCAGGTCAGGTCAAATACACCTTTAACCTCAAACAACTCCAACAGTGGGGATATAAGCTGAAATACGACAATACAACGCTGGTCTTGAGCTTGCGTCATGCACCTAATATTCACAACAGAAAACGCCTGCCTTTATCTGGCATAAAGATTGTACTCGATCCGGGACACGGAGGTAAAGAATCTGGTGCAAGTGGTCCGACGGGGTATCTGGAGAAAGATGTCAATTTGGTGGTTTCTAAGTTATTGAGGGATGAATTGGTGCAGCGTGGTGCAAAAGTGGTGATGACAAGGGAGGATGATCGAGATGTTTCTTTAGTCGAACGTCAGCAGATAATTAGTAAAGAAGAACCTGCGATCGCTCTTTCTATCCATCATAATTCTTTACCTGATGATGGTGATGCGGAAAGAACCAAGGGCTTCGGGACTTTTTGGTATCATCCTCAAGCACACAGCCCAGCAGTATTTTTACATAATTACGTAGTTCACAAACTTCGTAAACCTTCTTATGGGGTGTTTTGGAATAATTTAGCTTTAACTCGTCCTGCTGTTGCACCTTCGGTATTATTGGAATTGGGTTTTATGAGTAATCCCTATGAATTTGAGGAGGTGGTGAACCCTCAAGAACAGAAGAAAATGGCCAAGACTTTGGCTGATGGGGTGACGGAGTGGTTTAAAATGACGAAATAGGATATTTGATGATGACTATCTTAACCTTACCTAAAAGTCAAAAGCTGACTTTTGCAGAGTTTATTGAACAGCTACCAGATGAAGAGGGACGCTATGAACTTGTTAATGGAGAGATTGTGAGGATATTAGCAACAAGACAACATGATGATATTGCTGATTTTATTGCTGATATCTTGAAAGGGGAAGTCAAGCGTCAGAAGTTAAATTATAGGATATCAGGAAGAATAATGATTAGGACGAACAACTCAGAAGGTGAAGAACAAGGTCGTCATCCTGATGTTAGTGTGGTAGACAAAACTATCTGGGAAGCAAACCGCGCTGCTTATTCTGCACTTTTAGAACCTTTGCAATTAGCAGTTGAAGTGATTTCAACTAATTGGGAAGATGATTATATAGACAAACTCGATGAATATCAACGTTTGGGTATTCCAGAATATTGGATTGTTGATTATTTAGCTTTAGGTAGTCGTAGTTATTTAGGTAAACCGAAAATACCTACAGTTTTTGTCTATTTGTTGGATGAAAAAGGAGTTTATCAGTCTAGTGCATTTCGAGGTAATGAGAGAATTGTATCACGAACTTTTCCTGAATTAGAATTAACTGCGGTTGAGATTTTTCAAGCTTAAATGTTGTTTCTGAATTAGTCATTAAAATAGCCTCCGAATATGCAAAATCGGCATAGTAAATAAACCCCAAGCTAAACCAGTAATTAAACCAAAAGGCGTAACAATATAATTATTAAAATCCCACAAACCGAAAACTTGTGCTGCTAATTCCAAAGGATAAGCCATCATTAAAACACTAGCAAAAGCCGCACCTGTCCAACCATATTGACTTAACCAAAAAACACCTTTTCCATTAGTTAAACTATACAAGATTCGAGTAATTAACAAACCACTTACCGTCCCATAACAACGCATACACACCGCCATAATAAACGGTGGTGCTAACTCCAAACCCATAGTAGGCTGGGGACAGACATGATTACCCATAAAGTAAATAATATCCGCAATACCCGGAAGTAAAAACACACCAGACGCAGCGAGAAAAGGCGCAATAGGGGGACCAAACACCATTCCCACTAATAGGAAATCAGCCAAAAAACTCACCCAATTAATTTTTTTAACTTGAAAATCTTGTGATAAAATTGCCCGTTGCATTTTTTCTCTGCGTCCTCTGCGCCTCTGCGGTTCGTTTATTTAATTATAAATCATCATCTGGATTTATACCCAATTCTCGTAATTTTGAATTATTGAATCTGTGAGAATGATGCTTTGGGGATGTTCTTGAAAGTTCTTAACAAAAGTACCATCAGACTCTGGTAGTTGAGTATGATCAGGAAACTGCGGTGGTATATCAATATCAGCCAGGGTTTCACTCATACTATTTAAAGGATTGCAGTTGTTAATTTAGTATAACTGAAAGAGTGCTGACTTTTGAGATGCGATCGCTCAATTTTTCACTACTGCGTGGTTAATATACACATATACCATTTTTATTATGCTGATATATTTTGTGATTTAATAATAATTTTGATTTTACCAAAATCATGGTTAATTACTAAAATTAACCTTTCAAAATATAGGTTTAATGTTAATATTTAATTGTTGATGTTCAATAATAATTAATGTCCAATAAGATGAAATTTATTGATTTATTTGCGGGAATTGGGGGAATGAGATTAGGTTTAGAACAAACTTGTAAAACTTTAGGAATTCAAAGTGAATGTGTTTTTACCTCGGAAATAAAAACTACAGCAATTCAAGTTTATCAAAATAATTTTCAACAAAATAAAATTTGGGGTGATATTACAGAAATTTCTACTCAACAAATACCTGATTTTGATATTTTATTAGCTGGGTTTCCCTGTCAACCTTTTAGTAGCGCAGGAACAAGACAGGGATTTTTAGAGACTAGAGGAACGCTGTTTTTTGAAATTGAACGAATTTTAAGAGATAAATCACCCTTTGGTTTCTTACTGGAAAATGTGGAAGGTTTAGTACAACATGATCACGGGAGAACATTAGCAACTATTGTGAATAAGTTAGAACAATTAGGTTATCAGGTAACATATAATGTTTTAACTGCTATAGATTTTGTTGTTCCTCAAGAGAGAAAAAGAGTTTATATAGCGGGAACTAAAGCAGATCCTATTTCTTTAACTTTTCCTAAAAACCGAAAACCCAGATTATCAGATATTTTAGAAACAGGTTGTCCAAGTTTACAGACTAATTTTGTCAAAACATTATTAAAAAAATACTCTATTGAACAACTTTATGGAAAATCTATTAGAGATAAAAGAGGAGGAGAAGATAATATTCACAGTTGGGATTTAGAATTAAAAGGAAAGGTGAGTTTAGCACAAAAGGAATTATTGAATTTATTGTTAAAACAAAGAAGAAGAAAAATTTGGTCTGCAAACAAAGGGATTCAATGGATGGATGGAATACCTTTAACTGTAGATGAAATTGCTACTTTTTATCCCCATGCTAAATTACCAGAAATGTTAGATGATTTAGCAAATAAAGGTTATTTAAAATATGAACATCCTAAAGATATTCAGGAAGTAATAAATAAAGATGGTAACAAAGTGAAAAAAAGAGAATATAGACTTGATTTACCCAAGGGATATAATATAGTAGTGGGTAAACTGAGTTTTTCTGTGACTAAAATTCTTGATCCTGATGATATAACACCAACTTTAGTAGCTACAGATATGCAGAAATTAGCGGTAGTTGATGGGGAGAGTTTACGATGTTTAACAATTAGAGAAGGATTGAGATTATTTGGTTTTCCTGAAGATTATCACATTAATTTACCCATTAATAAAGCATTTGATTTATTGGGAAATACGGTAGTAGTTCCTGTTGTGAGAGAAATTGCAGAAAGAATAGTAATTCAAAAGATGCTATCAGTTGCTAAAAAAGAATATGTTGTAACTAGATAAAACTAATAAACTTGACTATCAATATTAAAATTTCGCTGATTTTATTTTTTGTCAGAATCAGGATGTCCAGGATTTAAGGATTTACAGGATGTTAAAGCACAAGTATCTAAAATAAAAGTCATATTTCGCCCCATTCTCCAGTCGTGGGTGTGGTGATATCTTCAAAATATTGAACCTTACCACGGAGGGGACTAAATAATTCTGCTGTTGAACTTTTTACAGTCATATTTTCTGGTTTTATAGTTTCTATAAAAGTAATTAAAACTTCACTTTCCAATATATTTTTCGGAATTTCAGCTAACTCAATTTTTCCATTTTTATACATTCCTTTCACAGTTTGTAACATTACTAATTAACTCCTTTTTTCGGGATTTTTATATTATAACTATCTGGGACTCTGCGCCTGAAGCGTGAAGAAAACTTACTAAGCAATGTCTTCAGTAAATAATCACTAAATATCAAGAAAAACATCAACATCAACCTGGGCTTGTTTTAAAATACTTCTCAGAGTTCCCTCCTTAATTTCCCGATGATGAGGAATGGTTGTTTTTTGATTTGTTTCTGGATTAAACCAAATTTCATGATCTCCCTTAGCTGCACGGTAAAACTCAAAACCTAGTTTTCCCAACTTTCTAGTTACTTCTCGATAAGAAAAATCGGCTAGTCTTCCCATCATACCTCCATAATTAACGGATATTCAAATTGAGAAGGTAAATCTTGTAAATGAAAATTATGATTTTTTTCTTTCTCCAATTCCAATAATACCTTAGCTACATCTTCAGCGATTTCTATAGCTTCTTGTATTGTTTTACCTTCAGCCACCAACCCTTGTAAATCATCACTTGTAGCCACAAAATATTCTTGATTTTCTTCAATAAATCTTTCAATTTTTAGTCGAATTAGCGTTTGCATTTAGTTAACCTTAATAGTTATGTACAGCAATAAATGGTACTGCTTATATGATAACTCTCCGCGCCTGGAGCGTGAAAAAAACAAAGACACAAAAACGCACAAAAAACCCTTTGCGTCTTTGCGTCTTTGCGTGAGAAAATTCTTAACCTACATTAACAACGTAGGGGCTTGTCAACTTATCCAACTGCTGAATTAACAAACTCAGGAACAAACCCACATCTGTCACCACACCTACAGATTCTATTGAACCGCGATCGCTCAATTTCGTCACGACTGCTGGGTTAATATCCACACAAACCATCTTCACCCCTGCTGGTGTCATATTTCCCACACCAATAGAGTGCAGCATGGAAGACAACATCAAAATCATCTCCGCACCTTGGATAATTTTAGAATATTCCTGCTGTGCCAAAATCAAGTTCATTTGCGTATCTGGTAAAGGCCCATCATCACGAATTGAACCGGCGAGGGAAAAGGGGATGTTGTTTTTCACACATTCATACATCACTCCACTTTTCACTATTCCCGCATCTACAGCTTTAGCAATGCTACCAAAACGGCGGATAGTGTTAATTACCTTTAGGTGATGTCGGTGTCCACCACGTACCGCTACACCCCGCTTCATATCTACACCGAGAGATGTTCCCATCATATTTTGCTCGATGTCATGAACTGCGATCGCATTTCCGCCTAAAAGTCCCTGTACGTAACCTTCCCGAATTAATCTGGATAAATGCTCACCACCACCTGTATGAATTACCACGGGACCAGCAGTGACAACGACTTTACCACCACTATCCTTGATTTTACGTAATTCCCAAGCTACTTGTTCAACGACTAATTCCACCCGTCTTTCACTGGAAACACCGGAAGACATAAAGCTGAATTCCTGGGCGTTGCGTTGTTCGCGGGATTCGGTTTTGCGGATGGTGCGGATACCTAAAACGTCAACTACTACCTGCTCGCCTATTTCCAAATCCCGCAATAGTTTACACTTAGCTACTATACCATTGGCAGTTTGAGAAATGGCGATCGCACCATCCATGCGTTGATTTTGGACTTTCAGCCATTCTCCATTTACCCGCACTTCTGTGGGATAAATCGTGC
This sequence comes from Sphaerospermopsis aphanizomenoides BCCUSP55, assembly GCF_001586785.1. Lineage (GTDB taxonomy): Bacteria > Cyanobacteriota > Cyanobacteriia > Cyanobacteriales > Nostocaceae > Sphaerospermopsis_A > Sphaerospermopsis_A aphanizomenoides_A. The sequence continues at coordinate 25,069 of NZ_LUFH02000088.1, forward strand.
TGACATAGAAATCATCAGGGGCTACACCCGCTTGTAGCACAGGTTCGAGTTTCGCATCTTTTTCATCTTGGGGTAAATCAACCGCACCCAAATCAATCAACTGAGATATGATCTCTTCCATCACTTCGTGGGATGGTGCAGATACCCTAACTTCAGCCGCAGATGTACTTTGACGCTGTTCTCCCAAGTTGAATTTCAGAACTTGGAAACTTCCCCCCATTTCCACAATTAAATCTAAAGCGCGGTTAATTAAACCTGCATCCAGTAAATGTCCTTCCATGCGGACAACACGACTTTCTACAGATACATTAGCGTGTACTTCTTCCGCTATTGGTTCTGTTACCCGCAAAGTCAAGCATTTAGCCGCACCGCCAGCTTTGAGAAATTCCGTTAAAGGCGTTTCAATCACCTGGAAACCAACTTCCGCCAACCGTGATTTTAAACTATCACTGGCTTTGTTCATAATCACGATGCTTTCGATATTCACCGCATTACAAGCAAAGTTAACAGCATCAGTTTCTGCAATAGCAATACGTTTTTCTGGTGCAACGCGCATTTCTATGACTCGGTTAGAGTAGGAGTCAAAAGCACCAGGATAATACAGCAAATAACCATTTGCTAATGGACAGAAGCAGGTATCAAGGTGATAAAAACGCTCATCCATCAACCGCAGAGAAATCACCTCAATGTCCAGCCATTTAGCCAGGTAGGGGTGAGAATCTAATTCTGACCGAAAACCGTATCCAGCCCATAACCACCGCCCTTCTCGGTCTAAAAGTGCGTCACCAGCACCTTCAAAGGGCAAATCTTTGGGAAGAGTGTAAACATTAAAACCATTATTTTCAAACCACTGTTGGAAATACGGTTCTTCACCTTGGCGTTCTTTATGCAAAAAGCGGCTCAAAACGACGTTTTCACCAAGAACTAAACCTGCATTGGCACTAAATACCATATCAGGCCAGCCTTTTTCTGGGGCGACTAAATCAACAATGGCATGATTTTTGATAACATTGTATAATTTATTCCACTGTTCTACAGCGCGATCGCGTGATGACTTGTGAATATTCCCTTCCATCCACGGGTTAATCACATAATCCACATCATAGTGGTCGGGAGCGCACATTAAAAACCGAATTTGGGAAACCATAAAAAATTTTACTTCGCTTTTCAGTAATCTCTTCTGGATACAGAGTTTTGGTGTTCTACTTCTGTCAAATCTGCTACTTTATCGCTACCTTTTGTTCATGGTAGGCTTTACAAGGATATCGTTATTATTCTATTACTGCCATAAAAAAATGAGGGGAAGAAGCAAAGAAGGTTTATGAAGAGATGTCAACTGCTGATATTTACCTTTAGTGCTTGAGTATATTTTCTTTAATCTTAATTAAACAGTGTATTAAATAATCAAGTTTTTTTAAGTGCAAAAGCTTATAACAATTACTTGTCTTTATAATAGTTCTTAAATTTGATTACAATTCATCAAAATACAAAACATTATGAAAAGTCTAAAAAATATAGCTTTTGTATTGTCAATGTTCCTTTCTACAGTCAGCGCATCTTCTATCGCTGTAGCAGCAAAAAATCCTCAACAGGCCAATTTAGCAGCAAATAACAGCAAAACAGCTAAAAAGGCAACAACTGTTGTCAAAAAAAATGTTAGTAAAAAAGTAGTCAAGAAACCTGTTAAGAAAAATCCTTTAATTTTAGTTTTTGGTACAGATACCTGTGGTAGAACTACCCGCATGAGACAACAATTAACAACCAGTAAAATTAACTATAAATACAGAAACTTAGATGATCCAAACATCGAGAAACAAATGTGGGATATGCTTAGACGCTATGAATTCAAATCTAATCGTGTGAGTTTACCAGTAGTTTATGTGAAAGGTCATGTGTTTCTCAATCCTGGAATTCAGGATGTTAAAAGTAAAATGTGAAGGATGAAAGCATGGAGTTTTTATTATCCTTGATACCCTAAAAGCAATATATTGTAACGCTATTAAACCAGCAAAAGCATCATCGTAAAATATAGAATACAAGCCTTAGAAAATAATTTTATGAAACGCTATAGTCAACTTGCTGATCTTGAATCTCTTTTGTTAGATATTGATGATGAAAATATTAGAGCATATGCAGCAGAGGCTATAGTTTCCTATTCTGGGGGAGCTTATAGATCTGCTATTGTCTCTATTTGGATCGCTGTGGTATATGACCTTTATCAAAAGTTTAGCTATCTTGCTGAAACATTTGATGATCCAGCCGCTAAAAGATGTCTTACAGACATTGAAAAAATTCGTAAGGGTAAAGATAAAAGTCAGGTTGCTGCTTGGGAAAGGACTATTTTATCTAAAGCTTTCGATGCTGTGAAGATGCTGACAGAAACAGAGTATGAGCATCTAGAGAGAATTCAAAAAGATAGACACCGTTGCGCTCATCCTGTTTTGAATGTTGAAGGTTTTTTATTTCAACCAACGCCTGAATTAGTTCGTACCCATATTAGAACAGCTATTGAAGTATTACTTAGTCAACCTCCTGTTATTGGAAAAGCCTTATCAAATGCTTTAGAACGTGATGTAGAAGGTAAATATTTTCCAGATAATTTAGAAGGTGTCAGGAATTTTTTAATAGGTCGCCATTTACCAGCTTCGGAAAAATACATAACTAACCTTTTTATATTTTGTCTGAAAAAGATTTTATTTGATGAGCCAGATGACAAAAACATTATTAAACGATATATGTTAGTATTCGAGTGTATTTTAGAAGAACATGAAGAGTTTTTTAAAGCAATAGATAGAAAAAAGATAGGAGAAATCATTGATAAAACGAAAGAAGATAGATATATATTTTTATCAGAACTCTTCTTTATAGAACAGGAAATAATTTTTGATGCAACATCTGGGTTCTTAATGGAAAAATTAAAGTCATTTGCAATTGAAAATCATCAAAAATTGGATTCCGTTCAATATTTAATTATAACCTCTACTGAAATATCAGAGTATTTTATTGATTTTTATTCAAGTATGAATTTGAGGGAAAAAATAAATTTTATATCTGAACTAATTAAACTACCTAATATTTTGAACAATGACGGCGATTTTACAACGAAAATTTTCAAAATAAATTTGAATATATTTTGTGATTCATCTAATCT
>NZ_LUFH02000089.1 GCF_001586785.1 Sphaerospermopsis aphanizomenoides BCCUSP55
TTACTCATATCCTCATGATAGCTGACTATTTAATCAGATATGAGTTGATTTAGGTAGATATTTTGATTCAGTTACTAGCCCCCCAAAGTTGGGCCAATGGCAGGGCCAGCAATCACCCCCACACCAAACACAGATTGCGCCACACCCTGTTCAGAAGGAGGAAAGGTTTCAAACAGAATCGCTTGACCTTTCGCCAGCAGTCCCCCTCCACACAAACCCTGAAGAATACGGGCAACCACCAGCATCGGCAAGTTGATGGATAGACCACACAAGACTGAGGCAACTGTAAACCCAATCAGGGAAAAGATAAAGTAAGTTTTCTTACCAAAGAAATCACCCAACCAGGCGGAAAGAGGAATCAAAACCACGTTAGCGATCGCATAACCAGTAACTACCCAGCCTATTTCTGATATGGTTGCCCCTAAAGTTGCTTGCATATCTGTCAAGGCAACGTTAACAATGCTAGTGTCAATGACCTCTAGCATTGCACCAAGAGCGGCTGTAAGAGCGATAGCGTAGCGATGCTGCAAGCAAGTCGCCGATTTGAGAGATCCCTGCACATATCCTGCGGCATCGTCAATAGATTTTTTTGGTTGTTTCCTTTGTAATGAGGAATGACGAGTTATGGACATTTTAAAGCAGATTGCAAATAAATGAGGTACAGCATCTAAATAGAAACGTAGACAGAAAGAAAGTTTTACTCCTGACTCCTGACTCCTGACTCCTGTTGTAATTTCCCCTGTTCGTTGATGCCGTTGGAGACATAGTGTTTGTATCAACTGTGACCTTAACGCTTAATCCCGGTCTGAGTTTGTGTTGCGGGTCTGATGATCATGTTCTAATTTGCTCAGTTCACTGGGTTCAATCGTTGTTATTTGAATAGACTTTTTGTTACTCATATTTTTCTCCACTTAATTAAATGGCAAGCAATGGAATAAATAGATTTCAATAAATCAACTTACAGCTACGAATGAAATAAACAAGCCAAATCCTCTTCTCTTCTGCCTTCTGCCTTGTTTCTTGAAAGTTAGAAATTTCCAAATCAAAAAATACTTAATTAATTCTGGTGGGGTAGGCATCTTGCCTGCCCTTTTATTTATGTTGAAGATAAAGTACGACTAGGAATAGCTAATTTTGTACCAATTCCTCTAATAAGTAAGTCCACACAACTTTCGATATATTGTTCTCGGCTATAACCACGATTAATTAATAAAACATGACGGCGAATCATTCCTGACAGCAGTATTCCTGTGAACTGATCCACAGCCAAAGGCAAATCCACATCTGGACGCACACTGCCCTTTTCAATACAGGTTTGGAGATAAGCAATTAGCTTTTCACGTAAAGGTAGAAATGATTGTTGTAGAACCTCCAAAGCTTCTGTGGGATGCCTTTGAGCTTCTCCAATAAACATCCGAAAGAGGGCTTCATACTCCTCCAACATCTGATCGTGAAGTTTTGCATAATGCAGCAGATCCCTGTAGAGGTCATGAGTCCATTCCACTTGGTGGGTAAGCACCTCTGTCAGTAATGCGGTAATGTGTTGAGCTACTGCTTTTAAAAGTTGCTCTTTGCTTTGAAAATGCCGGAACAAAGTCACCTCACTGACATCCGCGAGACTAGCAATCTCACGGGTTGTTGCCCCAACGTAGCCTTCTGTAGAAAATACTTCAATGGCAGCTTTTAGGAGGCGATCGCGGGTTTTGGTTGTTCTTGGACTTGTTCGGCTCATATGTTTAATGTAAGTGCTAACTTACATAGTATATAAATTTTTTGGGGATTTTTGTAAACAAGACAATATTGGCGAACAATTTGTGAAAAAAAATCCCCCTCAATCTTTTACAGTTCGAGGAGGAAATTTACAAAAAGGTCAGAGGAACTCTTAAATATTTCATCCAAATTTACCGGCGGTTGAGGCTACAAGGAATGCGCCATAGGTGAGGACATAACCAACTGTGAAGTGAACCAAACCTACTAACCAACCTTGGACAATGGACATAGCTACAGGTTTATCTTTCCAGTAAACTAAGTTTGCCAAGGGGGTGCGTTCGTGCGCCCACACCAAAGTTTCAATCAACTCTTGCCAATAACCACGCCAGCTAATTAAGAACATGAAACCAGTCGCCCAAACTAGGTGTCCAAACAGGAACATCCAAGCCCAAACAGAGAGGTTACTTGTACCGTAAGGGTTATAACCGTTTATTAACTGTGCAGAGTTAGCCCAGAGATAATCACGGAACCAACCCATCAGGTATGTGGAATTTTCATTAAATTGGGCAACGTTACCTTGCCAAATACCTAAATGTTTCCAGTGCCAATAGAATGTTACCCAACCAAGCAGGTTCAACATCCAGAAAAAGGCGAGGTAAAAGGTTTGTTGCCAGGAAGAAGTTTGACAACTACCACCACGACCAGGGCCATCACAGGGGAAGTTGAAGCCGAAGTCTTTTTTATCAGGCATCAACTTAGTGCCACGGGCATCTAAAGCACCTTTTACACATATTAGTGTAGTGGTGTGCAAACCCAGTGCGATCGCATGATGAACTAGAAAATCTCCCGGTCCAATGGTTAAAAACAACGAATTAGTACCTGAGTTAATCGCATCTAACCAGCCCGGTAGCCAGACATTAGAATGGTTCGGCCAAGCTGTATAGGCGATACTGTGGGGATTAGATAGCAAAGCATCCATACCATACAGCAACTTACCATGAGCAGCTTGAATAAATTGAGCAAATACAGGCTCAATTAGAATTTGCTTTTCTGGCGTACCAAATGCAACCACAACATCATTGTGAACGTATAACCCCAGTGTATGGAATCCCAAAAACAGTGACACCCAACTTAGGTGAGAGATTATCGCTTCTTTATGCTGAAGTACCCGATCCAGAACATTACCTTTGTTTGTCTCTGGGTCGTAGTCCCGCACCCAGAAAATCCCAGCATGGGCAAACGCACCAATCATCAAGAAACCAGCAATATACTGATGATGAGTATATAGCGCCGCTTGAGTCGTGTAATCCTTAGCCATAAAGACATAAGGCGGCAGCGAATACATATGCTGTGCTACCAGAGAAGCAGCAGTTCCTAAAGCCGCTAAGTGAATGCTTAACTGAAAGTGGAGGGAATTGTTATAGGTGTCGTACAGTCCTTGATGGGGGAGGTTAAACTGACCTTCGGTCTGGATACCAAAGAAATTTTTAGCATTCAGCATTTCTTTGATGCTATGACCAATTCCGAAGTTAGTGCGGTACATATGACCGGCAATAATGAAGATAACAGCGATCGCCAAATGGTGATGCGCCATATCTGTCAACCACAGCGAGTCTGTTTGCGGATGGAAACCACCCACAAAAGTTAAAATTGCCGTCCCAGCACCTCTAGAAGTACCAAATACATGATTAAAGGTATCTGGATTTTGGGCATAGACACCCCAGTCACCCCTCCAGAAAGGAGCCAACCCAGCCGGGTGAGGTAAAGTAGTTAGAAAGTTATCCCAACCCACATGAATACCACGAGATTCGGGAATCGCAACGTGAATCAAATGGCCAGTCCAAGCCAAAGCACTGACACCAAATAAACCTGCTAAGTGGTGATTGAGTCGAGGTTCAGCACTTTTAAACCAACTCAGACTAGGACGGAACTTAGGTTGCAGATGTAACCAACCAGCAAACAAAAATAGTGCTGCTAACAACAACAACCCTAGAGAACCAATATACAACTCTTGGTTGGTTCGCATCCCAATGGTGTACCACCAATGGTAGACACCAGAATAGGCAATGTTAACGGGATTGCTTGCACCAGCTTGACTAAAAGCTTCTATGGCAGGTTTACCGAAATGAGGGTCCCAAATTGCATGGGCAATAGGGCGAATATGCAGCGGATCTCTACTCCACTGTTCAAAATTACCTTGCCAAGCAACGTGAAACAAAAGACTAGAAGCCCAGAGGAAAATGATTGCCACATGACCAAAATGAGTAGCAAAAATCTTTTGGTAAAGATTCTCTTCCGTTATGTCATCATGGACTTCAAAATCATTACCTTGAGCCATCGCATACCAGATGCGGCGTGTCGTTGGATCTTGTGCAAGATCCTGGCTAAACTTTGGATATCTTTTTGCCATGTATTGTCATCACATCCTTGAAAAAATACTTCGTGTTCATAGGTGTAATTAAGAAACCAACTACTCGCACTTCCATCACACCTTGGGAGGAAATTAAAATAATTCGTAATTCGTAATTCGTAATTCGTAATTCGTAATTCGTAACTGAGAAAGAAGGGAACAGGGAACAGGGAACAGGGAACAAAGTTTTTGACTTTTGACTTTTGACTTTTGACTTGATTCTGCCCTATGGGTTAATAATTCCGTAGTAAATAGCAGCTACAAATAAAATCGCCAAGATAATGAAGATAAAACCATTACGTACTAAGGGAAAAGGTGGGTTTTTATCTGTAATGAGATTATTTCCTTGGTTTTGATTCATAGCCTAATTTTTTATTTTTTATTTAATTCTTACGGCTATAGTCCAAACCTTCGCTAATTTTTACATCATGCTTCAGGACGACTTAATTATTAAATTAATGACAACCAAAAGATTGACAACCAATCAATAATAATTATGTCAATTGGCAGAAGTTATAACTAATAGCAAGTATTAAGGTGCAAATAAATATTCATAACGTCAGTTGCGAGGTAAACTGTGATTTATTTGCCTTTATTCGCGTTTATCTGCGTGCATCTGCGTTCAATTATTATCCACATCTTATTCCATGCAGCTTCAGATTAATCTGGTATAACTTAAATGTTCAATAAATTTCCAACAGCTTAATCCTGTTCATCCTTTAATCCTGGATATCCTGATTCAGACAATAACATTTTAAACAAATAAAATAGATCAATCATGTTTAAATTTTTTCAACAAGTTGGTGATTACGCCAAAGAAAGTTTTCAAGCTGGTAGATATATTGGTCAAGGATTATCAGTGACTTTTGACCACATGAACCGTCGTCCCATAACGGTTCAATATCCTTACGAAAAACTGATTCCTTCGGAACGCTTTCGAGGAAGGATTCATTTTGAATTTGATAAATGTATTGCCTGTGAAGTTTGTGTGCGTGTTTGTCCGATTAATTTACCTGTAGTAGATTGGGAATTTGATCAACAAAGTAAAAAGAAAAAACTCAATCATTACAGTATTGATTTTGGAGTTTGTATTTTCTGCGGTAACTGTGTGGAATTTTGCCCGACAAACTGCATTTCCTTTACTGAAGAATATGAACTTTCTGTTTATGACCGCCACGAATTAAACCTTGATAATGTGGCATTGGGAAGATTACCTTATAAAGTTACTAATGATCCAATGGTGACACCTTTACGAGAATTAGTGTACTTACCTAAAGGCAGTTTACAACCTCATGGAATTCCTGCTGATGCTCATCGTGCAGGTTTATTTCCATCAGAAATTTTAGAACAAGCCGAAGAAGATAGGAAAAGTAAGAATTCAGGAGTCAGGAGTCAGGAGTAAAACTCTCTCTGTCTCGGTTTCAAGTTAGATTCTGTACCTGATTGATATGCAATGTGCTGTATTTATAACACCGTTAGAGAATTCATTGTTATACAGAGTCAGGACTTACGCAAAACAGAACGGAAGTAGGGGTAATTCATGAATTACCTCTACGCAAGAATCAGGTTTTGAGTTCAATCTTACATAAGTCCTAAGAGTATAAAACCGAGAAAACAAGAAAACTCAAATTCTCAAATAAGTTGGGGATTTATCTGACAGAAAAAGCCTCGCTAAACCTGCGGGTAATTGGCTCAACAATAAATGTCAAAATCGACTTTTTGCGAGTGACAATTTCTGCATTTGCAGCCATCCCTGGTGTAAATTCTACTTCTTGTCCCCGGACATTCATGGAATGTTGATTTAATTTAATTCGCGTCGGAAAAACTAGCCCCAATTCTTTATCAACAACTGCATTGGGACTAATTTGTAAAACTTCCCCATCCACAACACCAAATTCTTGAAAAGGGAAAGTTGCTAATTTAACTTTGGCTTTCATGTTCTGACGAATAAAACCAATATCACGGTTAAGAACTTTAACTTCTAAAACCATTTCTTCCCCTTCTGGGACAATTGATAGCAATTCTTCACCAGATTGAACTGGTCCTTGGGTAGCTTTGATTTTATAAATTGTTCCTGCTACAGGTGCTTTAATTGTTTCTCCGTCTTTCTGTTTTTTCGCTTGTTCTAATTGACCAGCAACATTGGTCAATTCTTCTTTGCGTTTATTGATTTGGGTTAAAATTTCACTTTGTCTTTCTGATGCTAACCGTAAACCTTGATTACGTGCTGCTTGATAAGCTTGTTCTGCTTGAAGAATTTCTTGATTTTGAGCAGCAATATCTTTTTTTAAAGAGGTCACTTTATCTTTTGCCTCTGTAATTCTATTTTTGGCATTAGTTACTTCATCGGAGCTTCTAATAATATCTGTATTGGCACGATTTAATCTTTCTTGGGTTTCTAAATAATCGACTCTGGGAACTGCACCAGGATTTAATAAAGTGCGGAGATTTTCTTCTCTTTTTTGAGCAATGTTTACAGTATTTTCAAGTTTTTTACGGATACTTTCGGCATTAACTAAATTATTTTGAGCATTAATCACACTGGTTTTAGCACTGGCTAAATTTTCTTGTAAGCGAGTTAAACGAATTTTGGATTGATTGATAATTGCCAGTTGACGTTGTGCTTCAGCTTCAGCTGCTGCTTGTTTGGCTTTGTAGTCTAATAAACGCGAATTTAACAGTTCATCTTGTAATTTTGTTCCCGCAGTTTTTCCCCCGGTACGTTCTGCTTCTAAACGTTGCAAGTCATCCTCAATTAATTTACTAGCTTTAGCAAGTCGGTTAACATCGGTTTGTTGTAAATTGGGATCACGTTCAATTAAAACTTGGTCTTTGGTAACGCGATCGCCCTCTTTCACTTTCACGGCTAAAATAGATCCATTACCCAAAGATGTCACCGGTCTAACTTGAGTAGAAGCAATTAATTCTCCTGCTGCTGTCGCTACTTCATCAATTTCTGAAAAATGCGCCCAGGAAATTGCCCCAAATATAACAACACTAATAGTTCCTGCTAATAATCTTGTATAAAGTGGTGGTAATTCCTGTACAGCTTTACCTAATTCATAGGATAATTGTTCCTCTGGGTTGGCAAATCTTTCTTTGGTTTGACGGGCTTGAACAGGATTTGCAGCTAGAGAATATTTCATATATTTAGTAATGGGTAATGGGTAATGGGTAAGAAAATTTTAGATTTTAGATTTCAGATTTTAGATTGGAGTGGTTGACTTAAAAATCCAAAATCCAAAATCCAAAATTGGCTCATCAATCACAAAATTTAAATGGCTAAATAACGGCGCAAAAAGTTTTCTAATTTTTCCAATTGAAAGTTATAAATCCTTTCTAAATTGGTGATTTCTTCTGGTTTACAGAAAAATTCATTAGCTAGTAAAGTGCGAAAAGTTCCTAAATTTGTTTGGACTGAGGGGTTAAAGAAACCTAATGCACCCCGGAAAGTATCAACAGCAAATAAAGGGACATTAATAATGATTGGTTCTTGGTTAAAGATGCGACTAAATATTTTAGGAATATCCTCGCGCAATAAAATTTCCGGGCCTCCTACTGGTAAAATTTGATTACGAGCATCAGCAACTGTCAAAGAATCTACAACTATCCGGGCTAAATCATCGGTACTAATAATAGATGTACGATTTTTTGGCTCACCGATGAGCAGATACAAACCCGTTTCTCGAAACCTTTCTGCTAATGACAGCAGGTTTGATGCTAATCCAGATGGGCGTAAAATAGTGTAATCTAAGCCACTACTTTGCAGATATATTTCTACTGCTTGTTTAGCTTTGAACACGGGAGCATCTTCATATCCTCTTTGGACACCTAAAACGGAGATGAAGACAAAGTGTTCAATACCCTGGACTTTAGCCTGATCAATGAGTTCAATATTAGCGCGATAATCCAAAGATAGAGCATCATTTCCTGAACCGTGGGCGCTAATGATATATTTCACGCCTTGACAGGCTTTCTTGATATCCTGTTCTCGTCGCAAATCACCAATAAAGATATCTGAACCCCGGTGTTCTAACTCGCTGTAATGGGACGTGAGACGCACAAAAGACCGCACAGACTTCCGTTGTTGACGTAATAACCGCACGACGCGGCGGCCAATATCTCCAGTGGCTCCAGTGACTAGAATCATAACGTTTGGATTTGAGTATGGGGCTGTTTCTGTAGTTAAGTTTAATCACTATTGTGAAATCAGCAAATTACCAAAATCCTAACTTATACAATTTCTGTTTAAAATAATAACATTGGGCTTAAATAACACTGATGCACATACCAGAAACCAACCCAAAAATCACCATACCTGTATCCAGTCTCTACGTTAGTGACTTTTATGCTTGGACACAGGAACAAGCTGATTTACTCCGCAACCATCAATGGCATAAAATTGATTTGCAAAATTTGATTGAGGAAATTGAATCTTTGGGAAAACAGCAACGCCAAGAACTGCGAAATCGTTTAAGTATTTTAATTGGACATTTACTAAAATGGCAATTTCAACCTCAACGCCGCAGTCGTAGTTGGTTAGCAACCCTTCGCATTCAACGCTTAGATACTATTGAATTATTGGAAGAAAATCCTAGCTTGAAATCTTATTTGGAAGAGGTGGTGGGTAAAGCTTATTTGAAAGGTGTGGAATTAGCTGTGAGGGAAACTGATTTACCTCATCGCACTTTTCCTTCTGATTGTCCTTATAGTTTGACAGAAATATTGGATGATGGCTTTTATCCCGGTGAAGCAAGTGAGTTAGTAAATGAGTGGGAATAGAAAACAGGATTATAGGCGCTATTGAAAACGGTTTATCGCTTTCTATTTTTTAGCTTGGTAAAGTGCGAGCGCCTGATCAAATTAACAGATTGAAACATTTTACTTTGGCGCTTTACGCCAACCATTTGCTACAGCTTCTGACTCTGTACAAAACCATTTCTCTCCCTTGCTTGGATCAATTACTGTTGATTCATAATCCTCTGCACCAGGAACATGATAAAACTTTCTCCCAGTATTAACGGAAATATTACCTTTAATTTTGCATCCTGGTTTGGTGAAAGATGTGATTAAAGATGGAGAACGGCTACCTTGAAACTCCATTGCCAAAATAATAAAACCAATAGCAACAGGAATACCAATCAAATTTTTCATCAAACTTCCTTTTTTTGCCTTGTGTTGTTTTCTTGCAGGTAGAGGTGCAACTCCTTCAATTGAAGCGTTGGTAGCGCGAACTTTTCCATCTGCTGCTGTAGTTAATTCGTAAATAATTATGTCGCCGACTTTTGGACGACGACTTGCACCCTTTATTTCGCTGATATGAAGAAAAATTTCTTTACTTCCATCGCTGGGTTTTATAAATCCAAAACCCCTATCATCTTTCCATTGTGTAATTACACCTCTACCCATATCAGCCTTAGATAAAAACTCCTAACTCAGTCATTATAAGTTGTAGGTTGGGTTGAGGTAAAGAAACCCAAAACTCATATCAAATTTTCAATCAAATGATTGTTAGCGTAGCTTAATGCAGGTATCAATTTCTGGTTGATAACCTTGGGAGAGCGATAACTTTAATCAAGATAATCAAATAATTCAGCTTGTTTTAATAAGTGTCTTAACAACCCAATTTTAATATCTTTATTTCCATGAATAGGAACAGAAATTTTCACATTCATACCTGATTTTCCATAAATATGATGACTGCCTTAAATCCTAATTAATATCCATTCATGCTTTTCCAAAATTTTGGCTAATTCTTTGCCTGTCATGGATTTCATACAGCAATTTCCAAAATTTTGGCATTATCCTGTAGTTGAATAGTATCTATATCTACTGACAAATATCCTTCAATAGCTTCATATAAATTGTGTAAAAGTTCTTCAAAAGAATCTCCTTGGGTAGCACAACCAGGAAGAGAAGGAACTTCTGCCCAATATCCACCTTCTTCTGCTTGATGTACAATAATTTTAAGTTTCATTAATTTACTATTTTTAAACAGTAATTATAAACATTATATCATGTTTTTAGCAGTGCGATCGCTTTCCATTTTATAAAATGTGATCGCTTTACCTTTACCCAACTAAAACTCCACCACCACCGGCGTATGATCACTAGGCTGTTCTAACTTCCTTGGTGCAACATCAATAATGCAACTTTGAGCGCGTTCATAAAGCACAGGTGTTAAATAATGATGGTCTATTCTCCATCCTAAATTTCTTCTAAAAGCCGCAGTCCGATAATCCCACCAGCTATAATTTCCCCCTTCACTATTAAACTTCCGAAAAGCATCAGCAAAACCCAATGAAAGAACATCCCGTAAAGCTTGGCGTTCTGGTGCAGATGCCATAATGTGATTTTCTATCTTCACTTTGTCATTAATATCTATATCTTCCAAAGCAATATTAAAATCACCACACATAGAAATAGACTGGTTAGATAACAACAGCACCTGCAAATATTTACGCAATACTGTTAACCAACCAAGTTTATATTCATATTTATCACTTCCCACAGCCGAACCATTAGGAACGTAAAGATTAACAATTCTCACTCCTTCAATAACACCAGTAATAACCCGCTTCTGCTCGTCCCATTCTGGTTCTAAATCCGGTAAAATCGCCGTGAAACCCATACTCACATCTGCCAGGGGTTGACGGCTAATCAGTGCCACACCGTTATAAGCTTTTTGTCCAGAAATATAAGGGTGATAGCCTAAGTTTGCAAATGGTAAACGGGGAAAATCTTGATCTACAACCTTAGTTTCCTGCAAACACAGGACATCTACAGGATTTTCACTTAGCCAGTTGATAACCTGTTCTAAGCGTGTACGAATTGAATTGACATTCCAAGTAGCGATTTTCATTAGTTGTTTATCAGTGTGACGATAGGTTAAGAAATATAAAAACTGTGAATTTTGTGTAAATGTTTCCTATTGTTAAGTTTTTCGTTGGTGCTGCCATTCATACAAAAATAGGCTATAAGTAATTGATCCCTTCTGTGAAATCGTATTCACAAATACAAAATTGGGAAAATTGTTAGTTAGACTACAAAATATTCTAATTGATTATGATCCCCAAGATAGATGATAATACTAAATGTTCAATTGTATTTTGAGAAGGGATGTTCATTATTAGCTATTACTAAGGCTGTAAAATTTTATTTGCTAGTAATGTGATAGTAAAATCAACCGGAATTACAAGTTTACACTTTTGCAACACAGAAAAGTTAACTTAAATTTCCCAAGCGTAAGTACAAATGTTTTGTTCTCATAATAATGATCTCAAAATTAGTAAATAGTAAAAGGGGTCAAATTAATAAATCAATCTACAGAAACAGTCAGTCAGTAGGGATTTAGCATTATTAAACCGTGCAACTGCTGTAAGGCGTAGTCTCTCATTTCTATCACCAAGCAGAGTAGTTAGGGCTTAACCCAACACATTCAGTCGTTTTTAATCAAATTTTTTTCAATTGATCACAACAACAAGCTTTTTTAGGAGGACATTGGTATGAGTCAGAGAGCCAACACTTGCCCGTGCTGCGGTGGTTCAATCCTGCGTCATGTCCGGCATGGTGAACTGTATTGGTTTTGCCTGTCGTGCCGACAAGAAGTACCACTATTAACTATCAGTCGCTTATCAAATAACTTAGAAACCCGTAACACAGGGGTAGTTACTCCGTCGGCGGTTAATTCTGTAGAGTAAAACAGTGCTGTACTTGCTGAATATCTACAATATGCGACACAACAAGTGCATATTTATTGACGGCAAGCGTTCCATTAGACATAACGCTTGCATTTACTTGTAGGAAGTAATATATTATACTGATAACAATTAACTGTTAACTGATAACTGTCAAGATTATCCGTATCTAGATATTATAGAAAAGTAGATAAAACTTAAAGAATATTCATCAAATGCTGATTCATTCCTCTGGCTTGTCCAAGGTCAAAGACTCAGTAATCCAAAAAATTCTCTTGGGTAATGAACCTAAGCCGGAATTAATAGCGATTCTAGCAGTCTACCTTGTCCAAGGCATATTAGGTTTAGCGCGTCTAGCCGTCAGTTTCTTCCTCAAAGATGAATTGCATCTGAGTCCAGTTGAGGTATCAGCACTATTGGGGATAGTCGCCCTACCGTGGATGATAAAGCCATTGTTTGGCTTCATATCTGATGGTTTGCCCATATTTGGCTACCGTCGCCGTCCCTATTTGGTGTTATCTGGAATACTGGGTGCTGCTGCTTGGGTGAGTTTGGCCACTATAGTTGATAGTAGCTGGGAAGCGACAATTGCGATCGCTCTATCTTCTCTTTCTGTTGCTTTCAGTGACGTGATAGTTGACTCTCTGGTTGTGGAACGTGCCAGAGGAGAATCTTTAGCAAAAATAGGTTCTCTCCAATCTTTATGTTGGAGTGCTACTGCTGTTGGTGGTTTAATTACAGCTTATTTCAGCGGCTTACTTTTAGAATACTTCACCACTCGCACAGTATTTTTAGTTACGGCATTATTTCCGCTAATTATCTCATTAGCAGCTTGGTTAATTAGTGAAACACCAGTGAATAAAGATGTCCAACAACAGGATGACCAAACTCAACCTCCCACCATCAAAACTCAACTAAAACAAGTAAGTGAAGCCTTTACCCAAAAAGCAATTTGGATACCTACAGTATTTATCTTTCTCTGGCAATCTACCCCTAGTGGAGAAGCAGCATTTTTCTATTTCTTCACCAACGAACTACACTTTGCACCAGAATTTTTAGGTAGAGTACATTTAGTCACAAGTTTAGCCTCATTAGTTGGTATTTGGATTTTTCAACGCTTTCTCAAAAGTGTTCCTTTTCGCATAATATGTGGTTGGAGTATCTTCATTTCCGGTGCATTGAGAATGACGATGTTACTGTTAGTCACACACACAAATAGAGCTTTAGGAATAGATGACCAATGGTTTAGTTTAGGTGATAGCTTAATTCTCGCCGTCATGGGACAAATTGCATTTATGCCCGTGATGGTATTAGCAGCGAGAATTTGTCCTTTAGGAATCGAAGCGACCTTATTTGCGCTCTTAATGTCAATATTTAATTTAGGAGGAGCTATTTCCAAAGAATTTGGAGCATTAATTATGCAATGGTTGGGTATTACCGACACAAATTTTAATTTACTCTGGTTGTTAGTCATAATTACTAATTCAATTGCTCTTGTACCTTTGATATTTATTAATTGGCTACCAGAGCAAGAAGAAAGTGAAATTCCCACACTAAGAAGTCAGGAGTCAGAAATCAGGAGTCAGAATGTTTGATACAACAGCGGTTAGCAGTCAGCTTTTTAAACCCTTGACTGCTGCTGGTATCAATTGTATTTTTTCATCTTCTTTCTCATGACAAATAAAAGCTAAATAAGTAACTAAAAGTTGAAATAATTTTCCAAATATGCAGACCTTAGAACCTCAATCAAACCAAATTTTACAAAAATCCTATACTCGTGAAGATTGGCAAGGAGGATATGAATCCCTCAAACAAGAAGATGATTATTGGATTGATGAAATAGAAGGAGAAATACCCTTAGAATTACAAGGAACATTATTTAGAAATGGCCCTGGCTTATTAGATATTAATGGTCAAAGATTACATCATCCCTTTGATGGCGATGGCATGATTAGCCGCATTACTATCACTAACGGTCGCGCTCATTTTCGTAACCGATTTGTAGAAACAGAAGGTTATTTAGCCGAAAAAAAAGCTGGTAAAATTCTTTATCGTGGCGTATTTGGTACTCAAAAACCCGGAGGTTGGTTAGCTAACGCCTTTAATTTCAAAATCAAACACATTGCTAATACTAACGTTATCTACTGGGGTAACAAACTATTAGCATTGTGGGAAGCAGCAGAACCTTATTTATTAAACCCCCACACCTTAGAAACATTAGGAAACGAATATTTTAATGGTGTTTTATCCACAGGTGAAGCCTTTAGCGCCCATCCCCGCATAGATCCCAATGGTACATTAGTTAACTTTGCCATTCAACCAGGTCTATCAACCACAATTACAATTTTTGAACTCAACACCAACGGCGAAATTATCAGCAAACAAAATCATTCTGTTCCTGGTTTTTGCTTTATTCATGATTTCGTCATTACCGAAAACTACTGTATTTTCTTCCAAAATCCTGTACAGTTTAACCCCTTACCTTTTGCGCTAGGAATAGCCAGTGCTGGACAATGTATTAAAGTTCAAAAAAATCAACCGACAAAAATCATAGTTATTCCCCGCCAAAATAGTCCAGTTGCTGAAAATGGGGTAAAAGTTGTAGAAACTAAAGCAGGTTTTATCTTCCATCATGTCAATGCTTTTGAAGTTAGCAATGAAATTGTCATTGATTCCATTTGCTATGAATCATTAACAGAAGTTGAACCAAATAGCGATTATCGACAAACCAACTTTGAAGCTAATGCACCAGGAAAACTATGGCGTTTTAATGTTAATTTATCAGACAACCAAGTACAAAGTCAGTTAATAGATAATCGAGCTTGTGAATTTCCTACCATACAGCCTGAGAGAGTAGGTAAACCCTATCGTTATTTATATGCTGCTGCTGCTCATCACCCCACAGGAAATGCACCTTTACAAGCAATTGTGAAATTTGATTTAGAATCAGACAAAAGAGAAATTTGGAGTGCAGCACCTCGTGGCTTTACAGGTGAACCAATTTTTATTCCTCGTCCCAATTCTCAGCAAGAAGATGACGGTTGGGTAATCTCTGTCATTTACAATGCAGAACATCATCGTTCAGATGTGGTGATTTTAGATGCTAGTGATTTCCAGAAAGGTGCAGTAGCAAAACTACATCTTAAACATCACATTCCTTATGGTTTACATGGGAGTTTTACTCCAGAAACATTCATTTAATTAATGTAGGTTTAAAGTAGGTTGGGTTAAGCGCAAGTGCAACCCAACAAACTGCCAAAAATACAGCAGCTTTCAGCTATCAGCGGTCAGCGGTCAGCTTTCAAATGCTTACCAGCCAAGACTTTTAGATTGAGTTTTGTACCTCATTTACTCCAAATCTGCTGTATTTAGTATTCCAGTTTATCCTAGTAACCGCTTCAATCTTTTATAAACATCATCATCATTGCGCTTACCAACTAAAATCACTTCCACTAAATCCTGTTCTGGAAAATATCTGTAAACAATCCTATATTCACCACTATCAACTCGATAAAAACTCTGATAACCAGATAACTGCTCACTATCCTGTGGTAAAGGTTCAACATTCAAAGCCAAAACTTTTTTTGCTATTTGCGCTGCTATTTTAGGCTGTAAACCATTGAGGAAATCAAGAACAGTGGCTAAACCATCAAGCCGTGCCATTTGCTAAATGCTCCAGCGCAGATGTAAAAGCCTCTGTACCAACCATTTTTGACTGACTTAAAGCAGTTTGAGCAGTTTGAGCTAACAGCATATCTTCTAATTCTTGCAGCCTATCAAGTAATTTTTGATAGCTATCTGCGGAAATAATTACATGACTAGGACGTGATTGCTTGGTGAGTAACACTGGTTCAACAGCAGCTTTATCAAAAACTTCACCATGTTTATTACGAGCATCTGTGAGAGTATAAGTCTGCATAATCTAATAAATTTAGACATTTTGACTATTTTGTCTATATTTTAACATAAATTTTGTTTATGGCGTAAAAATCTTGCTCAAGTTTATCGTTGCGCTGAATGACTATTTTATGAGTATTTATTCTCATTGCAACAATAGATGCTTTCCGTAATAATGACTATAATTGAAAAAGCTTAATAGTCTGATTATATAAGTATGAGTTTAGGACTGCTAAAGCTATTCCTAGACATATAGGGTTTTGTAATTTTGTAAAAATTCAAATCTCAGCCATCACACATAAACAGTATTTTTTGAATAAAGATAGTTTCCTTTATGTTTGATTCTTCACTAAACAATCAAGACCTTTCTATTTTCTCAGTAAGTATTTCTACCTCCTACAATGGCGCAGCTTACGGGCTTTCCAGCGAAGTTTTAAACCCTTTTACTAATATTCAAAATACATCGGTAATATTTCCTCTAATAAATGAATTAGTTGATTCCATACCAGATTATTCTTTAGAACAAAAAATTATCTCTGCGGATTATTTAATCAGAGAAAAGTTTAGTAATTTGATCAATAATCCTGATGCTCATGACTTGTTAGGTATTCCCTATGGAGTAGGTGAACAAATAAATTTAGCCACTTCTTTGTTACAAACTCAAATTAATGAAGGTTTTAAAAATGTAGAAGTTAGTATTATAGATGCAAAAATCTTAGGTAATGCTAATGGAACTTATGCAGAATCTTTGAATACTATCTTTCTAGCCGATAATTTTGTTGAAAATAACTCAACAGAAATAATTGCTGAAGTATTAACAGAAGAATTTGGACATTTTATTGATGCCAAAATTAATAAAACCGATAGTGCAGGAGATGAAGGTAGAATTTTTACCAAGTTAGTATTTAATCAAACTTTCACACCAGAAGAATTAAACAGCTTAAAAGCAGAAGATGATCATGCAGTTATTTGCTATAATAATCAATTCATCAACATTGAAAAATCCGAAGTTGAAATAATTAACAACATAGGAGAAACCTTAGTCATCAATGAAGATACGACTTTAGTTTTTCAATGGACACAACGAGAAGCAAAATATAATAATGAAGTAGGAATCATAGTATTTGATAATCCCGAAGGCAAAATAGATGGAATATCACCCCAAGCAGCAGGTTATTTCCAGAAAGTATTAACTTCAGGAAAAAGCGAAGTTATTTTTAGCAAAGGAAATAGTGCCGGAAATTGGCAAGAAGTAGATTTAAAAGCTGGAGATTATGTTGGTTTTTATTTAATCCAGAATGCTAGTACATCAGAATATTTAAATAACCCTAATTCTGTTACTATTTTCTCATCCATTACATCTGCAAATACAGATAGATTTGATCATGTTATTAGTACAAATCTCGGTAAAGGAGTTTATCGTTTTAATTGGGAAGATTTAACTGGAGGTGGAGATAAAGATTTTAATGATGTGGTGTTCAATGTTTTTGAAAAAGGCTTTTACCCTGGATATAGCAATAATCAAATAGTACCATTAACCGTTGAATTTATATCTAATGAAGCATCATATAAAAATGAAATAGGTTTTTATTATGTTGATGATATCAATGGGAATATTAACGGTATTTCTCCCAGTGATGCTAATTATGCTAGAGAAGTATTCAAACAAGATAATTATCAAGTAATATTTGGAGAAGGTAACTATAACGGAGTTAAAGAGTATACCTTAACAGGTGATCAATATATTGGATGGTATTTGATTTCTAACAATACCAGTGAGAGATTTTTACAAACTAATGCTAATAATAATCCTAATGGTGGAGTCTTAGCTTATTTTTCCTATGCGGAAGCTAACCCAGATAAATTAAATCATCTCATTCATTATTCTAGTAACCAAATGGGTTGGGAAGATGTTTTAGGACTAGGAGATAAAGATTATAATGATTTAGTTTTCAACTTTAATTTTGGTGATCCCACAGATATTAACCCGCAAACTAATAACCCTCCTGTAGTTGATGCTGATAAAACTATTTCTGTAGAAGAAAATAGTCAACCTATTACGTTAAATATTAACCCACCCATAGATTTTGATGGAAATACTTTAACTATTATGGTAAATCAATTACCAGATAATAGTAAAGGAAAAATCACAAAACAGAATGGTAGTCAAGTTAATATTAATGATAGTTTAACCATCACAGAATTAACCAATCTTATCTTTACTCCTGTAGCAGATGCTAGTGGTAATTCAGGTAGTTTTGTTTATACTGTCAGCGATGGTAAAGGCGGTAGTGATAGTCAAATCATCACTTTTAATATTACTACCAATAATATTGTTTCTTTAAGAAAGTCTAATGCTGCTCCTGAGTTTGTTTCTAATCCTGAATTAGAGATAATTGTAGGTGAAAATTATACTTATGATGCAAATGCTATTGATGCAGATAACGATACTTTATTTTATTCTTTATTAATCGCTCCTGAAGGTTTAACCATAGATAATAATACAGGTGTAATTAATTGGGAAAATGTCACTGTTGGTAATCATAATATTTCTTTATTAGTGGAAGATGGCAAAGGTGGACAGGATAGACAAGACTATAGTTTAAATGTTCTTGAAACATCTGGTAATCGTCCTCCTGTATTTGTTTCCACACCTGTTATTTATGGCAATATTAATACTGAATATCGTTACGAAGCTTTAGCTACAGATGCAGATAACGATAATTTAACTTATGCGGTAATTAATGCACCAGAAGGATTAGTAATTAACGAAAATACAGGTGTTGTGACATGGACTCCAGCAACATTGGGTGAGGTAGAGATAACTTTACAAGTGAGTGATAGTAAAGGTGGTATTGCTACTCAAAGATATAAGATTTTAGTACAAGAAGAAGAAACTGATAATTATGCTCCTGTCATTATTTCTCAAGCAATAGTTAAAGCTAGTACCAGTCAAAATTATGTTTATGATGTCAATGCAATTGATCCTGATGCAGATAATTTAACTTATTCTTTAGTTACTGCACCACAAGGAATGACTATTAATGAGTCAACGGGTGAGATAATTTGGAATACGGCGACTCAAACAATAGGTAATTATGATGTAACTGTCAGAGTTATTGATAATCGTGGGGGAGTTGATACGCAGGAATTTGTGATTGCATTGAATAATAACCCATTGGGAACTATTACAGGGTTTAAATGGGAAGATGCAAATGGTAATGGAGTTTGGGATTCAGCTAATTTTGAAGATTTTTCTGTTAATGTCTCATCAATCAGACTCAATGGAAATACCCAAATAGTAAATTCTGAAATAGTAGGAAAAGATGTTTTAAGGTTAGCAGAATCAGAGTTTTTTGTATCGGGAAACGCCTTGCTAAAAAATCCCTTCAGTTTTGTAGGAGAAAACGGGCAAAATCTATCATTCTCAACTAACTTCAGTTTTTCTATCTCTGATTCAAAAGGACTTGGAGATGAAGATGGTGCAGGTGCAGATGGTATTGCTTTTATTATCAGCCCCACAGAAAATATAGGAAGTCCAGGGGGAGGAATCGGTTACGAAGGCTTGAATAATACTGTTGTTATTGAATTAGATACATATAACAATGGAGGACAAGATCAAGATAATGGTAATCACATTGGTATTAACTTGAATGGAAATACAACTTCTGTTGTTCAAACTAATATCCCTACCAGATTTAATAATGGTGAGATTTGGAATGTTTGGATTGATTATGATGGCACATCACAACGATTAGAAGCAAGGGTTTCTCAAGACTCTAATCGTCCCACAGAAGCCACTGTTTCTGCAACAGTTAATATTCCTGAAGTTCTTGGACAGGATGAATTTTTTGTTGGTTTTACTTCTGCTACTGGTGGAGGGATGGGAAATCATGATATTCTTTCTTGGAGATTTGCCACTGATGAACCGGGATTAGAAGGTATTACCGTTTATCTCGACTCTAATAATAATGGGATTCTTGATGAAAATGAACCCACTCAAATAACAGATGAAACTGGACAATATAAATTCACAGGTTTAGAAGCAGGTACTTATATTGTCAGAGAAGTTGTACCCACAGATTACGAGCAAACATATCCTATTGGACAACCAACAGATTCTCTAGGAGATGGTTTTGCTGATGTTATTCTTGACTACTTTAACAGTGGTACGGGTACATTTGATGAACCTTATGGTGAAGATAATGATGGAAATTCACCAGTATTAGTTAATACGGACATTATTTTGGGTAGCGACACTTTAGGAGCATTATCACTTCCCACTGGTTCATATGTAACTGTTGGTTTTACCGATGAAGTAATTATTGATAAGTCAGGAAATGATATTTTTGTTAATGAACTAGGTGCTGCGGGAGATCAAGCAGATATTTATGTTAGTTCTAATTTAGAAGACTTTGTTTTATTAGGAAGGGGTAATGGTGGTCAAACCTCTGTTTTTGATCTTGCTTCGATCAACTTTACTGAGGCTGTTCGAGCTATAAAAATTGTTGGACTTGACACGAAGGGTACGATACCGGGTTTTGATGTTGTGAACGTACAAGGATTACCCGGTAGTATTGCTAGTCCCGATTTTTATACAGTTCAACTAGAAGCAGGAGAAACTGTTAATAATATCAACTTTGGCAACAAGAAAATTGATCAACCTATTCCTAACCAAGCTCCCGTATTCACTAGCACAGCACCCACAACAGCCCAAATAGGCGAATTATTAACCTATCAAGCTACCGCTACCGATGCCAATAATGATCGTCTCACCTATAGCTTACTGGTTAAACCAGAAGGTATGGCTGTTGATAGTGAAACAGGTATTTTAATATGGCAACCAAAACAAAATCAAACTGGTAATAATCGAGTCGTTTTACGAGTTTCTGATGGTAAAGGCGGTTTAACAACTCAAGAATTTATTCTCAATGCCAGAGGAACTAATACCCCACCGCAAATTATTTCCTCTCCTAACACTATCGCCCTGTTAAATAATACCTACAGCTACGAAGTTAGAAGCACAGATCCCGATAATGACACCCTCACCTATAGTTTAATCAATGCCATCCCCGGCATGACTATTAATGCTAATACTGGTTTGATTGAATATAAGCCTACTCAGTTGGGAACACAAACTGTAGAAATACAAGTTACCGATAACTTTGGAGGTTCTAATATTCAATCTTATCAATTACAAATATTAGAAAATCTGCCTAATCGTTTGCCGACTATTACCTCTACACCACAAATATTAATCGGTTCAGGAAATTTATATCAATATGATGTTAATGCCACAGATCCAGAAAATACAACCATTACCTACGGTTTAACTAAGAAACCCGATGGAATGACCATTGATACAAATACAGGATTAATTTCTTGGACAACTCAAGCTGATGTTAATGGTGATTTTCAAGTAACTGTTAGTGCTACCGATGCAGATGGTGGTACTGCATATCAAAATTATTATGTCAAAGTCTTCCCCAATCAAAATCCTGTCATTAGTTCTACCCCTGTAGAATTAACTCAAACAGGTATTACTTATGAATATGATGTTATTGCTGGTGATGCTGATGGTGACTCACTCACCTACACCTTAACAGAAGCACCAACAGGAGTAACAATTGATCAATTTGGCAGATTAAGATGGCAACCAAAAACTGAAGATGAGGGCATTTATCCTATTACCATTAAAGTAGATGATGGTCGGGGAGGAATAGTTACTCAGAATTATAATTTAACTGTCACCAATGACGATATAGTTAAGCCTGTGGTAAATATAGGCTTTAGTAGCAGTGTAATTAATATTGGCGAAACTGTTAATTTACAAGTTCGCGCAACAGATAATATTGGTGTAGAAACTCTGAATTTAACTGTAGATGGTACACCATTAACCCTAAATCCCAATGTTCCCAACGGACAAATTAATAATGCTAGTTTTGTGGGAACAAATGCAGGATTATATCAATTTTTAGGCACTGCCATAGATGAAGCTGGTAATATTGGTACTGCTACTATTGAAGTACGAGTAGTTGATCCTAGTGATACCTCATCCCCTATCATTGAAATTAATACAACTAATTTAGAAGCCACTCAAAGCATTATCAAAGAACCTACAGATATTATCGCTACTGTCACCGATAACAATTTAGAATTTTATCGAGTAGAATTTGCTCCTGTGGAAGCTATTAATCTAGATAGTCTTGGTGAAAATGACCCTGATTATGTTTTACTCAGTGAAGGAAATAGCAATATTACCAATCAAACTGTAGCTAATTTAGATCCACGTCTTTTAGCTAATGGTAGTTATTTGGTGAGAATTACCGCCTTTGATTTTAGTGGTAATGGTAATGTACAAGGGGTAATTCTGAATGTATCGGGACAAAATAAACCGGGGGATTTTTCCTTAGAATATACTGATTTATCCATTCCGTTAACTGGTATTCCCATTGAAATAACTCGCCGTTATAACAGTTTAGAAAGTTCAAATCAAGGTGATTTTGGTTATGGTTGGGATTTAGGTTTACAAGATGCCAATATTGTCGAAGCATCTCCTGATGGACGAGATTTAAGTGATGATAATTTCTTTGGTGGTAATAGCTTTACCGTTGGTACTCGTGTTACTCTCAATACTCCTGATGGTAGAAGGGTTGGTTTTACTTTCAATCCTGTTGTTTCTCTACCTGGTTTATTGGGTGCAGTATACGCCCCTAATTTTACTCCTGATGCTGGTGCGTTTGATAAGTTAGAAGTGGAAAACACTTCGTTAAGCATTCGTAGTGATGGTAGTGTAGGTTTATATTTATTTGGGTTCACTTATAATCCTTCCCAATATAAATTAACCACCAAAGATGGAACTGTTTACAATTATGACCAAAACTTTGGTTTAATTGATGTTAAAGACCGCAATGGTAATACTTTGACTTTCTCCGATGAGGGAATAGTTAGCTCAACTGGTGCAGAAATTGAATTTATACGAGATTCTCAAGGACGAATTACCGAAATAGTTGATCCTGATAATAAGTCAATTAAATACAGCTACGATAGTAAAGGTAATTTGGTAACGGTAAGCGATAGAACTAACAACACCACTCAGTTAGTTTATAATGACCCAAATCGTCAACACTTTTTAACAGAAATTATAGATCCTTTAGGCAGAAAAGCCACTCGTACCGAATACGATGAAAATGGACAAATTAGCAAGATTATTGATGCTAATGGCAATGAATTAGAAATTAATTTTGATGCTGCTGCTTCTAGTCAAACTATCAAAGATCCGTTTGGTAATACTATTACTCGGATTTTTGATAATCAAGGTAATGTGATTCAAGAAGTTGATCAATTGGGTGGTATTACTTTAAGAACCTATGATGCGAATAATAACCTATTGAGTGAAACAGATCCCGAAGGTAATATCACCACTTATACCTATGATAATCGGGGTAATAAACTCACAGAAACTGATGGAGAAGGTAATAAGAAAACCTATACTTACAATGCTAATAATGATTTATTAACAGAAACCGATGCTTTAGGCAATAAAACAACATTCACTTATGATATTAGTGGCAATCTCACTAAACGAGAAGATGCAGAAGGTAACGTCACTACCTATAACTATGGTGCAAATGGGTTATTAACAAAAGTCATTGATGCTAATAATAAAACCAGCACCTTTAGTTATGATAATTTTGGCAATCTCACAGAATTAGTAGATCCGACAGGTGCAAAAACTACCTTTACCTATGATAATAATGGCAGAGTGACCAGTGTTACCGATGCTTTAGGGGCAATTACTAACTATATTTATGATGAACAAGGGCGGTTAATTGAAAAAGCAGACCCCGAAGGTAGTAGTTGTGGTTGTGCAAGGGGTATTACTAAAACTGAATACAACGCCGCAGGTGAAAAAATTGCAGAAACAGACGCATTAGGAAGACGTACTGAATACCGTTATAATGACCGGGGTTTATTAATTGAAACTATCCTTCCTGATAGTACCCCTAATAATTTAAGTGATAATCCTCGTACTAAAAATGAATATGATGCTTTAGATAGATTAACGGTATTTACCGATGAATTAGGACGGAAAACCTACTATGTTTATGACGCATTAGGAAGACAAATTGAAGTTATCCATCCTGATAGCACACCTAATAATTTAAGTGATAATCCCCGGACTAAGAAGGAATACGATAAAGCCGGGTTAGTGATTGCAGAAATTGACGAATTAGGCAATCGGACTAAATTTGAATATGATGATGCAGAGCGATTAATCAAGGTAACTAATGCCCTGAATGAAGTCACTACCTATACTTATGATGCAGAAGGTAGACGAGATTCAATGACAGATGCTTTAGGGCGGAAAAATGTTTATGTTTATGATGGTTTAGGGCGACAAATTGAAGTTATTTATGCTGATAATACCCCTGACAATTTACAGGATAATCTCCGCAGTCAGACAAAATATGATGGTTTAGGGCGAGTTATTTCTGAAACTGATTTAGCAGGAAATACTACTAGATATGAATATGATGCGTTAGGAAGACTAACGGCGGTAATTGATGCTTTAAATCAACGCACGGAATATAAATATGATGGGGTGGGTAATTTAATTGAACAAAAAGACGCAAATGGAAATATCACCAAGTTTGAATATGATAGTTTACGCCGTCTGAAAGCTACAACTTTACCGGCAGGACAAGAAAATAAAACAATTCACAATAAGATTGGTAATTTAATTGAGGTGACAGATTTTAATGGTGTTGTCACCACTTATAAATACAATGAGCGTAATTGGTTGATTGAAAAATCTTTCTCTGATGGTACACCGACAGAAACTTTTACCTATACTCTCACAGGAGAATTAGCGACTGTCACCGATAATCGAGGAGTGACAATTTATGTTTATGATGAGCGTGATAGGTTAATTTCTCGTACTGAACCTGATGGACGTAAGATTCAATATACTTACGATAAAGCAGGAAATATTTTCACCTTAAATGTTCCTTCAGGTACAAACATTTATACTTATGATGCCCTAAATCGGATTGATACTGTCAAAGATGCTGATAATGGGGTGACGGACTATGATTATGATCCTGTAGGTAATTTGATTAAGACAGTATTCCCCAATGGTGTGATTGAAAATCAAGAATATGATTTTTTAAATCGTTTACTTTACTTAGAAAACCGTAATCAAACGGGCATTATTTCTAGTTATACCTACACCTTAGATGGTATGGGTAATCGTCTAAAAGTGGAGGAAAATGACGGGCGGATTGTTGAACATAGTTATGATAAACTCTACCGTCTCACCCAAGAGAAAATCACTGATACTGTTGTTGGTAATAAGACGATTCAATATCAATTTGATGCTGTAGGAAATCGTTTACAAAAAATAGATTCTGTTGAGGGAATAACTACCTACACCTATGATGATAATGACCGATTACGACAAGAAACCCTTGGCGGTAAGGTAACAAACTATCAATATGATAATGAAGGTAATCTCAAAGCTAAAATAGAAAATGAGCAAAATCAGACAGTTTATGAATGGAATGCTAAAGGGGAATTAACAGCAGTAGAAGTCACAGAAAATGGCGAAACGGGACGGATTGAGTTTGAATATGACCATAATGGGATTCGAGTTGCTATTAATGTTGATGGGGAAGAAACTCGCTTTTTAATTGACAATAATCAACAGCAATATGCCCAAGTGATTGAGGAATATAATGTTAATGGTGATGTGAAGACTACCTATACTCACGGTTGGGATTTGATTTCTCAAGATAATGGCAATAATCGTATTTATTATCAGGTGGATGGTTTAGGTAGCACTCGTCAATTAACAGATATTAATGGGGCTGTTGTGGTTGAATATGATTATGATGCCTATGGTAATTTAACCCGTAAAGTGGGGAATGCGGATAATAATTATCTGTTTGCGGGTGAGCAGTTTGATGATGCAGTAGATGGTTATTATTTACGTGCAAGGTATTATGATTCATTAACTGGGCGGTTTGTTTCGACTGATCCATTTGAGGGGTATATTTATCAACCTACGACGTTGCATAATTATTTGTATGGTAATGCTAATCCAGCGAATTTCATTGATCCTAGCGGTAAGGTTGCTGTAATAGGATATGCCAGTATAATATCTGAAGTTGTTATAGGTAAAAGTGGCTCATTTATCGGTTCATTGATTGGTTTCTTGCATGGATTCTCTGGTGCTAATCTTTTATTTTTAGGAAACATCCTTGAAATAGCTAATTCTGGTGGAGATGTTGTTGAGCAATGGCAAAAAGCAAGTGATAAAACACAAGAACAAGCTGAAAATATTCAAGAAATTCTCGAAAAATCTTTTGGACAAATAAAAGAAGAAAAAGCAGCAGGTCTTATTTCAGGATTTATTGGTGGGGCAGGATATGAAATTAAAATTGATATCAAAATTACTGTTGGTGGTTTATTTGTTGGAGATGATTCTGTAATTGGTGTAGAAGGTTCTCTAAATGGAACAAAAACTATTGAACTTCGAGGAGGAGGATATGAAGATGGATACAAGGCCGCACTATTGTATTTTGAATCACTCAAGCCATAATAATTAATATTGCGATCGCCTATAGCCTGTAGAGTGCGTTAGGTGGCGATAATTTTTGACAAAAAACCCAAATTAACAATCCACCATAACGCACCAACTCTATCATCAATTCGGTGCGTTACGCTCTCGCTAACACACCCTACTTTTTCATTACCTAAGCATCATTTTCAAAATAATAAAAAATGTTTTTTATGAATATTTAGTATAACAATTGGAGGAGTGAAACAATGATGTGGCTGAATTCAATTATTAGCGCCCTTCCTGGAGCTTTAATTAGTGGTGCTGTTATATCATCAATATTTAATTGGCAATTAAATCAAAGACGTTTACAATTACAAACTACCTTTGAGCTTCATCGTGAATGGAATGGTGAATCACTACGCCTTTCCAGAAATTTAGGAGATAAATTTTTACTAGCTCATCCCAATAAAGATTTGATTCAAATTGATAATGATGGTAGTGTTAACCCAGAAGACTCTGTACATTTATGGATAATAATTGGTTTTTATCAAAGACTATGGATTCTGATTAAATATCATCAAGTAAATGAAGGTTTAATACCTGAATTGTTTGGTGAGTCATTTATATGGTGGTATAAAAATTGCTTTCATGAACGATTAATACCCGCAAAATATGAATCTAGTAAGCAAATATCTGATTTAAATAATTGGATTGAACAAAATTCTGAAAAATCACACTTAGAACAATGGAATTTTGTAGCTGAAGAAGACATGAAAAAGAGAATTTCTGGCTAAGTGGGATGTAGTTTAGAGGGTGTTTGAAAAGTATTGAAATTGATCTAGATCCCCCTAAATCCCCCTTAGTAAGGGGGACTTTGATGGATTTATTACCCTCGTTGTAAAAGGGACTTTCTTATTTCTTGTTCCCCCCTTAGTAAGGGGGACTTTGATGGATTTATTACCCTAGTTGTAAGAGGGATTTTCTCTTGTTCCCCCCTTAGTAAGGGGGGTTAGGGGGGATCACATCCGGCAATGAGATCCCCCTAAATCCCTCTTAGGAAGGGGGACTTTGATTGATTTATTCCTAACTTGAAAAGGGGGACTTTCTTATTTCTTGTTCCCCCCTTTAGTAAGGGGGGTTAGGGGGGATCACATCCTTCAATCATCATCACAACACCAGCTAAATTATCCAAAACATCATGATTATTAAACCTAATTACTTTTAAACCGTAACCTTGCAATATTTCCGTTCTTTGTAAATCATATTCTTGAGCATTTTCTGTGTAGTGGCTATCACCATCTATCTCAATGACTAATTTTAATTGCGGACAGTAAAAATCCACAATAAAGTTATCAATGGGGCGTTGACGATGAACTCTATATTTGAAGTCTCGTAAATATTCATACCACAGCTTTTTCTCTACCAAAGTCATATTCTTTCTTAATTCTTTAGCTCTTGGTACAAGGTTTTTGTTGTATGGTAAATACATTTTGATCCCCCCAACCCCCCTTAACAAGGGGGGCTTTTAAATTTGTATTTTATACCTATAGGGCATTGCTTTGAGATTGGATTGAATGAGATGGTGCTGAAAGTGCGATTCGCTGTTCATTAATGATTAACCCACATTCCGCACTTCAATTTGTAGTATATAGATTAGTATCGTAAGCAGCAGACAGAGTTAGCCAGAAATACGTAATTAGGGTTTGCTGAATAAAGCCAAAAGCCAGATAAATAAAGAGTTTAAGGGTAAGAAAAAAGGAAAAAGGTGCAAGAAAAAGGGGTAAAATAGGTAAAAACCCTTGCATCAAGGTACATCAAAATGTATC
>NZ_LUFH02000008.1 GCF_001586785.1 Sphaerospermopsis aphanizomenoides BCCUSP55
ATTTCAAAAAATTTGCCTTTAAAATTATGAATTATGCATCTTTATCAAATGAACATTTTCAGATGCTTCAATATCTTGTTAATACTTATTTAAACGGAATAATTCGGACCATTGTTGATAAATCACCTGGACACAGTGGTAGTTTTGTCTACCTCATCGAAGTTGTATTAGCTGAAAAAAGACTTTTATGTATTGCCAAACTTACTCCTGCCGACTTTGCATTAGATGATTCGCTGCAAAACCGTGTATATGGTAGCTGTATATCTAGCTTTAACGCAGTATACAAATATCTTCAGCAATATCAAATACCACTTCCGC
Organism: Sphaerospermopsis aphanizomenoides BCCUSP55; assembly: GCF_001586785.1. Lineage (GTDB taxonomy): Bacteria > Cyanobacteriota > Cyanobacteriia > Cyanobacteriales > Nostocaceae > Sphaerospermopsis_A > Sphaerospermopsis_A aphanizomenoides_A. The sequence goes on from NZ_LUFH02000008.1 coordinate 319, forward strand.
ACCTTTATGCCTCACATACTCCTAGTGCTGACATCCCATTTTATTGTCAATTAATGGAATACCTTCCAGGTCAGGAAGTAAATATTGCCATCAAGATAATTTCTGAAGAACAACAATCTACCTTGCAGCAATTTCTTGGTATGCACCTGGGAGTTATTCATAATATTACACGCTCCTATGACGGCTGGGTAGACTTGGCAATACCGCATTTACTTTCGTGGCGTGAAGCTTTTTTTACCACATTACATCAAAATTTAGATGATGCTTGTCAGCATCAGGCGATCGCTGTCCAAAAAACAACTATATTACAAGCAATCGCCCACTATTTAGCCTTTTGGACTGACCCATCAGAGTTTGTACTTTCCCATGTTGATGGAGTGCAAGGAATGATCGTTCTTACCTCAACAGGTTGGCAACTAACAGGAGTAGTAGATATCGAAGACCATTATTTCACAGACCAACGCTTTGTTTTAGCAGGGTATGAATTACAACTAGAGACTAACAACAATGCAGTCTTATCTAGTTTTTGGAATGCTTATCAGATACAAAAGGCCGTTGACCCTACATACTGGCAATTACGTCCTTTATTTCAGCTATATTACTTATTGAGTTGGGTAAGTAATAAGCCATTAGAACAACAACAGATTATTGAAAGATTAGGACAACAAATTCTATTACGTTGCCAAGTATAAGTTTTATCTGCCCTTCGGGCAAGGCAGGAGGCAGAAGGGATTAATTTGATATGAAAACAACAGCCTCTATGCTTTGCCCATTTGGGTTTAAGACCCCCAGTAAATCTTTGATTTACTGGTCTTCGTTAAGGAGGGGTTTGAATCCCCTTCTTAACGCCTTCAGCATAGCTGCCCTCCCTACGGGACGCTACGCGAACGTACTTCTGCCTTCTTCAACTGTTTGAGTTTTATTATTGCTAATAGGGAGTTTATTTTTGATATTTATAGCCCCCTGCTTGCCTCAATGTGCAACTTAAATATTTAATAGCTTACCAGTGTCCATACCTCATTTATTGGCAATTTACAGAAATTATTTAACCATACCAAAAATTATGCACACAGTGATTTTGTGGAGATAAAAAATCATGAAACTGATCAGAACTTCGATTTTTGTCCACAATTTGTGGACATTTTTTTAAGAAAGAGTACGTATCTCTATATGGTATTTGTCCACACTTGCTGCACCAAAAACAGTTTATGCTGCTAAAACTAAATTAAATTTTGATTTTTCGTTTTCACCCGTTGATAAAATTCCTCCATTGTTTCAATAAACGAATTATCTTTATGCCAAAAAGCCGGAAAATCGCCCTGTTTCTTGACGAGAATTGCCGAAACACCACTAGAACTTGGCACTTCTATAGTTTGCGGTAAACGCTTTGTTCCTAACCAAAATTCTCTCACACTTGGCTTTTCATCAACAGATTGTTTTTCCAACTTAGTATAAAACGATGTTGAAGATTCTAAACCAACTTCTTGAGTATTTAATTCCTGTGAAAGTGCTTTACCTAAATTAGATTTAGCTAGTTTATTCTGAAGTTCCTCCTTTGATAACCCCCGCAATTCAAATAAGAGAAATGGATTATTATCCAATTGAGACGCAACTAAATAATAAACCCCAGCAATATGTTTACAGGGATTAGCATAATCTGGACAGGAACATTTAGTTTGAAAGTCCTTACTGCTATGGGGCAATAAATTTAATCCCAATTGTTTAAAAGTATCTTCAATATTCTCTGGGACTTCATTCAGCAGCAATCTAGAAACAATACTAGCTTTAGATGATAGCTTGTCAATAACTTCATTCCAATTGCTTTTAGGAATTGATTTAATTTCAATGGAAATATTGTAAGTCGGTTCTTTATATACACCAAAGTAAGGATTAACAGAACCCCTAACTCTAGCAGTAATGTGATTTTGTGCGATTTCAAAATTCAGAACTTTACCATTACTTGCATAGGAACGACCTCGTTGCAAGCGACCATCATCAGTAAAATTTTCTAATGCTTTAATAAACCTATCTCCCCACCATGTCCGACTAAACTTAGCCATAATATTTTACTCCAAAATTGCACTTTTATTTAAAGCAATCAGTTGTTTAAAAGCCTCGTTATCTAACTCCGTTAACCAAGATTCATCATTGCCAACCACAGATGCAGACAGTTTTTTCTTATCTTCTATCATTTGGTCAATTTTCTCTTCTAAAGTACCAATCGCCACAAATTTATGTACAAACACATTCTTTTTCTGTCCAATCCGAAAAGCTCTATCTGTGGCTTGATTTTCAACAGCAGGATTCCACCATCTATCAAAATGAAAAACGTGATTAGCTTTAGTTAAAGTAATCCCTACACCACCTGCTTTTAATGATAAAATAAACACAGATGCTTTTGTATATTTATAGAAGATGAGTATTAAAAACTTTATCAATATCCATCGTCAGGAACTTTGGTCATTTTACCAGCTTACGAACAACAGGCTTATGTTCAGCCGGTGCAATTGGTAGCTGTACCTCGAATATTAGTAGAAAATGGTTTAATCAAAACCAATACTTTTGACAGTTTGATGGGAAAAATTGCCAGCTAAAGTATAGCGATTTGAATCAATTTAATCAATAACTTTCCCTCGCATTGTTTATCGGTGAATTTCTATTGTTTTAATAGATGCTTAACTGTTTCAAAAGAATTACCCAAGTAGTATGTCTTCAACAAATCAAAAACTCGATAGTGATTTTCTCTAACTATTTCGATATTCCATTCATGATATGTCATGAATATGTAATTAGTATTTGCTCGATTTTCTATAGAACCTTTATATTTAGTTTTTTTATCAGCAAACTCTTTATTGCTCAATGATGAATTCTTCTTTCTATCTACTAAAACTATGTTTCCTAGCCTATGAACCCATTTTTTATGATCAAGTTCAGTAATATTAGATGTTATTCCTAACTTTCTAGGCATTAAATGCTCTACTGATGAGGTACTACTATCAAAGTAAATCTTAGAGTTAAGATTGCTAGATAAAAGATCAATTTTTAACAATAAATAACGAGTTTTATTAATTCTCTGTCCTGCATATTCACCCCATTTTTCATTATCAAGAATATCCAAGAAAGATGCAATATCAACAGCAGTAGAAGCTTTTTCATCTTGATATTCATATTTTAGGACAGGAGAATCAAGAAACTGGGATGCTAGTTCTTTCAAATTACCGCCTTGCTTTGAAATTTCCTCCATTTTCCTTAAAATAATAAAGATTCTTGACTGAAGATTAACTTTACCCATTAACCAATAAAATGAGCAAAGGTGATCTAACTTAATTAAAAAATCATAGATTCTAAACTCTTTGAAACACACCCTATAATGCATTAGAGGAGCCATTACTTGTCGGTGAAGCACAAAAAATAAAATCGCGTAGGTTGGGTTGAGGAACGAAACCCAACATTGACAAGGGTTTGTTGGGTTTCACTTTGTTCAACCCAACCTACGAAAATCCTTAACCGAGCAGTATTGTTAGAGGAGCAACATAAGCATTTCCATAAGTTTTTGTAAGTATGTAATTAAGGTTTACAAAAAAGTTTCCAACTTCATTATAACAAATATCGTTACTAGTAATAGCTTGCAAATGTTTAGCATAACGACCAATGACTTCAAAAGTTCCCTCGCCTTTAGTTAACATATTTCTTCCATACATAAACTCGAAAGCTTTGTTCAGACTTTGATTGTCATCACTTCTATACTTCATCGTTATAAAAACTATAGCCCACAGGAATTCATCAAATGAGTTATATGGTTGATCAACTGCACTTTCATATTTCTCCCACTTCTCAGCAACTTCTTTTCGGTTGCCTTCATCTTTGATATGTCTTAAATTTTGCGCTCTAAAAATCTCGCTTGCTTGTAGTTGAAGACCTCGACTATTCAACACAGTAAATAAATTATAAGCATCATCAAGATTATTAGGGGTTGACAAATATATAATTAGAACTTTTGTGCAAAGATAAGCATAAAAGTCCTTCAAGTATTGTTGTATATCAACTTCCTCACTAGAAAGTTCTTGAAACCAATTGTGCAACTCTAAAATTGCCACTGCCATGTTTTTAACAGAAACATCATTGTCTCTATCTTGAGAAATTAATCTAAGACTTTCAAAATCTTTTGTACCATTCTTTTTTAGTACGTATTCTTCTAAAAACTCTTTGTCTTTTCTTATTTCAAATTCAATTCTATTTCTTTCTGGAATACCATCAAATTCATCCTTCTCTTGTCTCATTCGAGTCCGAATTTTGTTCTGTAAATCCTTACTTTTTGATAAATCTCTTATTACTGCCTGTAAAAGATAAAGAGTGATAAATCTTTGCTGACCGTCCAGTATATCTTGAGAAGTATAAACGAAATCTCCTTCCTTTGATTGCTTAGTATTCCAAACCATGCAACCCAAAAAATACTCTTTCTCTCTGTCCCTTTCCATAGCTTTACGAATATCATCAAGTAAAATAACTACTTGATGTTTACCCCAAACATATGGGCGTTGATATTCAGGTACGTTATAAAAGCTATCAGCAGAAAAAACATCTTTGATATACTTCTTGCCAGTATCAAGCGTGTACGAGGACATATAGGTCAAGTCTATTTTTGTTTCAGGGTACTTATCATCATATATAATACTTCAGCTATTCAAAAAAAATGCGTAATTATTACAAACCGTTTAATGAATTTGTAATGTTACAAAGCCCCTTCTACTTATGCCTGTATCTTGGGCGAAGCATTGCTGTAAGCGTCACATAAGGAATGGTGGCAAAGCGATCGCTCATCCTTTCCTTTCTCAATAAGCGATCGCATACATCTTATAGTTATTACATCATCACGGGGGAAGTTCAATTTAATCCTTACTGTCGCGCCATAATAGTCCGCATTTCAGCTTCCCGATCTTGAATCAAATCGCCACTAACATCAACAATCACACAGTAAATCTTACCCGTAAACTTAAAAGGCGGTTCATAATCAGGTGTTACAGGCGCACCAGGGGCAATTCCACAGGTGATACCACTGGTTAAACCTAGTGCTAAAGGAGTAGTTACAGGCACATCAATCTGCCCGACCAATTTCTCATCAATATAAAGTTGAGCGCGTCCTGGCGTTCCTTTCCCCTTGGCTAAATCTGGTTGACCCGTGACTTTAAACTCAAAGCGCAACTGATGACGACCTGTCGGCACAGATGACCCAGATTCAACATGATATAGGAATCGCCCGACATAATTATGAACCCAGTGCAGTTTGCCATTTTGGACATAGAAAGAATAGCCACTATCATTACCCCCATGAGCCAGTAATACCCCTTCTGCACCACCTGTGGGAATCTCCACATCAGCCGTAATACTGTGGGGACGATTTAACACCCTCACCGCACTACCGGCTGGAATCGCTTGAGTATCAGGATAGTAAACATAGCGGCTACGATTGACAGTAATTTGTGGGCGTTCTTCCGCCAGTCGTTGCGTACCACGTCCATCCACAGGCAACACATTATACTTACCAGCCTCAACATACCAAGTAGCAATCATCTCAATCAACTTAGGACGATTATCAGCCGCAATATTGTGATTTTCCGCAAAATCTGAGGCAACGTGATACAGTTCCCAATGATGAGTATCCAAGTCTGTCAGAGTTTCCGCCGAAATCGCCTCACCAAAAAACTGCCCCGCTTCTGTAAATGAAGGACCAGGCCAAGGACAAACCGCCCGCCAACCATCATAGTAAAGAGAACGATGTCCCATCATCTCAAAATACTGGGTAATATGCTTAGTAGGTGCGGTACTATGATTAAAAGTATGGGCAAAACTGACACCTTCAATAGGGGATTGAGTCACACCCTTAATCGTTGTTGGTGGGGCAATTTCCAGTAATTCCAGCACCGTCGGCACAAGGTCAATAGCATGAGCGTACTGAGTACGGATTTCACCTTTGGCCTCAATGCCTTGACTCCAATGCACGATTAAAGGGTCGCTAATTCCCCCCCGATAGGTTTCCCGTTTCCAACGCCTAAAAGGCGTATTCCCTGCCCAAGTCCAGCCCCAAGCATAATGGTTAAAGGTTTCGGCACTGCCTAGTTTATCCAATGCTTTGAGATTTTCCTCTAGGGATTCTGGAACATTGTTAAAAAACAGGTTCTCATTTACTGAACCAGTTGGTCCCCCTTCTGAACTTGCGCCATTGTCCGAAATCACCATAATAACAGTATTCTCGAACTCACCAATAGATTTGAGGAAATCGAGTAAACGACCGATATGGTAGTCAGTATGGGTTAAAAAACCAGCATATACTTCCATCATCCGGGCATAAAGCTGTTTTTCTGCGGCTGAGAGAGTATCCCAGTGCGGGACATCGGGATCATGGCGAGAAAGTTCGGCATCTGCGGGGACAATCCCCATTTCCTGCTGACGAGCAAAAACCTTTTCCCTGTAAGCTTCCCAACCATCATCAAATTGTCCAGCGTAGGCATCAGCCCATTCTTTTGGCACATGATGGGGAGCGTGCATCGCACCAGGGCAGAAATACATGAAGAAAGGCTTATTTGGGGCAACCTGCTTGGCATCAGCGATAAAGCTAATGGCTTTGTCTGCTAAATCTTCGGTTAAATGATAGCCTTCTGCGGGGGTCTTTTCTGGTTTAACGGTGTGGTTATCATAAACCAAATCTGGATAATACTGGTGGGTTTCTCCGCCCAAAAAGCCATAAAAACGTTCAAAACCGCGACCAAGAGGCCAGCGATCATAGGGTCCTGCGGCTGAAAGTTGGTCTGAGGGGGTTAAATGCCATTTTCCTAACGCATAGGTGTTGTAACCCTTCTGGAGTAATATCTCTGAGAGAAACCCATTCTCAAAGGGAATATTCCCATTACCTCCGGGATAACCCGTAGACCCTTCTGTAATGCAGGACATGGCGTTGGAATGGTGATTGCGTCCAGTCAGCAGACAAGAACGGGTAGGAGAACACAGTGCCGTTGTATGTAAATTGTTGTAGCGTAAGCCATTGGCGGCTAATGCGTCTAGGTTGGGTGTTTTGATGGGACTTCCGTAACTTCCAAATTGTCCAAATCCTGTATCATCGAAAACGATAAATAGAACGTTTGGTGTACCTTCTTTTGCCCGCAATGGTTCTGGCCAAGCTGGACTGGATTTATCAACTGTCCGACCGATGACACCGGGGAAGGTGGTTCCGGGTTTGTATTCACGCAGAGACATAAATCTAAACTCTTGAGAATATTTAATTTCTAACAAAAGCCCCGAAATCTTATATCCTCTTGAGGAGGGGGTAATTTATAAATTCATGGACTGAATTACCATACCGAGAAAACTAACTGTGTGAATGCAAACTAACAATGAAAGCAAAAAAACCCTTGAGGTTAAGTCCGCCACGCTCCAAAACTTAACCGTCCTTTAGGCAAGGGATGAAAGCCAGTTGATCGGTTTACCGCTCAGTCACTTTAACTATAGATAGTGTATAATAGCTATTTTATAAAAACATCAAGGAGGTGATTAAGTAGTGCTGGTGTTAGAGTACAAAACCAAATGCAACCAACGTCAAAAACAAGCTATGGAAGAAGCAATCAGGACAACTCAGTTTGTCAGAAATAAAGCTATTCGCTTCTGGATGGATAGCCCAAAAGAAGCAAAAGTTAACAGAATTGCATTAAATAACTACTCAACAGCACTAAGAAAAGAGTTTAGTTTTGTGGAATAATTAAATTCAATGGCTTGTCAATCTGCCACAGAAAGAGCATGGCAAGCAATTCAGAGATTTTACGACAACTGTAAACAGAAAGTCGTAGGTAAAGCTTGTACTGAGCGCAGTCGAAGTAAAGGATATCCTAAATTTCAAAAAGATAATCGTTCAGTTGAATATAAAACATCTGGATGGACATTACATCCGACAAAAAGACGTATTACTTTTACTGATAAAAAAGGTATTGGTGAACTTAAACTATTGGGTAAATGGGATATTCACACATATCCTATCAAGTTAATCAAACGAGTTAGAATTGTTAAGCGTGCTGATGGTTTCTATGTTCAATTCTGTGTAGACACAGAAGTTAAACAAGAACCTAGAATAGCTGATGGTGAAATTGGTTTAGATGTGGGTTTAGAGTATTTTTACTCTGACTCTAATGGACATCATGAACCTAATCCCAGATTTCTCAGAAAAGCAGAAAAATCCATCAAACACGCTCAACGTCGAATCTATACCAAAGAGAAAGGTAAGAACCAAAGACGTAAAGCCAGACAAAGATATGCTCGGAAACATTTAAAAGTAAGTAGGCAACGTCATGAACACGCTAAAAGAACAGCGCGTAACGTATGCAAGGCTAACGCCTTAGTCGCCTATGAAGATTTAAAAGTTAAGAACATGGTAAAAAATCATTGTCTTGCTAAGTCAATTAATGATGCGGCTTGGTCTACTTTTCGTCAATGGTTAGAATATTTTGCTACTAAATTCAACAGTATTGTTGTTGCTGTTACTCCACATTACACATCACAAAAATGCAGTAATTGTGGTGCAATTGTGAAAAAATCTCTTTCAACTCGCACTCATAAATGTAGTTGTGGATGTGAGTTGCAAAGAGACGTGAACGCAGCAATAAATATTTTAAATCTTGTTTAAACAAACTAGGCAGTTGAGCGAAGTCGAAACTAGGTGTAGCGAACTGCAAACATCCAGAGATAAAACTGCAAACAGTTACAGAAATCAGTTTATCTGGCAAAGGGCAGTTCAACTTGCCATCAATTGTTATAAATTGACCAAACTATTTCCTCAATCAGAATTGTATGGTTTAACTAGCCAAATCCGACGTTCTTCTGTATCTGTAGCATCCAATATAGCTGAAGGTTATGGTAGGCGTTCAAAGCCAGAATACATACAGTTTTTACATATTGCATTAGGCTCTTTAAGGGAACTGGACACGCAATTAATCATTGCTAAAGAAGTAGATTTAGCCGACAAAAATCTTTTTACACCCCTATTAAATGAAGTTGAGGAAATGCAAAGTATATTAGTTGCCAGTTTAAACAAACTGAAAGCTTGAATTTACTACTTCTTCCTTCCTTTCTTCTGCCTTCCCCTAATCCAGATCACCAAAATCTGACAAGACCCATAATGTGGTTTCAAAAATGCCTTGTTTGCAGTTTTATCTCTGGATGTTTGCAGTTCGCTACAATAAAACAATATAAAAAATATGCTAAAATTAGACAATCAACAAATCCCCAAATTTAAACATCCAACCACATCCTGTAAATCCTCAAATCCTGTAAATCCTGATTCAGACAAAAATACGATTATCCTGTAAATCCAGAAAATCCAGAAAATCCTGATTCAAACAACATCCATATATGTCAAACAACATCAAAACCAGAATCGACAAATTCAACCACGGAAGAGATCCAGAATTATTACAGTTAAAATACAAAAAACTCTCTACAGATCCATTTTCCTTCTTTCGCGGAACTTGTCATTTATTCTATGAAGATTTACCTCAAGATTCATCTCTCAACTCTGCACCTCTAACTTGGATATGTGGTGATTTACATCTAGAAAACTTCGGTAGTTATAAAGGTGATAATCGTTTAGTTTATTTTGATATTAATGATTTTGATGAATCTGTTCTCGCACCTTGTACTTATGATTTAGTCAGATTTATCACTAGTATTATTGTTGGTTCTCATGCTGTGGGTATTAATGATGCAGAATCTCTACATTTAAGCGAGATTTATTTAAACACCTATACCGCAACCCTAGCTGAAGGAAAACCTAGAACTGTAGAAAAGGAAACTGCTAAAGGTTTAGTTAAGGATTTATTAGAAAGTTTACAAAAACGAGAACGTCCTAAGTTTTTAGATAAATACACCAAAGAAAAGAATGGTAAGCGGTGGTTAGATGTTGAGAAAAAACGTATTATGGTAGCTGAAGAAGCCGAACAAGAAAAGGTGAAAAAATTAATTCTACATTGGCATCATACCACAAATCAAAATCCCGATTTTTATCAAATTATAGACGTTCAAAAACGCATAGCGGGTAATGGTAGTTTAGGTTTAGAACGTTATCTAATTTTGGTAGAAGGTACTGGTTCTCCTGACGGTAATTATTTACTAGATTTCAAAGAAACTCATCCCAGTTCTTTACAACCTTATGTAAAAGTTTCTCAACCACAATGGGAAACTCCAGGTGCAAGGGTTGTTGCAATTCAAAAACGCTTTCAAGGAACTCCACCTGCTTTATTAGAAGCGATAAATGATGGTGAAAAATCCTATGTCTTACGGGAGTTGCAACCAGAACAAGATAAAGTCAGTTTGCAAGCTTGGGATGGAAAAATAGGACGGTTAGAAAAGTTAATTCAAACAATGGCCCAGGTGACTGCTTGGGATCAACTACGCAGTAGTGGAAGACAAGGTTCTGCAATTGCAGATGAATTAATTGATTTTGCTCAATCTTCCGAATGGCATAATTCTATTATAGAATATGCACGCAATTATGCAGAAAAAGTTAACCAAGATTTTCAGGAATTCTGTCAATCATAATGAATAAAACTCCACGCATTCCCATCCCTCCTGAAGTGAGAACCTATGTTTATCAAAGGGATAAATATCAGTGTCAAAGCTGCGGTAAAACTTCCCCAGAAACTAACCTCAGCATTGATCATATTATCCCTTTGTCTCGTGGTGGAAAAAACGATATCAGCAATTTACAAACTCTCTGTTTAACTTGTAATAAAAGTAAAACAAATAAAATTGACCATCGGTTTCACCGACATTTCGACTTTTAACCAATGTACCAATAGTTTTAATAGTGTGTTCGCTGTTAATTTAGCGCAGCTATATTCCCAATGATTACACCTACGTATATTTCAACTTTACGGATAGGCATAGCTGATATATAGTCGCGTTTTCACTGATTAAAGTATTAAAAAAAAACCGCAATTATGACAATATCCTTCTCATTTAATTTGAGATATACATATTAACTAGTCAAATTAAATTAATTACGTCTACAATCTTTTGTTTAAACACTAAGTATGAATGTAAATAGAATTCAAGCATCTGAAGAAGCCTCAAAAACCCATAAAGCAAATATGCAAAAAAGCCTAGAATATCGCTTGCAGATAGCTAGAACAAAAATGGACGAAAATCTAGTACGTCTGTTAGAAGCAGAAATGATGCAATACAGCCAAAATGACCCATCTTCTAGCACAAAAATAGGGTTTTTCGGATTTTTAAGCCCCTTCATGAAAAAACTTTAAAACAGCTAAAATTTTTAGCTGCGCTATGTATACAGCACTTCCCGGTGTTATGAGGTACACTCTTGGCAGGCAAGATGCCCATCCCACAAGAGTTTTATTATTAAAATTTGTACCTCATAGCAATGAAATCTGCTGTATTATTTTATCTTCATTCTTATTTCTCCTAATAACCCTGGTCAGTTTCACCAGGGTTTTTTATTGCTGATACAGCAGATTTCAACTTCTTGAGTTACAGATGATTAAGAGGTAATTTTGAGAACTTTCTCCCCCTTTTTTAAAGGTAATGACGGATTACATCTTTAACAAAAAATGCACCCACTTCGCGCAGGAATATCAAAATCAACATTCTTACTATTCCATTTTATTTCTCCTTTTCCATACACTAATGTTTGTGGTTGATGTTGTAATTGAATACAATCAAAATTAGCTGTAACTGACTCATTACCCACATTCACTGCAATAATTAACTCTTCATTTCCCAAAGTTCGCGCAAACACATACAGCGTTGTTTCTGCATAAATAACGTGATACTTACCAATCCGCAGAGATTCGTATTTATGACGTAAAGAAATTAATTGTTTGTGAAGATCAAGAATTTCTAAATTCCAATTAGCTGCTAACGGAAAACCACGACGACAATCAGGATCTAAACCACCCGGTAAACCCACTTCATCACCATAATATATGCTCGGCGCACCTGGGAAAGTTAATAATAGTAAAGTTGCTAATTCTACACTTGCAATATCACCACCTGCAATGGTAATTAATCTCGCTGTATCGTGACTTGCTAATAAATTAAGTTGTGTGAGTTGAATTTCCCAAGGATAAAGCTTTAATAACTCATCTATTTTTTCCGCATATTCAGCAGCAAATAATGGTGGATAGGTTTCATAAGCACGTCCTTTGACCTGTTCTAAATCTACACGGTTTCCCGCAGTAAAAGCAATAGTTGGCCCAGTCAATAGATAATTCATTACCCCATCAAATTGCGTTCCATCCAACCATTCACGGGAATCTGTCCACACTTCCCCCACAATATAAGCATCAGGATTTATTGCTTTTACTCTGCTTCTAAATTCTTGCCAAAAACCGGGAGTTTTAATTTCAAAAGGTACATCTAAACGCCAACCATCAATACCGAAATTAATCCAATATTCGGCAATTTCCATAATATATTCCCGCACTTCCGGATTATCATGATTAAATACAGGTAAAGAACGAATTCCTGCCCAACTTTCATAATTTGCAGGTGCATCACCCGTGTATGGTGCAAGTGGCCAACCTTCAATTTTAAACCAATCTACCCAAGGTGAATGAGGTCCATTTTCTAAGATGTCGTGAAAAAAGAATATCCCCCGACTCGCATGATTAAAAACCCCATCGAGAACTACTTTAATATTACGTTGATGTGCTGCATCTAGCAACTCTTTAAAAGCTTCGTTCCCTCCCAATAATGGATCAACTTGATAATAATCATGGGTGTGATAGCGGTGATTACAAGCTGATTGAAAAATGGGTGTAAAGTAAATAGCGTTAATTCCTAAATTTTGAATATAGTCTAATTGTTCTAAAATCCCCCATAAATCGCCACCTTTATAACCTTGAAGTGTGGGGGAAGCATCCCAATCTTCCCATTTTGCATTATTCAATAATCGTTGATGGGGTTGTTTGCTTTTAGCGAACCTGTCGGGGAATATTTGGTAAAAAACCGCTTGTTTAACCTAGTCTTGTGTGTGAATCTGCATATCTACTAATAAATTATGAAATTGTCAATATATCTAATAAAATCTCCCAAACTAGGTACACTATTGACAAGTTTAATATAGATAAATTCATAATCTAAGTTAGCTGCTAATCTATTCAATTGTTTTTCCTTCTTATCGTAACCTTTTCCTACGTAATTATAGATGTTTTTGATATCATCCGAAGGTTTCAATACTTGCTTCCATATCATCAGTTTGAGGATTAAAACCAAACATTTCCTCAATTCTATCTGGTGTTAAACTGCTATCCAATTTAAGAAAATGATTATATTCTGCTAAAAACCATGCTTCTATTTCCATGACAGCAAGAACTATATTTATAGGAATTACCCCTTTTGGTAAGAGTAAATCTAAATCATGTTGCAGCTTAGACTTTTGATGTATGGGTGTTGGATCAACATCTCTTAATCCAATAACTCTCTCATAGCCAGATGTAATTAGCTTACTATACTGTTTTCTCATATCTGAACCTACATTTTTGTGTCCAGACGAGTTATAAATTAAAACATAAAATTTTGTTGCGGAAGTAACAACAGCCGCCTTAATTGTAGAAATATTTTTGCCGTTTTGATTAGCATTTACTGAAATTATTTCTATCGCAATGCTATTTTTATCAGCAATTTCCTGAAGTAATTTTTCTACAAAAATTTGTTCTGTTTTCCCCTCCACAAAAATAGCTAATTTTTTCACTCTTCTATATTCTACTCATTGCCAAATCCTTTTAAGTAAAATTGAGTTTCAAAAAAATCAAAATTATTTAAACCAATAAATTTAAAATCTTCAAATATCTGCTGGGAATTATGTATATTATGCAATTTCGCTAATCCTGGTTTCCTCTCAATAACTGACCAATAATCCAAAGGAACACCATTCATAATAAAGCTGTCATTGGTGGTCATAATTAACTGAACTAATCCAGTTTGTGCTTTATTAATAAGTAATTTAATCATCGCTGATGATCTTTCAAAATCTAGTCCTTCACCAATATCATCTATTAAAATACAACTGGTTTTTTTAGCTAACAGTGAATAGTTGACTTGAATTATTAAAGATAATGCTCTAAACATTCCTTGGGAAATTAATCCTTGTTCTGTTTTAGCTTTTAAATCGCTTTCTTGAACATAAAGATATTGTGATTTAATATCTTGTGTGTAAAACTTATTTTTTTTATCAAATTCTGTCTCAATAGCCGATATACTGTAACCAATAGCTGACATATCTGATTTTATCGCTTTAATAAAATCTGCTCCTATTTCTCGTTTTCCTAAATTTAATATATCAACTACTCTATCTTGATCTTTTAATTCTATATTGTCTTTATTAGCGTTAGAAAAGTTAAAATAATTTTTACCTAAATATGTACCAAATTGATAGTATCTCAAGGAATTTGCCCAATTATAAAGCTCTTCAAAAAAAGGATGTTGAATAGAATCTCTCCGTTTGAAAGCAGCAACTCCATCACGGGGAGTTTGAAAATCAATATCTTGTCCTAATTTTTCAGCCCAAACTTTACCCTCACCCGATTCTTTTCTATCTAGATAAATCTTAGAGCCAATAGTAAAACTCTCTTGAACCACCTGACTATTATCGAGTGTTAATTTGTAAATTTTTTGATTTTCCTGATCATGAGAATCGAAGGTTAATATCCACTCATTCAATTTGCTATCAGGAGTAATAGATACATCACGAGACAACAATATTGATATCAAGTTAATAGCGTTAAGTATTCTAGATTTACCAGAGGCATTTTTACCAACAATTAAATTTACATTACCTAATTGACAACCATCTAAACGCCACTCACTAGGCTTACCTTCATCTTCACAATATTCTACAAAGTCTAGTCTCATATATTTTTTATTTGTTACAATTCATTAAGGTAATCAGGGCTGATTATATCCCCTTAGCAATCATACTAACTCTCATCTTATAGGAAAAAATTAGCCCTGATGTTGATTTGAGAAAAAAGATTTACATTCACTAAATCAGAGGAAACTTAAATAAAAAGTGCCGCAGAAACATGGAAAAACTCTCCTAAAGCTTTAGCTTGTGCTTTACTAATGGATCTTTTACCATTAACAATTTCTGAAACGACACCCTTTGAACCTATAACTTCAACTAAATCTGCTTGTTTAAGTCCTCGTGCATCCATCAGATGTAAGAGAATTTCTTGGGGAGATGCTGATTCTAAAGGAAATTGGGAATCTTCATACATTTCTACAAGAATAGAAAGCAATTCTAATAGAGAAGTTTCCTCTGGCGAAAGTTCGTCTCCCGATGCCATCAACTTCTCGATAGATTCAATGGCAATATTATACTCTGCTTCGGAAGTAATAACTTTAGGTTGGTATTCTTCTAAAAGAGAACCGTAGGTTTTTCTGTCTAGTGTGATAGTCATACTTCAATCACCTTTTAATTAATCAATGTTTGTACATTTTGGAGCTTGGGAATAACTCCCCTTCATTAACTTAATTAAGTATCTTTTTGAGATGGTTTTTTAAATAAAGGATCATCTTTCCATTTATTAGTTTCATATTCATCATGGGTGAGAAGATATTTGTAATAAATAATTTGAGCCTTAAAGTTAAAACCGACAATTAAACGATAAGATTTAATATTAAAAACTAAAAAATTTTCTACTTTGTCTACAGAACGATCATAACTTTTGCGGATATCCTCTAAGTGTTGCCATTCAGAGTCTTTAACAACCTTACACCAGGCTTTTACAGCGTTTTGTATATCTTGAGGAAATTTTTTAGCATCTTCTATCACATTTTGTCTTTTAATTAACCTCATAGACTTTGAATAGATGGAATAATTTTATGTTCACATATTGAGAACATAAAGTCAACTCTTCAAAGATAGTTTTTTCAGGATTGGGTTAAAGCACGAATGCTAATTGCACCCCATCCACCCCCCTTTCCCAGTTTCTACTATTATTAATACATTAGTTCTACTTTCCGTACCTAACCCCTATCTCAAAAATTCCTCCCCAAGATTCTTTGATCCCCCCTTATCAGCTGCCACATAGAGTCCTAAACTGTAGGTGAGAGTTGAAAGGCAGTCTGGAGAAATTTTGTGAAAAAAGTTTTAGCAATCATTCTTGGTGGGGGTGCGGGTACACGGCTTTATCCGCTAACCAAACTCCGCGCAAAACCCGCAGTACCTGTAGCTGGGAAATATCGCTTAATAGATATCCCTGTTAGCAACTGCATTAATTCAGAAATCTTTAAAATATACGTTCTGACACAATTCAACTCAGCCTCTCTGAATCGCCATATCGCCCGTGCTTATAACTTCAGCGGCTTTAGTGATGGGTTTGTGGAAGTTTTAGCTGCACAGCAAACACCAGAAAACCCCAACTGGTTCCAAGGTACAGCCGATGCTGTGCGTCAGTACATTTGGATGTTGCAAGATTGGGATGTAGACGAATTTCTAATTCTTTCCGGTGATCACCTCTACCGTATGGATTACCGTCAGTTTATCCAGCGTCACAGAGACACCAATGCTGATATTACACTTTCTGTAATTCCCATTGATGATCGCCGTGCTTCCGATTTCGGTTTGATGAAAATCGACAACGCTGGTAGGGTAATTGATTTTAGCGAAAAGCCCAAAGGTGAAGCTTTAGCGAAAATGCGTGTTGATACCACCGTATTGGGGTTAACAAAAGAACAGGCACAATTACAACCCTACATCGCCTCGATGGGGATATATGTCTTTAAAAAAGATGTTTTGATCAAACTGTTGAAAGAATCTTTAGAACGGACTGATTTTGGTAAAGAAATTATTCCTGATGCCGCTAAGGATCACAACGTTCAAGCTTTCTTATTTGATGACTACTGGGAAGATATTGGAACAATTGAGGCTTTTTATGAGGCTAATTTAGCCCTGACTCAACAACCAATGCCACCCTTTAGCTTCTACGATGAAGCAGCACCAATTTATACTCGCGCTCGTTATTTACCTCCTTCTAAATTGTTGAATTGCGATATTACAGAATCAATGATTGGCGAAGGTTGTATTTTGAAAAACTGCCGCATTCAACATTCAGTTTTGGGAGTGCGATCGCGGATTGAATCAGGCTGTGTAATTGAAGAATCCCTACTCATGGGTGCAGACTTTTATCAACCATCTGTTGAACGCCAATGTAGCTTAGAACAAGGTGACATCCCTGTAGGTATTGGTACAGACACCATCATTCGCCGAGCTATCGTTGATAAAAATGCCCGCATCGGTCACGATGTGAAAATTATCAACAAAGATAACGTCCAAGAAGCTGAACGGGAAAAACAAGGTTTCTACATTCGTAGTGGAATTGTAGTTGTTCTGAAAAATGCTGTAATTCCCGATGGCACAATCATTTAGTCAGTTGTCAGTTGTCAGTTGTCAGTTGTCAGTTGTCAGTGGTGATTGGTAATTGGTAATTGGTAATTGGGTTATTTATATTCCCCTAGTCCCTATTCCCTATTAACTGTCACCTGTCACCTGTCACCTGTCACCTCATTCCCAATGACTAAACTACTTTTGCTGATAGGTCTTCCTGGTAGTGGCAAGTCAACATTGGCAAAACAATTACTGACAGAATGCCCCCAGATGCAACTAATTTCTACAGATGCCATCCGGGGGCAACTCTTTGGTTCCCAAGCAACTCAAGGCCCTTGGTTCTTGATTTGGCAACAAGTAGAAACCCAATTTAAACAAGCTACTATCGCTAGTATCCCTACCATTTTTGATGCCACCAATGCCCAAAGAAAACATCGTCGGGAAATAATAGAATTAGCTCGTGATTGTGGTTTTACTCACATTACTGGACTATGGGTGAAAACTCCCGTTTGGCTCTGTTTAGCACGTAATAAAAAGCGCACAAGACAAGTTCCTGACGAAGTTATTTTGCGAATGCACCGCCAACTCCGTGACGCTCCTCCTAGCATACAAGAAGGACTAGACGACATACTTTACAAGTAAGGTGGGGAAATGGGGAAATGGGGAGGCACGAGGAAAAGAGTTATTTAGGGTTTGCTGTTCGCATAGCGTGCCGTTAGGCATAAAAGTCTTCTCGTGGGGGCAGGCAAGAGGCAAGAGGCAAGAGGCAAGAGGAAAGGGCTATCTGTTAGCAACAAATTTTTGAGATTTCACCTTCAAAATGCTCGATTTTTCCACTCCTAGTTTTAAAAACCTTGCACCTATTTTCTTTTTTATCAGCCTGAATCCCTTAATTTATCATGGTTTTGCATTTATATGGCTTACGCCACGCTCCGCTATCAGCATCCCCTATTTAATTTTGACTTTTGACTTTTGACTTTTGACTTTTGACTTCCCGAAGGGCGAGTACGGGAATTTCGCTGGCACTATGAGCGACAACCACACTTGATTTTTGA
Organism: Sphaerospermopsis aphanizomenoides BCCUSP55; assembly: GCF_001586785.1. Lineage (GTDB taxonomy): Bacteria > Cyanobacteriota > Cyanobacteriia > Cyanobacteriales > Nostocaceae > Sphaerospermopsis_A > Sphaerospermopsis_A aphanizomenoides_A. The sequence continues at coordinate 18,760 of NZ_LUFH02000008.1, forward strand.
TATTTTTTGCTAATTTAATAGCATAATCTTGTTGTTTGGCATTAGACCGGGCAAACAGTAAATCTCAAATCTTAGAAAAAAACATAACCTAAATTTCTATAGGAGGCTGGTAGATGGCTGCAACTGACTTTAAAGACTATTACTCAATTTTAGGAATTAGTAAAACTGCCAGTCCAGAAGAAATTAAACAAGCTTTTCGTAAACTAGCCCGTAAGTTCCATCCCGATGTTAACCCAGGGAATAAGCAAGCAGAGGCAAAATTTAAGGAAGTTAACGAAGCTTATGAAGTTCTATCTGACCCAGATAAACGCAAAAAATATGACCAATACGGTCAATATTGGAAGCAGGTGGGAGAAGGTGGCTTCCCTGGTGGTGCTGGGGTAGATATGGGCGGTTTTGACTTCAGTCAATACGGCAGTTTTAATGATTTCATCAATGAATTATTTGGGGGTGCAGGACCTCGTACTGGCAAACCAGGTTACTCTTATCGCACTTCTACAGGTAGACCGGGTGACGGTTTTGGTGGTTTTAACGATTTTGGTTTTCAAAATGCAGGTGCTGGTGCTGCCCAAGATAGCGAGGCTGTGATTAGCTTAACTTTTGCTGAAGCATTTGCAGGGGTGCAAAAACGCTTTAGTTTAGGTAACGAAACTATAGATGTTCGTATCCCCGCAGGTGCAAAAACAGGTACTCGTTTGCGGGTACGGGGCAAAGGTCAAATTAACCATAATACTCAACAACGGGGAGATTTGTATTTAAAGGTGGAACTCCAACCCCATTCTTTTTTCCAAATTGAGGGTGATAATCTCGTTTGTGAAGTGCTAATTACTCCTGATGAAGCTACTTTGGGTGCTGCAATTGATGTACCTACACCCGATGGAAATGTGAATGTGAAACTACCTGCGGGAGTACGTTCCGGTCAGTCTCTGCGTTTGCGTGGTAAGGGTTGGCCTCTCGCTAAAGGCGGACGCGGTGATCAAATGGTGAAGGTGGCGATCGCACCTCCAAAAGATCTCACCCCACAGGAGCGAGAATATTATGAAAAACTCCGGGCTATCCGTACCTACAACCCCCGCAGTCATTTGGCACAAGTTAAATTATAAATATTTCGTAACTGCCCAATTTTTTATTCACAACAATATCCCTCACTTTTTCTAGAAGTCAGGGATATTAGTTTGCTATCCCAATTCTTTTTATTAACAGCTTGTGATAAATTTCTATCATCTCTGATGTCGCTTGGGTAGTTTGCCATGCTGGACGTACAACCAAGCGATCGCACCAAGCTGTTAATTTTGGATATTCATCCAAGGAAATACCTGTTTTTGGCACCGAAGGTATGATAGACCCCACTACAACATCAGCTAAAGTTAAATGATTACTGCCAAAGAATGGACGATCATCAAGTAGATTCTCAAAAAACTTCAATGCTGTAATAACTTTTATCTTCGCTTGCTCAATTGCTTCTGGATTTTTTTTTGGTAAATCGAACATTACTGACATCAGCGGCATCTTGGTTGGTAATATTTCATTGACGTAAATGTGTTGTACCATTCGCACAATCGCTAAATCTTTGGCATCTTTGGGTAACATTGCCGGGGTTGGATATTTAGCTTCTAAATAATCCAAAATTGCCAAGGACTCAACTATAGTCAAACCGTCATCTACCAAAACTGGAATATGATGAAAAGGGTTAATTGCTAAAAATTCTGGTTTAAATTGCTCTTCATTATTCAGTTCAATTTCTACCAGTTCAAATTCTAATCCTTTTTCTATCAGTGTAATCCAAACTGGTCGGGAGCTTCCAGAAATTGGCCAATGATAAAGTGTGATCATGCTGAAAATTTATACCTGTAGTTATCGCTGTATTTATCGCTTGTGATTGTATACGTCTTATCGTCAAAAATATTGAATACTATGACAAAAATTTACATAATCGCTCAAACCTTAATAAAGGATTAATTGATCATCTCAATTTGTACAGAAACTTTTTAAATATGCTGGTTGATCGAGAGGTTACTGAGTTGAGGGTTGAGAATAAAGGCTTGTTCTTTTCTCCTTTACCCTTCCCTCTTAATCAATCAGTATTATGATCTAATCTGGCTATGACATTCTTGCCATTAAAAGTTTTCGGAAACCTGCTATCAATTCTGGTGTGGCTTGGGTAGTTTGCCATGCTGGACGTACAACTAGGCGATCGCACCAAGCTATCAATTTTGGATAGTCATCTAAGGAAATACCCCCTTTCGGCAACCAAGGTACTATACTTCCCGCTACAACATCAGCTAAAGTTAAGTTCTCACTGCCAAAGTATGGACGTTCATCAAGCAGGTTCTCGAAAAAATTCAGGGTTGTACTAATTTTTACCTTAGATTGTTCAATTGCTTCTGGATTTTTGCCCGGTAAATCGAAAATTACAGACATCAATGGTGTAATAGCAGGTAGTAACTCATTCACACTAACCATTTCTACCATTCGCACAGTTGCTAAATCTTTGGCTGCTTTTGGTAACATTGCCGGAGTTGGATATTTGGCTTCTAAATAATCCAAAATTGCTAAAGATTCTACTACATTAAAACCGTCATCGACTAAAGCTGGAATGTGATGGAAAGGGTTAATATCTAAAAATTCTGGTTTAAACTGTTCTCCATTTAATTTAACTTCTACCAGTTCAAAATCCGCCCCTTTTTCTATCAGTGTAATCCAGACTCGGCGGGAGTTTGGAGAAATCGGCGCATGATAAAGTGTAATCATGAAGCAACCTCAATATAAACTTAATGCCGATTTTACACTTTATCTGTATTGAATTGTTCTAACAATCTCTCTATAGTTGCATTGTGGTCTAAAAATGAAAATAAATGTCTGTAGAGTAATTTACCATCTTGATCTAATACAAACTGCGCTGGTAAAGGCGCTCCTAAAGCCTGTCCTGTTTGATATGTTCTAAAAACATAACAGCTAGGGTCACTTAATAAAGGCATTTTTAAGCCTAAATCTTGGACAACTATTTGGCTTTGCTTTTTATCGGTGCTAGTAATCATCAAAACTTCTATGCCCCGATTTGTAAATTCCTCATAATTTTCATTTAAAGCTTTAATATGGGGATAGCAAAATGGACAATATTGTTTTTCTGTAAAAATGCGAGTAAATGCCAGCAACACAGGTTGTTTACCACGATAATCTGATAATTTAATTGTGCGATTATTGGTAATATCTGATAATTTAAAATCGGGCGTTCCTATACCTAACCTGAATTCATCTAATGCAGGTTTTGGTAAAATGTTGCGGAAGAATCGCTCATTAAATAGACCTGTAAAATCTGTTGAAGTAAGCATAAATAATTAAAAATTAAAAGTTAATGGAAACAGGGAACAGGGAACAGGCAGAAAGTTATTCTCCCTATCTCCCCATCTCCCCATCTCCCCATCTTCCTAGACTGCTGCGAAGTAAACTTTGGACTTCACTGGATCGGGAACCATTGTTTTTTCTCCAGGTTGCCAACCAGCAGGACAAACTTCGTCAGGGTGAGATTGAACGTGCTGAATAGCTTGTAGGGTACGCAATGTTTCTTCAACGCTGCGACCAAAAGCTAGGTTGTTGATGGTGGCGTGTTGAATAACACCATCTTTATCAATGATAAATAAACCACGCAAAGCAATACCAGCAGCGGGGTCGAGAACGTTGTAAGCGGCGCTAATTTCTTTTTTGATGTCGGAAACTAGGGGATAATTTAAATCGCCAACACCACCAGATTTACGATCTGTTTGAATCCAAGCCAGATGGGAAAATTCGCTATCCACGGAAACACCTAGGATTTCTGTGTTAAGCTGCTTGAATTCTTCGTAGCGATCGCTAAATGCTGTGATCTCGGTGGGGCAAACAAAGGTAAAGTCTAAGGGGTAGAAAAATAGGACGACATACTTACCGCGATAGTCGGAAAGTTTGATTGTCTTAAATTCCTGATCTAGTACAGCTGTTGCTGTAAAATCGGGAGCCTGTTGACCAACACGAAGGCTTCCTTCAGTTCCGTAAGTGATTGTCATTAACCTAGTTCTCCTTCATCTTATATCCATTTTTCGCGTGGGAATCTGGGTTAGATAAACCTTACCCATTCACGCTTGTCACAGTTTAGTTACGATCTGTTACGACTATATCATACTCATTACGATTTTGAGTAACTGATAACCGATCATTCCATTAACAGGGAATAGGGAATAGGGAATAGGTGACAGGTGACAGGTGACAGGTGACAGGTGACAGGTGATAGGGAAGGAAAATTTTAGATTTAAGATGGAAGTTGCTCAAAACAATCCAAAATCCAAAATCCTTTCATACCCATTAGACATCTCCCAAATCTAAAATCTAAAATCCAAAATCAAATGACTGATTTAGATACTAGAGAATGGTTACTAACCAATGGCTTAGGTGGTTTTGCCAGTGGTACAGTTTCGGATGTCCATACAAGGACATATCATGGGTGGTTATTTGCCGCTCAAAATCCACCTTCAGGACGGAAATTACTGCTCTCCCACTTAGAAGCAAGTTTAGAAATCAGGGGAAAAGCGATCGCACTGGGAACAAATGTTTGGGGGAGTGGTGAAATTGAACCAACAGGTTATAAGCTGCTGCGCCATTTTGATATTAACCCAGTTCCCAAATGGGTTTGGGGTGAGGATAACTGGCAGCTATCTAGAAGTTTGGTGATGCCAAATGGTTTGCTCAGAGAAGGTGGGGAGATGGGGAGATGGGGAGATGGGGAGAATAAATTACCAATGCCCAATACCCAAAGTATTTTAATTCAGTATCGCTATGAGGGTGAGGAACAAGCGATTTTCAGGTTGAGGTTGTTGATAGGCGATCGCCATTTTCATCATCAACAAACTGGCAATGAAAAAATCAAGTTTTCCCAACTAGTTGGAGAACGGCTAGTTTGTATACAAGCGAACAATGCAGGTCAATTTGGTACACCTTGGTATCTACGCTGGACACAAGGAGAGTATCAAGCTGATGGATTATGGTACTGGAATTATGCTTTACCCGAAGAAACAAAACGAGGTTTAGGCGATCGCCAAGACCTTTATAGTCCCGGTTATTTAACAGCGAATCTTCAACCAGGAGATATTCTCACTCTGGAAGCAAAAGTAGGTTTACCCGACTCCCAACAAGTGATTTTTTCTTCTGAAAGCTTTGCAGAAGCAATAGAAGCAGAACAAGAAAGACTAGCTCAGATTTTTGGTTGGGGAGTAGAAGAAGCAGGGGAGATGGGGAAAAAATTCTTACCCCACACCCCGCACCCCACACCCTACACCCAACACCCTACACCCTCTTCTTCCCTGTCACCTGTCACCTGTCACCTGTCACCTCTTCATCAACAACTACTTAAAGCCAGTGATCAATTTATCGTCTATCGTGATTCCATAGCAGGCCCGACGGTAATTGCGGGATATCACTGGTTTGGTGATTGGGGGAGAGATACCTTAATTGCTTTACCGGGATTGACCTTAGTTACAGGACGCTTTGAAATTGCAAAAGGGCTGTTAAAAACTTTTGGGCGTTACTGTCGTTACGGACTCATACCCAATGCTTTTCCCGATGTTGATAACGAACCTTTTTACAACAGTATTGATGCTGCTTTATGGTGGATTGAAACTTTAGGACTTTATTTAGAAGCTACTCAAGATTGGCAGTTTTTGGTAGAGCAGTTTCCAGTTGTGCAGCAAATTCACAAAGCGTTTATTGGCGGTACTCGCTACAATATTCAAATAGATGCTACTGATGAGCTAATTTCTTGGGATGCTAATGGTGTGGCCTTGACTTGGATGGATGCACTGGTGGGAGGATTACCTGTTACACCCCGTCGCGGTAAAGCCGTAGAAATTAATGCTCTGTGGTATTCGGCTTTATGTTGGTTAAGTCAATGGTCAAAACGTTTAAGTCAAATAGATCAAGACAATTCTGTACGTTTAACTAAGCAAGCGCAACGCTACAATCAGCAAGCAGAAACAGTAAAAGTATCCTTGCAAAAATTCTGGAATCAGCAATTGGGTTATTTATATGATGTGATTGAACCTGATGATCGCCGGAATTCGCAAATTCGCCCCAATGCTGTTTTAGCTTTATCTTTGCATCATTGCGGTTTTTCTTCACAGCAAGGTCGTCAAATTTTGGATGTAGCTACTTCTAAATTGTTGACTCCTTACGGTTTACGAAGTCTTGATCCACATGATCCAGAATATATAGGCAAATGTGAAGGTAGTCCACAAAAACGCGATCGCGCTTATCATCAAGGTACTGTTTGGTGTTGGTTAATTGGCGCTTATGTTCGGGCTTGGGAGCGTTTTTACCCAGAAGTACCTATACCTTTTGACTGGAAACCACTTTTAAATCATTTTTTATCTGATGGTTGTTTGGGTTCAATTTCAGAAATTTTTGATGGTGATGCACCGCATCTTTCCAGAGGTGCGATCGCTCAAGCTTGGTCTGTTGCTGAGGTGATACGGCATTTTAGATCATCGTTTGTTTAATTGCTTACTGAGTATTTTATATCTTATGATGTAATTATCACAAGCATTAAAAAAATACCTAAAAGTAAGTTGGTATGGATTTTGTTATTTTAGATACTGAGGGCAACCCAACTTTAACGGAATTAGCTATTGTTGATAGTCAAGGTTTGGTCATTTATGAAGGTTTTTGTGATGGTAATTATCATGGTTTTCAAAATGTTTTAAATCTCAAAAGTCTCAAAACTTTACTAACAGAATTTTTGACTATTGTTGAAGATAAAAAAATCATCTGTCACTATGCAGAACATGATATAGAAATCCTCAAGCGCAGTTTTCAAAAAGTTGGTTTATCTTGGCAAAATTTACAACAAAAATTACAATTTGATTGTACTTGGATTTTAGCTAAAGACTGTTTTCCGAATTTAGAAAGTTATTCTTTAGAATATCTGTGTAAATACTTTAATCTTAAAGATCATAATCAATATTTTATTCCTAATATGGCTCATACTGCTCGTTATGATGCCACATTTACTTATCATCTTTATAAAAGGATTATGTTAGAACATCTTAAAAAACAACCTAATCCTTTTAGCAGCAGTCGCGTTGATACTCCTTTTCAACATCATCCAGATTATGCTGATACTTATCACCGAGAATTCCAGATTTTACAAACTGCTTTAAATAACATCAAATTAGATGCTAATCATCAGAGTAAAGGAGTTGTTGTAATTGGAGAACCAGGAACAGGTAAAACTCATTTAATGATGCGACTTGCTCATGAGAGATTATCAAGTAATAGATTACTATTTATTCGTCAACCTAATGATGCTAAATCCGTACTTTATCATATATATGGCAGGAGTTTAGAATCCCTAGTTGAAAAAGCAGGAAATTTACCTCAACTAGATGCTTTAATTATTAACACTTTTCGGAAAATAGTTAGTCTTAATGATAGAGACGTTAAACAGAAAGATATAGATATTTTAAAAGCTTTATATGATTTAGAAGATAATAATTTTAACGCTCTTGGGAAAGAAGCTACTCAACGTAAACGGGAATATTGGGAATATATAGAAAAGACTATTAGTGAATGGTGGATGAACAATTATTCTGCGGGAACTTTTGCTTTGTCTATTATTAAAGGAATGGTAAAATATTGCCGCTATACAGATTATAAATATAGAAATATTACTACTCGTTGGTTAGCAGGAAATATTTTAACTGATGAAGAAGCAGAAAAAGTAGATTTACCAAATTGGAGTGAGGAAATTAGTAAAGAAGCATTTTCTTTAGAAGCTATTTCTGTGTTAGGTAAATTATCTAGTTTGGATGAACCTTTAATTATTATTTTTGATCAATTGGAAGGTTTAGGACTACCACACAACCAAGATATTTTATTTAATTTTGGAGAAGCAATTAAAGAAATTTTTACTCATGTTCCTAATAGTTTAATTATCTTGAATTTATTTCCTGATAGATGGGAAAAATTTCAAGCAATATTTGATCAATCTATTATTGGCAGAGTATCTCAATATCAAGTCTCTTTACGTCAACCTACAGAAGCAGAAGTTAAATCTATTCTCAAGGTGAAAATGCAAGTTGTAAATATTTCTTTAGAACAGTTATTTGCATCTGAAGATTTAGAGGATATTTTAAGTAGAAAACCCATTCGTGCTGCTTTAAACCGTGCAGCGAAATACTATGATTTGAAAGTGAATAATATTCCTTTACCAGATGAAAGAAAAGCGATTAGAGAATTAGATCAAAATGAAAAAATAGAACAACAATTAAAATTTTTGCAACGAAAGCAAAATACAATTATAGAAGTGCTGAACCGATTGATTCAAGGTAATCAATTATCTCAATCTGCTGATTTGAGCAACTTACAGGAAAAATTATCAAATTTCGCAAATTATTCACCAAGTGAAAATCTCAACTCTAGCAGTTTTGAAAATCCAATAATTGAATATCTCAAACAACATCGCACCGAATTAGAACAGAAATATCATCATGCAACCATTATTAGCGATGGTGATGATATTGGTAAAGTGAGGAATATTGCTGAAGCTTTAGCTCATATTCAGTCATTCAAATTAACACAATATCGTTTTGGGAGAAAGGTATTACCAGAACATATTGTCATAGAAAGAGGAACTAAATCTCATGTGATTGCTTTCCTAGAAATCAGTGGTACTCCCTTTACTAATCGAATTAGTAATTTCAATGACTTAGTTATTAACAATCCTCAAAGCACGTTTGATTTAATTAGAGATGAACGTCAACCAGAGATTAGTGGTAAAGTCGGAAAGGAAAGAATAAAACAATTAGAAAATAGTGCTAACGGTAATTTTATTTTATTCAATAAACAAGATAGAATTCTTTTCGATTTGATTTATGATCTAATTATCAGTATTTATAACAAAGATTTAGATATAGATTTGGAATCAGCTTTAACTTTTGTTACTACTCATCAAGAATGGTATCACTGGATTTTTACCAAATTTGGGTTTCTTTCACCCAAACAATAAAATCCCCATTAGGTAACAATACTTGTAGGGTTTTGTCGGAAAAGGAGAAGGAGAAAAGGTTGAAAAAACCTTTAAGTACCCAAGCAAAATTAATTACACATATTGATTGAAAACAAAAATGTTTGTATTCCTTACCTGTTCCCTGTTCCCTGTTAAGAGTTCTCTCTCCTAACTATGAAATTTATTTTGCACGACTACTTACCATTTACCCTTTCACCTTTCCCCAAGGAAACTGACAACTTTTAGATAACTAACTGTGCAGTGTTGTTACTAGTCCCACATAAAACAAAACACAGATCAATCATCTGTGTTCATCCGCGTGCATCTGCGGTTAATTACCCATGAATTTTAAGAATGGCTCAGGTCAGAATTGAACTGACGACCCCAGGCTTATGAGTCCCGTACTCTAACCAACTGAGCTACTGAGCCGTGTTGTTTTATCAACTTCTATTAAGATAGCATACAATTTTGCCTGTGGCAATTGCCAAATCAAAAATTTTTTCCAAAATAAAAGAGGGAGCAATTCTCCCTCAACGGATCAGGCAGTTACTGAATTAACTCACAGCTAGGCAGTTATAGACGTGCCTGTGATGGTAAGAAAGCAATGGGGTTAACGGCACCCTTACCTGCTGGATGAACTTCAAAATGGCTGTGAGGACCGGTACTAAAACCAGTGCTACCCATAGCAGCAATAGTTTGTCCTTGTTCCACTTCTTGCCCTACTTGCACTAAAATGCGGCTGTTGTGAGCATAGCGGGTCATGCTACCATCAGAATGGCGGATTTCCACTAAGTTACCATAGCCACCGTTATTCCAGCCTGCTTTTTCTACCCTACCAGCGGCTGAAGCGTAAATAGGTGTACCAACGCCGTTAGCAATATCAATACCTCTATGCATTCTGCCCCAACGCCAGCCGTAGCCAGAAGTGAGAACACCTTTTGCTGGCCAAATGTAAGATGCAGAAGAAGTAGATGGGGGATTAGTATTCTGATCAACTGCTTTAGGCAGATATAAGTCAACTGCTGCTAAAGGTGGTAATGCGGGAGACACTCTGGTTCCGCGCATTTTACCCAAAGAGTCAGTAGCATTAGTACCAGCAGCAGGAACTTGTAACCTAATGCCAGATGGGTTATTGCGATAGGAATTACCAGCCGAATTGGTCTGATTTGGCAGGAATTCTGGGTTCATTGGCTCGTTCATGGGACGAGCAGCACGCATTTGGAATTGGGGCTTAACAGGTTTTTCGCTGTAACTGGGTAATACAGGTGTAGGTACAGGAATTGCCACTGCATTACGTTGGGAATTAACTCTAGCAGGAGCAAATTCCTTGCCAGTTTCAACTACAACGGGTACAGGTGCTTCATCTGCTGTATTTACTGTTTGTACAGTTACACCAGACTCTTGAGCGCGATATTTTTCGCGTAGTCTTTCAATTTCTGTTTGTAAGCTGCGGAGACGTTCGTTACCTTTGACCCTAGCTACCTTTTGAGGTTCTTTTTGATTGGTTGGGATTTTGGTGACACGATTGTTTAGTTGATTCTCACCACCCACACCATAAGAGATAGGTGAAGTAAGGTCATTTTCTCTTGTCTGAAGCTGATTATCCTGAGCTAGTGGTACAGAAGGTACAGGAATGGTGACACTACTGGTAGTAGCAGGAGTATTAACCTGAAGTTGATTATCCTTAACTACTGGAATAGAAATAGCAGCACTGCTGTTGTTTGTTACTACTGGTGACTGTGAAACTTGAGGTAGATTGGCATCTAAATCAGGTTGACTGACCAAAGAACTAGCAACTGTAGAACTGGTAACTGTAGAACTAGCAACAGTGTTCTTGCTGCTAGGCTGGACGAAAGGAGGCTGAACTGCTAAGGTTGATTGGTTGTAACTGTTCCGTTCTGCTCTAGCAGTAGGAATAATCAGTTGTTGACTAATTTGCAGTTGATTGGGATCTGTCAGGTTATTAGCTTTGACTATTTCTGAGACTGAAGTACCGTATTGACTAGCAATCTCCGCTAATGTGTCTCCAGGTCTAACTTCGTAAGTTGTCCCAAGTGATTGGGCAATTAGTTTGGGTGCGGTTGGTGCAGATGTGGTTAGCTTCTGCATTGGCGCACTTGTTTGCTTTTCTCCTTTTAACCTGGATATTAGGTTGGCTTGGCTGCCTTCTGTTGCATCTTCTGACTGTGCTGGCAAAGTGTTATCAGCTACAGTGGTTGGTTGTGCTACCTCAATCCGATTTGATGATACGTTTTGGGTCTCCTCAGACCGCAACTCCGCCAGACTATTTCTTAAACGGTTCGATTTTTCCTGTAAGCGATTTAGTGCAAACTCTTGCTGCGCTTTCAGTTGTGCATCAACGTCATTATTGACTGTGTTTCCTGTTGCCACAGTTACGGCTGTGGGTTGAGTGCCAGCAATACTTTGATTGCTAGAAAGTTGTTGTACTCTTGTTTCAGGTAATTGGTTGCCTGGTTGTAATCTGGATTGAAGCGAGTTGCTATTCAATCCCTGTTCTACTTGAGGTTGTAAGTAGATAGCGTTTTTGTCAGCTTCTGATGTAGGAATTTGCACAGCCACTTCTGTAGCTGTAACTGGCCATTTAGCTTCAAGCCCAGGCACTTGCGAAACTGCTGTTGGTTCCACGATGACAGGATTTTCAGGCACGCTCGCTGAAGAGACGGCTTGGGACTCCAGCTTTGTGGCGACAAATTTTATCTCAGTGTCAGAAACAGCAGGAATAGTTGAGGCTGCTTTTTGACTACCAACAGGAACAGCTGCTTGGGCTTGATCGCTTTGTCGAGTCACCAAAAGGCTGGTTGCGCCCATTGAGATTGCCAAGCCAATCATTGCGGCTTGGGTTGTGGCCCGGCGGCTTGCTTTGTGATTTGTCTCATTCAACTGCTCAACCGGGGCAGCATCGCTGTTGGGGGTATTGTTCAACACAGCCTTTACTCTCTTTTTCAATGCTCGTTTCAAAGACGACCTCCTATGATCACGCTTCGCTTAATAGACCTTGATTTTTCAGTTGGATATTAATCCATGATTGAGATCACATCAAACGATATATCAAGATCACATTCACCAGAGATACTTAGGCAAGATTAACCTGCTTCTCTGATTTAGACAAGTTCATACTTGTTAGTAAACCTTAAAATTTTGGTACTGACTTGTCTGTCACCACTCCTCATAAAATTCAGGATTGTTCGCTCTTGACAGTTATCTGTGCCGATAATTGCTTTGTTCTGCCAGGGACTAGACAAATATGATAGCTTTGCTGAGTCCACTATGGCTGTTAGCATTTGTTCTGCTGCGACTTCTGACAAAAACGATGTTCCTACTTTAGATATTTTCTAGGTTTTTTTATCCAATCAGTCTTATCAACAGCAGACTTTACGTTGTTTCTTCCTCAAAAAACAACCGTACAAATCACTAACGACTTTTTGTGTCTGGTGATTGTGTCTCATGATACAGATAGCTAAGATGCTTTCCTGTAAATGCTTTGGTTGATTTTATCTGTTGACTAGATAGAATTTGAATTCACTAAAATCTATCATTGACAATGGCCTTGGAATCAAAGTTAATATACAAATTTCTTATATGTCTGTTGGCTGAGTAATCCGGTTCTTTTTACTGAGAGGACGAAAGTATTATTCCTTAAGTTTTCAGTTGATTTATATACGTAATCGTACTTATAGAAGCTATCAGCTATCAGCGGTCAGCAGTCAGCAAGAAAACGCTTGTGGTGTAAGACTTTGTGATGAAAATTTGCAACTAATTCATCGGCAATATGTTTTATGTTCTTTGCTTTGAAGCGGTTCTTCTGTGTCCACGATTGCTGGATGAGTTTTTATACCTAAGCATCTTTAACGTCAGTTGGCGATTGACTGAATTTACATTTTTCTTCCCCTAGACTCCCGTTAAATAGCCTAACTGACGACGACATTCAAACAAGCTAACAGCCACACTGACGGATAAATTCAAGCTGCGAACGCCAGGTTCGTGCATAGGTATATAAAGGGTGGAGTTACAGGTACTGAGAACATTTTCTGGTAAGCCTGTAGTTTCGCTGCCGTATAATAGCCAATCATCAGCTTGAAACTGATAATTGATATAGTTAAAACTGCCCCGAACACTAAAGCCTAATAATCTACCACCACGTTGTTGATGTATGATTTGAAATGCTTCAATAGATTCATGATAATGAAGTTTGACATAAGGCCAATAATCTAAACCTGCTCTTTTGAGGTAGCGATCGCTAATTTCAAAGCCTAAAGGACCAACTAAATGTAATTCTGTCCCTGTAGCGGCACAAGTACGAGCTATATTGCCTGTATTTGGGGGAATTTGCGGGTTAACTAGGACTATCTGGGGCATATAACAATAAAAAATTAAAAATTAAAAATTAAACAACTAGTAAGGAAGCAGCAAATAAATGGCTGATTGAGGATATTAGAGGAATTGTATCCAAAGATAGATAGTGATTATATATAGGTTTTGTTAATAATGACTACTTATTTACCATTGATTAGATTTTTAAAACTCAAATTAGGGAATAGGGAATAGGGCAAAAAGCAAGAGGTCTATTCTCCTCTGATCTCCTGCTTTCTTGCCTGTTGGCTTGATTTTAAGCGACTACAGAGGAACACAATAATTTGCTTTCTAGTTCCTGTTCCCGTTCGTGGGTGGCAATAATCGCCTGGTTAATGACACGCTGGGCATCCACACCAATTTTGTGTAGGTGTAACCATTGTTGGGCTTCGTTACCTTCGCGGAGAATTTTGTGTAAGGGGGAAAGGAAACAACTGAAGCCTTGTTGTTTGGCTATGCCCCAAACTTCTTGATATAGTTGGGCGATCCAGTCTCTGGCGATTATGGTACTACCATCTTGCCAATGTTGCAATTGGGCATCCAGGCTGGATGTGGCTGCGGCCATTTCATTTTTAGCAGTTAGGGTAATTAGTTCTTCCGGTGAGAAACTGCTTTGGGTGAGGGGGTCGATGTTGGGGCTGTCGATAATTTGTAATAATCGCGCTTCCAGCAGGGCGGTAATTGCTAATAGGGAAATGGGGTCTGTGACTAAATCACAAATTCGCAGTTCTAGACGATTTAAATTGTATGGACGGCGATCGCCATTTGGTCTGACTGATGTCCACAAGTGCCGGACGTTTTGCATTGTTCCGGCTTCTAGCTGTTCTTCTACCCATTGAATATGATGGGCATGACTGGTAAATAGGGGTACATGATTGGGGGTTTGGGGAAAGAGTCCCCAGCGGGTGGAATGATAGCCAGTGGCTTGACCATTTAAGAATGGTGATGAGGCACTCAGGGCAAGGAATAAAGGTGCTTCGAGACGGATGACTCGACAGGCACGCATTAATATTTCCGGGTCGCTGATGCCAACATTAATATGTACGCTGGCGGTGACTACTTTTGTGCCGTAGGTTTGCTCAATGTAGTCATGGTAGGGGTTATTGGGGTCAGAACGTTGAAAGCGATCGCTCCCACCCAAGGATAGGGTACTTCCTGGTATTAATGTGTAATTATTTAATTGTTGCAAATATTTACGTAACTGCTGTCTAGGACGCAGTAAGCCACACAATTGATTTTCGTAGTTAGTGGATGGGTTGGTTATGTATTCTACGTTGCGGCTATCTGGCTCCCGCATAAATCCCTGCAAATCTGCAACGATTTGGTCGGAGAGTCCGACAATTTCACCTTGAGGCGTGCCAGTATACATCTCAATTTCAAAGCCTTTTGTTAAGACCACCTTTTTCTCCTCGGCTCTCCTTATTTCCATAAATTGTATCGAATTAGACGATTTTTTGCATCAGGAATTGGAATTGGGGAGCAGCGGGGCTGGGGTGATGGAGTTATGGGGTGAATAATATGTTATCTAATGCCTGTTACCACTAACAACTGAGAATTTACAAATTACGAATTTTTTCGGATTGCTTCTGTGGCAAAATTTATGGTTTCTGCTGATAAATCAAATAATGATTCTAAGTAAATTCTACCTTCATTAAATAGGTAATTTAGCAGATTTGATGCTGTGTCTAAAGTTAGATTTTTCCTGCGAATTTGAATATTTAACTTATCTTCCTTCGCATTAAATATTACAAATAGGGATATTGTTTTCCAAAATGTTTGAGTTGGTGGTATTACTTTAAAAGCAGTCACTAATTTTCCTGCTTCCGGTACATGAATTGTCAAACCTGAATCCTGAATCATTTGTTGAATGTTTTCCAGTGATAAAGAAGAAATTTGTTGATTTTTAGATTCCAAATTTACAAATGTTGCTAAATCTGGTAAATTGCTTGAAGCATTATCATTTAAAGATTCAGATTGAAAATATATTTTTCCATCTAAAGAGTCAGAAGTAGCATAAATTTGAATTGTATAAGGTGGCTGAGGTACTGTTCCTCGCTCATAAAATAAACGTCCTTCTTCAGTTACTGTAATGGGTGATTTTACCACCAAAGTTTGTAATGTCTGAAGATTAGAAATTGTACTTTTGACAAACACAGAATCTAGCCCAAGTACAGATGCTAATTCATCGGCTGTTGGTGGAGGATTAAATTCAATTCCGGCACGAATGATAAATTCCTCAAGCACGTTAAACTGACGTGGTTCTTTGATAGTTAATTCTACAGTATTTTGACGTAAACTATAGCGAAATTGACGGGCGGCTAAAACTGAGAAATTAGGATTGTCCGTTTCGATTTTTTTAACTATATTTTTGAGTTGATTATCAATAGGTCTATTAACTGAAGTATGAAACATCAACAAAACCTCCATGACGATTAACAATATTTGCAACTTCTGTGTACATACCACCAACTACACCGGGTTTACTAGTAAATAAATCGTGACAACCGACAATTACTAGCAATTCTTGAGCGCGTGAAAAAGCCACATTTACCCGTTCTGGTTTTTTAGCAAATCCCACATCTCCTTGAGGATTATTACGCACCATACTGACAATTACAGCTGGTCTTTCCATGCCTTGAAATCTGTCAACTGTACCTGTTCTAATTTGCAAAGAGGGGAAAAGGTGAGATTGTAAACGCTCATCAATTTTTCTCAATTGAGCGCCATAAAATGTAATGACAGCTATTTCCTTTTTTGGTTCACCATTAGCAACTTTAGAACTCCAAGCATTTTCAAATTGCTGACATATTCTTTCTATGACATCAATTTCTTTAAGATTAAAAAATGAAGTCCCCAAACGTTCTTCTTGAAATACATTTTCTCTGGGCGTTTTTACCCAAATTAAATGATGTTCTGGTTTAATGATTTCCCCTGCTAGATAATGAGCGCGTTTAGTATCAGCTTCTAAAATACCACATTCTAATTTACCATCATAAAATTGATTGATTGCTCCCATGATGTTGGGGTGCATTCGATATTGAGTATTGAGCATTTGTTTAATGCTAGAATCAGCAGTTTCAAATTGACTTTTAAATAATGATTCTTCTAAAAATTGCATTTCTTCTTTGGTATGACCCATTGTTTCTACAACTTCTTCCACTGTGCTAGTATCGAGCATGGGTGGTAATTGTTTGTGGTCTCCTACCATGACTAATTTTTTACCCTTCAAAGCTGGTATTAGTAATTCTGGTGGTGTACATTTACTAACTTCATCAATAATGACTACATCAAAAGATTTAAATTCTTCGGAAAAATTGTAATTTGCTGCTTGAACACAGGTGATACCGACAACGTTAGCATTATCTAAATAAATTTGTCTTAAATCTTTGCTATCACGTTCTGAAGGTTGACGTAGTTTTGTAATCCAATCTTGGACAAAGTTTTGATATTTATGAAGATAATTTTCTTCGTTTTGCAGTTGTTGTTGCCAAATATCAAATTGATTTTTAAATATATTTAAATTTCCTAGATTTAGTAAATCATTTTCTGAAATTTGCGGCTTGAATTTATCAGGTATTTCTTGCCATGTCACTTCCCACCACTTGCGCTCTTGAATTAAATTATCAGGTATTTGTAGTTGTAATTGCTGCTCTAATTCATTTATCTTAGTTTGTATTTTTTTAAGTTTCTGTAAAGCAGATTTTGTTTCTTTTTTGAGGTTGGATAGTTGCTCATTGAGAGATTCTTTAATCATCTCTAAAACAGCAAAAGGTTCTAATGAGGGAATTAAAGTTTCTAGTTGTAGAATACAATCTGCCCAGATTTTAACTTGTTCTGAGAATTCTGGATGATTTTCCCAAATATTTGATTGTTTTGTTAGATCTTGTTGTATTAAATTAAATAATTGGGCAGGTATTTTTGATTGTTTATGCAGTAATTCCAATATTTCTACAACTTTGGCAAGTTGAGAATTAGCGTCTTGACTGGCTTTTTCTACTTGAGATTGTATTTCTAGAATCTTGTCTTGAGTAATATCATTTTTGGGGATTTTATCTAACTGTTGTTGTTGTTTTTGGAGAATATTAAGTTGTTGTTCAGCTTCAGTTTTAATTTTTGAAACACATTGACGGGCATTTGCTAAAATAATATCTAGTAATTCTTGGGTAATTCGAGTTAAAGTAGAGTCAAGGTTGTTAAACTCATAGGATTTGCTATAGTTTTTTTGCAGTTGCATCAAAAAAGTTTGGGTGTTTTCAACTAGAGATTTCCGCTGTTTAGATGTGAGTAATTGATAATCTTCAAATTGTTGATAGATTTCTTGCCATTTGGTGCGATCACTTTTTGACAAGACTATGGGAATTTGACTAAAATTTTGTTGTAAGAAATAACTAAAATTGTGCAGCTTACCTCGTCTGTCAGTAAATTTTCCTTCTATTTCATAAGCGAGTGCTTTTAATAGTTGCTCCCATTCTGGTAGTTTAATTTGATAATTTTTGGGTACGAGTGGTAATTTTAAATTATTAGCAAACATCACTAAACCTAGTGGTAGATTTAGCATATTATCTGTTAGTTGTAAATCAGATTGTTGACAATCTTTTACAACTTGATATAGATGAGCAGAAGCTGTAACTTTCCATTCTTTAACTGCTTCAATAATATAATCAATTTCTCTTTTGCGGTTTTCCCACATTTTAATAGTTGGTTGCAGGTTTTGTCCGTGATTCAAAGATTGCTGATACTCTGTTTGTAATTGATGTAAATATGTAGAACTTTGTTTGAAAATATCTACTAATGTAGCTAATTCTGACATAGCTATAGTCGCATCATGTGCATAATTCAACGCGGGTTTAAACTCAGAAATCTCAATTGCTATATTTTCACGTAACCAAACTGCTAAACCAAATGCACCACGCGCAGGACGCACAAAACCAAGTAAATCTGTATATTTGATAGCTTGACGTACATTTTCCCGGAAATTTTCTACTTGAGGATTTGCTTCTTGATATGGTTGTAAAAGTGGTAAAAATTCTTTAATTTCTGAAGCATCCCAGTTGACATTTGCTTGAGATTTTAACAGTTTATCTAAACCCTTGCTTAAGGATTCAATTTCAGATTTTTTAGTTAATGACTCATTGTAAGCTGATTCTTGACTTTTGTAAATTGTATCTAAATTTTTCTGTTCTTTTTTTAATTCAGCTTGTTGTTGATTAAATTCAATTTCAGCTTGCAGGTATTCAGCAAATCTTTGTTTAGATACTAATAATTGACTCAGAATTTGAATATTTGCTTGTCGTTGAGTAAGGTTATTTTCGCAATCTGTAGCGGTATTTTCCAGCCATCTATCTATTACTTGGTCTTCTAAAAATGCTTGTCCTTCTTCCCCAACTTTTTCGGCTTTTCCTTTGCGTACTGCACGAATAACTGGGTTATGAACTAACCTACTTAAAGCGTTATCAACTGCTAAATTAGCTTGCGAAGTAATTAATGTGCGTCCACCTCGTAAAGCAATTTGATAGCAAATTTCCGCAATTACGGTAGTTTTACCTGTTCCTGGTGGTCCTTGAATTAAAACTAAATCTTGGGCTGCAAGTACCTTCTCAACAGATGCTTTTTGACCTGAATTTGCAGAAGATAATAACAAATCTTGGGCTTTAAGTTTGACAGTTTTTTGTATAGGTCTAGCTTGGGAAGCGTCAAATAGGAAATCACCTAAATAGGGATTCTGTGTGCGTCCTTGTCTTAAATGTTCTAAGGCTTTTTCTTTACGTTCAATCTGTTTGATATCACCAGCAGCATCAAAAAATAAATATCCTGTTTTTGGTAGTTGATAATTTCCTGTTTCTATATATTCAACTAAATCTCGATCTATTCGGATATTTATAAGATTATGTTTTGGATCAATTTTTTCAATAGTTCCTAATTGACGACTACTGCGCCGATTTTTTTCCGTGGGAATAGAATCAGAAAATTTGATATCTTGATTTTTTGCCTGTTTTACTCTTTCCCAAAAGTTCTCTATTTCTAAAAAGTTCTCTTCTGAACCATCAAGGGTCGCTGAGTTGATATTAATTTCAAAGGAAATTTCTTTTTTATTTTTACTATATTTATAATTGCTACAATATACACAAAATTGTCTAGCTTTAGCAATTCTTTCTTCTACTTTTAAAAATGCTTTCCATGCTTGTAATTGATCTTCTGTCGGTACATGATTACCGCATATTGGCATTTTGGCTATTTGTGCCAATAATTTGGGAGAAATATCAATAGGATAATGATGATTTGGAACTAATTGCAAGGGCAATGCTAAAGCATAAGCATCAACTTGTCCCCGTGAGGGTTGTAATAAATAAGCTGAGAGAATTTTTAACCCGCTAGAGCCATTTTTTTTGACTGCGGCTCTAAATCCTAGAGTTTTATTTAGTTCTTTGAGTCTTTTTGGTAATGGAAATTCACTTTCATCTGTAGCTATTGTTAAATCCCAAATTTCTTCTCCTTTTTCTTTTGCCGCACCTTGACGACGAATATAAAATAGACAAGGTTGTTTACCTACACATTCAAAAATTAATTCGTGAGCGCGTTCTTTTCTTTCCCGAAAATCAGGATAAAATTTAACTGCTTCTTGTCCTTCAAAATGCCTAATTAAAGTATCAATTGTAGAATTTATTAAGGTATATCCCCAGGTTTCTGAGTTTTGTTTTTTTGTTAAAGTTGGCATGGATACTCCTGATTTTTTGCTCACGCAGAGGCGCAGAGAGAGTTGTGATTAATTTTGAGAGTTAAAGATGAAATTGGTGGTAGGTTTGACTGGCTGCTCGGTGTAATAGAGAATGTCTCCAAACGAGGGATTTCATATCGTCTGCATAACCTCCACCAATGACGCAAGCTACGGGATAACCTGCGCTGACACAGGTGGTTAAAACTTGCATCTCTCGGCGAAAAATGCCTGTGTCTGTTAATGCTAGTTTGCCTAGTTTATCGTCTATGTGCGCGTCTACTCCAGCGTCATAAAATACTATATCTGGTTTAATTTCTGATAATAAATCTGGTAGATAATTAGCTAAGGTTTGTAAGTAAGTATCGTCTTCCATGCCTATTGGTAATGGTACATCTAAATCACTTTTTTGTTTTGTCCCTGGAAAGTTAATTTCGCAGTGCATAGAAAATGTGAAAACGCTGTTGTCATTTTGAAAAATCAAGGCTGTTCCATCTCCTTGGTGGACATCTAAATCCACAATTAGGATCTTTTTAGCAAGTCCTAATTTTTGCATGACGCGAGATGCAATTGCTAAATCATTAAAGATACAAAAGCCTGAACCATAATCAGGAAAAGCATGATGAGTTCCACCAGCAGTATTACAAGCTAAACCTTGATTGATTGCTAATTTTGCAGTTAATATTGTTCCACCTACTGCAACACAGGTACGATTTACTAAAGCTGGACTCCAAGGTAAACCAATGCGTCGCTGTGCTTTTGGTTCTAATTTTCCTTCGCAGTAAGCTTGCACATAATTGGGTGTGTGGACTAACTCAATTAATTCTTGTGGTGGACGTTCGGGAATGTGAAATTGTTCTGGATGTGCTACCTTGTCTGCTAACAGCAATTCATACAGTTGTCGGAATTTGGACATGGGAAAGCGATGTCCTGGTGGTAAAGGAGCAACATAATCTGGATGATAAATAATTGGTAAATCCATTGCTTAGGCGAGTTACACCGATATTTTTTAGCTCAATAATGACTGTAAATAAGTATTTTTTTAATTATAATGTATCAGATATTTTTTGAGTAGATATTTTTTGATCAGCGCATTGGTAAACATTTATTGGTGAAAAAATTACATACACGCTATCAACAAGAAGGAATTCAAATTCCCTTTCCTGTTCGAGATGTTTATATGCACAATAGATGAATTAATACTTAGTCTTTTTGTAGTTCATGGTGTTTTATGTAGTTAATTATACATTAAAAACGACTATAGTTCAGTTATGTAAATAGATTTTAAAATTTTTTAGGAAAAACTAGAAATAGATTATATAGTGATGTATCTCTCAAGCAGGTTCTGAAAGTTACAGTTACTCATGGTTAAACTTGTATGTATACAGTTGATATTGAAACTCAACTTCATGCCTTGCGTCCAGGCGATCGCGTGAGATATTCTGGTGTGGACTGGGATATAAAAGATTACAGCACCTATCAAGACCCCCAAGGATATCAAACAGATGAATGGTTGTTAGTATCATCAGGTGGTTCAGAATATTACCTATTGCGAGAACATGACCCTAACGAAGAAGAAAATTCTGTAGCTTGGTATATTTCTAACCAGTTAGAAAATGTGACTTTATATTTGCCAGACTCTAAAGAAGAGTTAATTCCATTAACTAGATTATGGCAAGAAATGCAAGCATTAAATACTCCCTATCCTGAATTGAAACTTTTTTATAAATCCTATTATTTTGAGTCACAAACTGAGGGTGATTATGATTCTCAAGGAAAAGTAAAATCTCGAATAACTTGGGATTATTGGGATAAAGAGCATTTAATCAATTTAGCAATAGAAGCTTTGCCTAATCTACAATTAGATATTTATTCAACTAAAAAGGTACAACTTCAAGATTTTAACAAAATTCAAAAAGGTGTCGGTTCACAACGTCGGCTTTGGAATTTTGCTCCTGGCTTAATTATTGAGATGATAATTGCACTTGCATTTTTGTCAATTGGCATATTATTAATGTTATTTGGGTAAAGTTTATATGTCTACTTCTTTATTTACTGAAAATTATGATGATGGTATTGCCTTTTATATCAATGGAGATTTGCAGTTTGATAGTGCTGATGAAGCAATTTATCATGAACATCTAGTAATTCCTGCCATATCTTTGGCAATACAAAGATTTCCTGATACAGATTTGCGGGTTTTAATTTGTGGTGGTGGTGATGGATTAGCTGCTAGGGATGTACTACGTTTTGAGCAGGTTAAAAGTATAGATTTGGTAGATTATAATCCACAAGTTATTGAATTAGCTAATACAGTATTTAAACCTTATAATTTAGGCAGTTTAGAACAAGAGAAAGTTACTGTCTACATTCAAGAAGCTTTTGGATTTGTTAGAGAATTGGCTGATGATTTTTATCATATAGTAATTTGCGATTTTACCTGTCCCAATTCTGCTGAAGAAGCGAAAATTTATAGTCAGGAATGGTTTCAAGAAGTTAATCGTGTTTTAATGAACTCTGGAATAATTGCTGTGAATGGTGTTTCACCGAATCAGAATAATCCAGCTTTTTGGTGTTTATATCAAACGTTATTATCAATAAATTTATTCACTAAACCCTTACAACTTGAAATTCCCTCATTTCGTGGACATGGTTATGGTAATTGGGGTTTCCTTTTGGCATCATCACAAGAAATTTTGAGAGAAGAAATTCAACATATTCACTTTCCCAATCATTTAAATTATTTAAACCGAGAAAAGTTATTGTCAGCCTTTATATTTGAGGAAACAATAGCAGCATCTCGTCATCAAGTAACTATTCATACTCTGGAAAATGAACAGTTATTTTACTATTTGTTGAATTATCCCACCCAAACAGAAAATTTAGATTTAAGCACTAATGAATATTTGGATTTTTTAGATATTAATGAACAGGTAAACGCCAATATAGAATCTATTAGTTCACTTGATTTAGAATCAGTAGCTAAGTTTTGGATAGAAAATATTTATGCTACTCCTGAAACAGAAAAAGACTCACCAGATATCAATCAATTTTTACCAGTACGCCATCCCTACCATGACTCTAAGATGACCACATCTTGGTTAGTCCATCTGCAAGAATTATTATCAGAAATAGACGTTCAAAAGTTACTGACTAGTTTACTAGCTAGAGCGCAGGAATTACCACCACAAATTGCTAGAGAATTAAAAAATTTAGCTGATAAAATTAACTCTAATCAGCCGTTAGGAACATTAAATCCTAAAATGGTTGAATTTATGGCGTTGTTATCTATAACCTTATTAATGGCTAATTTAGTCGCACCAGATTCAGTATTTGCTAAAGGCTCATATTATGGTAGTAGCAGCAGTTCTAGTTCCAGTGATGATACTGGAGATGGAAAATTAATCGGTTTTATATTCACTTGCTTAGGTGGTTATTGGTTATTTAACATCATCAATAGGATGCGAAATGGTCAGCGATGAATATTAATAATTATCTCCCCAATAAAGTAGGTAAAAAAAATTCGTCCTTAACTGTCAGAGAATTAAAAGCTTCCGAAACTACGGCTTGGAATTTGCTAGTGAAGGCTACACCGCATGGTTGCTTTATGCAAACTACAGTTTGGGCTGATTTTAAGGAATTAGAAGGTTATAAAACCTTTCGCTATGGATTATTTTTAAATGATGAATTGGTAGGTGGGTGTATTTATTATTTATATCCCCATACCAATAAAGCGAACTTGTTAATTGCTCCTGGTGGCCCTATTTTACTAGAAATGGAATCAGAACTAGGAATGCAATTACTGTTAAATACAGGGGAAATTTTAGCACGAGAACAGGGAGCGATCGCACTCCGCATTGAACCACTATGGACAGAAAAGCCTGATTACTTAAAAAGTTTTGTTCGCGCACCTGCTGATTTATTACCTTGTGAAACTTTATTAATTGATTTACGCCCAAATATAGAGCAAATTTTTGCATCTATGAAACCAAAAGGGCGCTACAACATTCGTCTTAGTCAACGTTATAGAGTGAAAATAGAATTTAGTAATGATTCCCAAACTATACCTTTATTCTATGATTTATTTTGGGAAACTGTAGAACGTCAAAAGTTTTTTGGTGAACCCTACGGCTTTTTCATCAATCTTTGCCAAACTTTATTTGCTGAAAATATGGCAGAAATTGGTTTAGCTACTTGGAATGGAGAAATACTAGCAGCTATTTTAGTAGTATATTGTGGTCATACTGCAACTTATTTATATGGTGGTAGTAGCTTCTTACATAAACAAGTGATGGCAAATTATGGCTTACATTGGCAAGCTATCCAAAGGGCAAAACTTCGTGGTTGTCAAGTTTATGATTTCTATGGTTTTACCCATAACCCTAATCATAGTTATGCAAAATTTTCTCAATTTAAAAGTCAGTTTGGCGGTTCATATATAAAAACTATTGGCGCTCATGATTATTTCTTTTATGACCAATTAGCAGATACATTAATTAGCTTGTTTCAAAGATTAGCAAGGGATAAATAGCAGGTGGTAAAAATGAATGAAATTATCATGAACTTTTTCAATCAAGCAGGTATGATTTTTATAGAATTAGTAGTTGGTTTTGCTTTATTTTGGGTAGGACAATTTGCTTATCAAAAGTTATTTCGCAGAGGTTTAGAATTAAATTTAGAATTATTTGTCAAAGATAATCCTGCTGTTGCTATTGCTTTAGTAGGGTATTATTTCGGTATTGTGATTGCTTTGGGTGGGGTTTTAGGACAAAGCGCAGTTAATTGGCAAGATAAAGCTATTAATTTAGTTACCTATGGTGCAACAGTAATTATATTCATGTTAGCTGGTGCATGGGTAGGAGATAAATTTATTTTACGTCAATTCAATTGTGAACGTGAAATTATTCAAGACCGCAATCTTGGTGCAGCGAATGTAGAAGCAGGAAACCACATTGCTAATGGCTTAATTTTAAATTCGGCTTTAGCTGGTGAAACTGGTGGTTGGTTGGTGAGTTTTGTGTGTTGGTTAATAGGGTTATTTGTACTTGTACTAGTCAGTTCTCTATATCCGCGTGTGACTAAATATAATGTATTTGCGGAAATAGAAAAACGCAATAACCCCGCCGCAGGTGTAGCTTTAGCAGGTCTATTAATTGCCACTGGTAATATTGTGAGAGTGGCATTTAACGCAGAGTTTACAAATTGGCTGGTTAGTTTTACTCAATATGGTTTGATTCTAATATTTTGCTTGATTTCTTTAGTAGGAATTCGTTGGTTAGCTGATTTAATTTTAGTCCCTGGGGTAAAAATTTCTGAGGAAATTGTGAATCAAGAAATACCTAACGTGGGTGCAGGTTTAATCGAAGCTTTTGCTTATATTGCGGCTTCTTTTTTAATTGCTTGGTGTTTTTAAGAAATAGGAGTGTAGGGGTGTAAGGGTGTAGGGGTGTAGGGGTGTAAGGGTGAGACTAATGGTGCTTACTGCAATGGTTTGATGCCAAGTTGCCGCAGCATAGCTTCATATTAATTTGGGATAAGTCCTAAGTTTTAATCTAAATTTTTCTACCCACTAATAGCGAAATAATGCCAATTATTCAGATATTCACAACTACTCATTTCTTGTGTGAGTATTTGTGTCAAAAGTTGTGCTTTTACTAAATTATCTTTTTGATAATCGCATATATGAATATCAATTGTCACTTTACTTTCCTCTGGCCAAAAGTGTAATGCTATGTGAGATTCTGCTAATAAAATAACTGCTGATACTCCCTGGGGTTGAAATGCAAAACTCACTTCACCCACTACAGTTAGTCCAGCGGTATTGGCAGCGTTTTTTAACACTTCTATAAAATCTGTTTTTTGCCAATTAAAAACAGTCTGAGAAACTGGTAATATTGCAGAGAAATGATGTGACTTAATCACTATTCCCTCACTGTCACCTGTCACCTGTCACCTTTTATAACAGGCTGAATGGTATATTTGGAAGCGAAATCAGCAGCTTCACCAGCACTTACCATAGCTCTGTATAATAACGCACAAACTTCTGCTCTTGTGGCAGTCTTTTTACCATTCAGCAATTTGATATTAGGATAATTGACAATTACGCCATTTTGTGTAAGTGCGGCGATAAAATCTCGATGTTCGCTTCTAATACTGGAGGCATCACTATAAATAGATAAAATATCTTTTGTTGAACCAGTAAATTTATAATTCAATCCTTTTGCTAATGTGATTAAAACATCTAAACGGGTGAGTTTTTGTGAGGGATTGAAGTTTTTGCTGTTGAGGATGGTAAAAAAGCCCATTTCGTAAGTTTCGCGGATAGCATCATAAGCCCAATAATCTTTAGGAACATCTCGAAATGCGATCGCATTTCTAATTTTACTTTTAATAAAGGTCTTTTGCAACAATGCCGCTAATTGGGCGCGTGTGACTGGGGCGTTAGGACGAAATGTACCGTCGGGATAACCATCAATTATTTCCATTGCGGCCAATTCAGCAATATAATCTTTAGCCCAGTAGTCTTTGGAAATATCAGAAAATGTAACTTGAATACCCTTCGCTACTCCTACAGAACGATATTTACTCAATAACTGATTCAGTGGAAATGTAGAGTCTTTGCTCAGTTGAGTCAATTCTACCAAACTACCAGGATTAGCGGTTAAAGCTTTTGCTAATTTAGCATCCGTGATGCTGATGGTTTTACCTGCTAAAGCAAAATCTCCCTCGCTGAAAGATGCAGGATAAACACTGGTTTTGGCCACGTTGGAAAAACCTGCGGCTTGGTACTGAGTAATGTTGATATTTTCTGAACTTTCGAGAAAGGTAACTTTTTGATTTTTCAGTTCTGTAAAGTAGTCGTAGGCAATGGTAGCATCTCTGTCAACAATGCTATCTTCATTGTTATCAGTTCCATAAAAAACACGAACTACTTGATATTCTGTTGGGTTGGCGGATAAAACTAAGTTTACTGCTGTATGTTCGGGCAAGCACGCAAATTCTGTGTAGCCAATCAAACGGTTTTTATTATCATATAACCTGACCACGATGCGATCGCCCAATTTAAAACCATTAACAAACTTAGCTTTCTGTTTAATTTTATATTTGTAATCACCTAAAAATCTTTCTTGATAATATTTATCACCATGCTTACCTTTGATAGAAATACGGGCAATTACTTCCGAAATTGTCCCTCCAGGTTGCCAAATATAGAGAGTAAATCCTGATTTTTCCCTTTTTACAGAAGTAGTAGTTGTAGTTACAGTTTCCCCTTCAATAGTTGTTGTACTATCTGTGTCTACTGCTTCAGAAGTAGGGTTTTGTGCTAAAAGCTGCTTATTCTCACCATGAGATGTTGATGCGACTGTAGCAAATAAATCTGATGCTGCCAAAGTAGAATCTGTTGGTGACAACGCTATGACAGAAACTACAGCAATAACAACTTTCTTAAAATGTGTTAATCTACTTAAAATCATGGTATTTATCTCACACCGTACTTATACACCTAGAATGTTAAGTATATAACAAGTTACTTAAAATATTCCGGTTTTGATCTAGGTGAAACTTACAGGTGATAGTGTACGCCATATATAGCTTTTTCCCTAATGTTTTGTCTAGAATCCTAGGAGGATTAATATAAAGAAATAATAATTTAGGAATCTTAACTAATGACGATAACAACTCAGGACTTACAAACATTAGAAAAACAGCTTTGGACTTGGCGAGATTACAAAATTCAATACACTGTCATGGGTAGCGGTCAGCCTTTGGTGCTAATTCATGGTTTTGGCGCTTCCATCGGTCACTGGCGCAAAAATATTCCCGTTTTAGCTAATGCTGGATATCGCGTCTTTGCTGTGGATTTGTTGGGTTTTGGTGGTTCTGATAAAGCAGCCATAGATTATAACATGGAAGTGTGGGCAGAACTATTGCAAGATTTTTATTATGCACATATTCACACACCAGCTATATTTATTGGTAATTCCATTGGCGCACTTTTGAGTTTAATGATTTTAGCCCAATACCCAGAAATCGCCTGTGGTGGTGTGTTAATTAACTCTGCGGGTGGCTTGAGTCATCGTCCCCATGAATTAAACCCAGTTTTGCGGATTTTCATGGCCACTTTTCACAAGTTGGTAGCTAACCCCATCACAGGTAAATTCATTTTTAACCGCATTCGCCAAAAATCGCAAATTCGCCGCACATTGTATCAAGTATACTGCGATCGCAATGCTGTCACAGATGAATTAGTTGATATACTTTATACGCCATCCTGTGATCCCGGAGCGCAACAAGTTTTTGCTTCCATCCTCACTGCACCTCCTGGTCCTACTCTAGAGGAATTATTGCCAAAAGTAGAATATCCTCTATTAGTAATTTGGGGTGCTAATGATCCTTGGACACCAATTACAGGGGCGAAAATTTACGAAGAAGCACGTGAAAATGGCAAAGATATCAAAATCCTATCTATCCCCGATGCCGGTCATTGTCCCCATGACGAAGTTCCAGATATCGTCAATGCTCAAATTCTTCATTGGTTAGCACACAAAGCTGTGGAATTGGTAGGTTGAAACGCAAAAACTATCTGGAATTGATCATTGGTAATAGGTAATAGGTAATAGGAGAAAAACATTACCCATTACCTAATTCTTATATGCAGGGGAAATGATATTTTTTCTTAACTAAAGATTGACAGAAATAAACTTGTGTGTATATATGATGGAGTTTGACATCAATCATGGATATGACAAGACAGTTCTTAAGAAGAATTATCCAGATTTTACCGCTGTTGGCTATCAAGTAATTCAAGAATTAGGACATAATCGAGAAGGAGGACGCATTACTTACTTAGCACATCATCTTCACTCTCACCAAAAAGTAGTAATTAAAGAATTCTCGTTTGCAAATATGACTACTGATTGGTCTGGTGTGAAAGCTTATGAACGAGAAATTCAACTTTTGCAGCAATTGAATCATCCCCGCATCCCTCGTTATCTAGATTCTTTTGAAAAACCAGGTTTTTTCTATTTAATCCAGGAATATAAAAAAGCACCATCATTAGCTGCCAGACGCTGCTTTCATCCTGAAGAAATCAAACAAATTGCTTTGTCAATTTTAGATATTTTAGTTTATCTACAACAACAAAACCCTCCTATAATTCATCGAGATATTAAACCAGCAAATATTTTAGTTGATGAAAAATTAAATGTTTATCTTGTTGATTTTGGTTTAGCAAAAATACAAGATACAGAAGTTGATTTGAGTACCTTTGTCACAGGCACTCCTGGTTTTATTCCCCCCGAAGAACAAATTGGTCTGGGATTAACAAAAGCTTCAGATTTATATAGTTTAGGCACAACTTTAATTTGCTTATTAACTAATACCCATGCCGCTGATATTTGTACATTAATTGATGCTAACTATCGCTTCAATTTTCAACAATTACTACCTTATATCAGTCCGGCTTTTCGCTCATGGTTAAAGAAAATGGTAGAATCTAATCACAAGCGTCGTTATGCCAACGCGGCGGACGCTTTACAGGAACTTAAGCCGATGCGAGTGCTGAATTCTGGGAACAAAATAGATAATTTACTTGCATTCATACAACAGAGAAAAAGTATAGCTATGCTGGGTTTAGCCACATTAGGAATATTAGTTACTGTAGGAACGAATTTTATGATTTCTCAACCTGGTGATGCGATTAATTCTAATGCTCAAGTAAAACCGGATTTGTAAACATTCAGCTAATGCTGATTCTAAAAGAAGAGGGATAAGCTGTTGTGCATTTTAAATGTAAAACAGCAAGTCAAAAGTCAAAAGTCAAAAGTCAAAAGTGAAGAAAGTTTCAGGGTACTTTTCCTCAATATCGCAATATACAATCTAGCTGCACAGCAGCTTATTCCAGTTTACATAAACAACCTTGCTAAAAATTAATTGTAGTCGTAATTGAGTCTGTATAATTTCCTACTTTTACATTTTGGCGAGCAGGAATAATGCCATAAATTGTTACAGTTCCAGTAAGATTAGAACTTGTGTAGTGTTGATTACTTGTACCGTCTCCCCAAATATTTTGTCCTGCTGCATCTAGGTAAAGATTGTAATTAAGTGAATCATTAATACTACGTAATTGGCGGGGATTATAAGAAGCAGCATTACCTTGACTTAGGTCAATGGTAATTGAAGTGGGAGGGGGACTTGCTGACGAGCAATCATAATTTATGCTACCTGTAGAAGTTGTAGATATATTATTAAAAACATCATAAGCACCAAAGTCCAAATTCCCTAGATATACTCACACCTCCAAAAAACAGTGAACCTCCCAAATTACCTGTATTAGCAAAGGAATCTCCAAATACCCAGCGCTGCAAATTTTTAGGATTATCTAAGGTAAAATTCGTTAAGCCCCGCACAACATCACCGTCTGTCTTCCGTGAACAACTGCTATAGAGCAGGTTGCCATTCACACTTAAGCCAGATTCACCAAAAAATGTATAATTATTTAACTTTTCCCCATCTAGAGGGATATTAAAAGCATAATTTAAAAAAGCACTAGTGTCTTTACTAGAAACAATATTGCTGGGTGGCTTATTTCCTAAGTGTAAAGAAGTAGTACCTAGTAAATCAGGTTGCGCTGTTATTTGCAGGGTTAAAGCTTTTTCGTCAAAATTATAGCTCAGCCCAGAAGTTAGGGAAGCCAGAGAGACATAAATTTCATTCTTAATAGTTTCCTGAACACCGGAGAAGCCTTTCAAACCTACTTTTTCTAGATCCAAACGGCGAATCAGAATGTCTTTTTCCCGAAGGATCACAAAAACTTCTCCTTGGGCAATCTGGTTAACAGTTAGTTCTAATATTGCCTTTTGGTCTTGTACTGCCATTGCAGGGGTAAATACAAGAATAAAACTTAAAAAAAATACACAGATAAAATTTAATAAATATTGAACCTCCATGAGATTTAACTCACTTTATAAACTTAGATAATTGGTTGTTTATTTTGATGCAGTGCAAGCATTTTTAGGCATTTCACTTCTTTCTGTCAAAACTTTATTATTTGTTTTAACTTCCAGCACTAAAGTTTGAGTTTTGTTACATTCTTGGGTAGGAATTTTCAGAGCATAGGGTTGAGATATACCAGCAAGTATATACCAACCATTGCGCTGTTGATCAAATACACTCTTACCAGATCCATCCAAACCTTTAACCCGAATTTTTTGAGCAACAAAGTGAGTATTACCAGTATTTTTCAGGTGGAAATATAGATGACTATTGCTAATATTGATATTTTCAATCTTTCCATCTATAACCTGTTGACTAGGTTGCAGAAAAATCGGAATTCCCAATTTGGTCAAAACACGAATTTCATTTTTTTTATTCGGTGTTTTTGGTGGTGGTAGTTCTTCAACGAAAATACGGTAAGTTTTTTCCACTGCACCTACAGGAACTAAAGTTCCCACACGCACGCTGCGTTGTTCCCCAGGATTTAAGGGAAATAAACCAGGAAAGGCAACTATATCTTCTGTTGCAGCGAGTTGCATTTCACCTTTAGCATCTTGACTCCAAGCATAGGTTTTTAGCTGAAAGCGTAAAGGTTCATTACTATCATTATGTACAGTGAGAACTTGATTAGAAACTTTACTAGATAAAGAAACTTGCACAGGACTTACTTGAAAGTTACTCCCCCAAGCTTTTTGTACTTGATTTAGCCCTAGACCAGTTAGTAAACTCAAAAATACGAACCTGGTTATTTTTTGGTGGAAATCAAACATAATTTTATTTTGGCAGAATGCGAATTTTGCTCCCTTAGTTGATTAATTGAAGATGCGGGCGGAATTACCCGCCCAACAAAAACAATTGATTATCATAAGTAAAGATTGATAGTGCTGAACTTAGGAACTATTAACTGCATCTATCATCCTATATAGCACTGTAAACATATATGACTAGAAACTAACTGTAGCTGTTACGGTGTCAGTATAACTACCTGCGGAAACGTTTTGACCGCTGGTAACTCTACCATAAATAGTATTAGTTTGGGCTGTACCATTACCCGTTTGTGAAAGACCTGATCCTGCCGTATTTCCCCAAACCGTTGCGTGACCTGCATCTTTGTACAGTGAGTATGATAAATAGTTAGTTCCAGCATCTTTCAAGCGACGTAAAGGAGCAGCATCAGTAGAACCAGTATCGGCATTGCTACCTTGACCTAACATAATCACAGCACTAGCACCATTTGTACAAGTTATTGTTACAGCTCCAGTTCCATCTAAAGGACTAGAAGCATTACCACTTAATGGATCATAAGCTCCAAAAGATAGAGCTGAAGTAGAGATGGTGCAATTGGCGGTGACAGAAGCGGAAGCAGAAAGGTTAGCAGTTGATGTACCAGCCATTGCGGGAGCAGTTGCAGCAACGATAGAACCAGCAACGAGTAATGCAGAGGCTAAGGAAAAACGACGTAACATAGTAAATTTATCCCAACAACTAAGATTTTAGGCTTGATTACAGTGATGAGGCTGCAAAAATAACTTTAACTTTTGATTGGTGTAAAATTAGCCTTACTCAATCCTAACTTTTCCTAACTTGACATTAGGGAATGCAAAACCCAGATGCTCTATATTGGAAGGTTTTTAGATTAGAGAGTAATTTATTGACCGCAATTTTAAAGCCAGAGTTTTTACGTATCCTTTTCACTATCTCAAACAGTACAATTTTGTTTAATGTCTGCAAATCGTGAAAAAACTGAATATTTTCACATCCATCTTCTGTTAATATACGTAGATAAATATATAGTAAATATCAGCATATTCATGCAATTTTCGTTTCAAACTATCCTACTCAACGCAAAGATGAAAGATGTAATACAGGAATCCTATATCATTTGTTAGCAGATGATCTGGCCTGTCTCATAGCATATCTTGAATAAAAATAGTATTATTAAGAACTGTTTCACAGTGCAACTTTCCCCAGCCTGTCAATATGTCAGAACACCTAGCAACATCTTTAAGCGATCGCCTCCCCTATCCCCAAAATAGCCAAAATACTATTCGCATTCGGGGCGCTAGGCAGCATAATCTGAAAAATATTGATTTGGAATTACCCCGTGACCAGTTAATTGTGTTTACTGGTGTGTCTGGTTCGGGTAAGTCTTCTTTGGCGTTTGATACCATCTTTGCAGAAGGTCAACGGCGTTATGTAGAATCTCTGAGTGCTTATGCACGGCAATTTCTGGGACAATTGGATAAACCAGATGTGGAAGCGATAGAAGGTTTAAGTCCCGCGATTTCCATTGACCAAAAATCAACTTCCCATAATCCCCGTTCGACGGTGGGAACAGTCACGGAAATTTATGATTATCTACGGTTGCTCTATGGTCGCGCTGGTGAACCCCATTGTCCGAAATGCGATCGCTCTATTGCACCCCAAACCATTGATGAGATGTGCGATCGCATCTTCGCACTTCCCGACCGTACCCGTTTCCAAATTCTGGCACCTGTCGTCCGGGGGAAAAAGGGAACTCACCGCAAACTCATATCTAGTTTAGCTGCTCAAGGATTTGCTCGCGTGAGGGTAAATGGAGAGGTTTTAGAACTCTCAGATTCTATCGAGTTAGATAAAAATATTACACATAATATAGAACTAGTTATTGACAGGTTAGTTAAAAAAGACGGAATTCAAGAACGTTTAGTCGATTCTCTTACTACTTGTCTTAAGCAATCCCACGGTATTAGCATAATTGAGGTATTAAATGATACCTCTAATAAGGTAACGCAGGAGCGACAACATAGTAAGTATATAGAAAATGGGGGAGAAAGTCAAGGTATTTCCGAACAGGAATTACCGATAGAAATGGTATTTTCAGAAAACTTTGCTTGTCCAGAACATGGGGCAGTAATGGAAGAATTATCACCACGATTATTTTCTTTTAATTCTCCCTATGGTGCTTGTCCCCATTGTCATGGGATTGGCACTTTAAGAAGATTTGCTCCCGAATTGGTGATACCTAACCCCGATTCACCTATGTATGCAGCGATCGCCCCTTGGTCAGAAAAGGAAAATTCCTATTATTTAGAGTTGCTATATAGTTTAGGACAAACTTATGGGTTTGAATTACAAACTCAGTGGAGTAAGTTAACACCAGAACAGCAACAAATAGTTTTGCATGGAGAAGAGAAACGAACCGCAGAGGCACAGAGGACGCAGAGTTTTAAAGGCGTGATTCCGATTTTGCAAAGACAATATGAAGGGGGAACGGAGTTAGTTAAACAGAAATTAGAAGAATATTTAATAGACCAACCTTGTGAAGTTTGTGGAGGCAAAAGATTAAAACCAGAAGCCTTAGCCGTGAAGTTGGGACAATATGGAATATTAGATTTAACCAGCGTTTCCATTCGGGAATGTCGGGAAAGAATCGAAAATTTAAAATTGACACCCCGACAAATGCAAATAGCTGACTTAGTTTTAAGGGAAGTTAAAGCCAGATTACAATTTTTATTAGATGTCGGCTTAGATTATCTCACCTTAGATCGTCCAGCCATGACATTATCCGGTGGAGAAGCTCAACGAATTAGATTAGCCACACAAATCGGTTCTGGGTTAACAGGAGTTCTCTACGTTTTAGACGAACCAAGTATTGGTTTGCATCAAAGAGATAACGGACGTTTGTTAAAAACCCTAACCAAATTACGCGATTTAGGAAATACATTAATAGTCGTAGAACACGACGAAGAAACCATTCGTGCAGCCAATCATATAGTTGATATTGGACCCGGTGCAGGAATTCATGGGGGAAATATCATTGCTCAGGGAAATTTAGAGGATTTATTAAACGCCGAAGCTTCATTAACTGGTGCTTACTTATCAGGAAGACGAGTTATTCACACACCAGGAAAAAGAAGAGAAGGAAACGGTAGAACTTTAACAATTAAAAACGCCCATCGTAACAACCTGAGAAATATAGATGTAGAAATTCCCTTGGGTAAACTTGTTGCTGTTACCGGCGTTTCTGGTTCAGGAAAATCTACCTTAATCAATGAACTACTTTATCCAGCTTTACAACATCATCTATTAAAAAGAGTTCCTTTCCCCAAAGATATTGATGAAATCAAAGGTTTAAACTGCGTTGACAAAGCCATTGTCATCGACCAATCACCCATAGGCAGAACACCCCGTTCTAACCCCGCAACTTACACCGGAGTTTTCGACATTATTCGAGATGTATTTTCCCAAACCATCGAAGCCAAAACCAGAGGATATAAACCAGGACAATTTTCTTTTAACGTCAAAGGTGGTAGATGTGAAGCTTGTAGTGGACAAGGTGTAAACGTCATAGAAATGAACTTTTTACCTGACGTTTACGTGCAGTGCGAAGTTTGTAAAGGTGCAAGATATAACCGGGAAACATTACAAGTTAAATATAAAGATAAATCAATTTCCGATGTTCTCAACATGACCGTTGAAGAAGCATTAGCATTTTGTGAAAACATTCCCAAAGCTGTCACCAGATTACAAACCTTAGTTGATGTTGGTTTAGGTTACGTGCAGTTAGGACAACCAGCCACAACCTTATCCGGTGGTGAAGCGCAACGGGTGAAATTAGCCACAGAATTATCTCGACGTGCAACAGGGAAGACACTTTATTTAATTGATGAACCAACAACAGGTTTGTCCTTTTACGATGTGCATAAATTATTGGATGTTTTACAAAGATTGGTAGATAAAGGAAATTCGATTTTAGTGATTGAACATAATTTAGATGTCATTCGTTGTTCTGATTGGGTAATAGATTTGGGACCAGAAGGAGGAGATAAAGGAGGAGAAATTATTGTTGCCGGAACACCAGAAGAAGTTGCCAAAAATCAGCGTTCTTATACTGGGGAATATTTGAGGCAGGTGTTGAAGCAATATCCGGCAGTTGTCTGAATCAAAACCCTTAAAAACTCTTCCTCTGTGTCCTCTGTGCCTCTGCGGTTCGTTTCATAAATCTTAAATTCTCACGCAAAGACGCAAAAGAAGAAAGGAAGAAAGAGAAATTATCATATTCAGTTACCAAGTCAGCGATCGCACTTCTGAGAATTGTTTAAAAATTTCAGGACTTAAACTACCTGATAATTAAACCTTTTACGAATAGCTGCTATTACTTGAGTTTCTTCAGGTGTAATTACTCCATCTAAATTAGCAATTTTTTCACATTTGACTTTGCAAGTTCGCTATTATTAGACTGGTTCATAAATTTATAAGTGAAAACACTTTACATACAGAAATCGTATTTTACTTATAAATACCTGTCAATAGGCTTTAAATAAAATTAGTCAAAATTATAAGGATTTAATTTTAACTAATTAATGGTAACAATAATCCTGTAAATCCTTAAATCCTGGACATCCTGATTCTGACAAAAAAGTCAATCACTCCCCCTTCTTAAAAAACTGCTGCAAAATCTCCCCAGGCTCCCTATCCCAAGTATCAATATGCTCATAAATAAACCCCTCATCATTCAACTTATAAGTCGAATACCCATTAAAAAATAACCGCGCTTTCCAGGGAACACGCAACACACCCCGCACAGTCCAAGTCGCTAAAATCGTATTTTCCCCAGACTCACACACATCATGTAAATCAAAAGCAAGTTCCGTAAAAAATAACTGACCATGAAAACGCAAAGTCCAAAAAATAATCCGATAATTAAACTTACCATTAAACTTATTCACCGGGTCACGAAAAAAGATATCCTGTGAATAGATATTGTATGAAATATCCTGCTCAAACAAAGTCGGTAAATCTTGCTTGAGAATTTCGATAATCTGTTTTGTTTGTAATTTTTCCACTGACTCTATACCTGAAAAAACTTTCTCACCCGTTTTTCTAATCTTTGCAAAATAGAAGTAGACCTGCGATAACTCACATTCATATCCTGTAAATCTACTAAATTCGGAAATAAAGCCGACTCAGCATAAGGTCCTTTTCTCAGAACTTTTGCCAATTGATTATTATTTTCCCGCAAACCTTCATAAAAAAAGCATACTTCTCCATTAATTCCCAACTGACGATGATATTCTATCACCTTTAATAAATAATTGGCACTCATTCGATATTTTCCTAATTTAATCAAAATTCCTGGCGCTAGTTTTGGTAACATTGCATCTGTAAACTGCTCATTAACCAACCTATTAAGAATACATTTATAACTGAGAAAATCACGACGATAAATTTGCGGATGAATAATATCCACAATTCCCCGTTTTAACCAAGTTGGTGAATCTTGCAAATATTCCCTAAATCCCCAATCATAAATATTCGGAGACATCGACACTAATAAATCAGGATTTACTGCTTTTACTTCTTGGTAAAGCAATGCTAAAAAATCAGTTAAAATATTTGCTCGCCACTGTAACCAATGTTTATCCTTGTGGTTTTGTGGTGGATTTTTTTGAAATTGTTGGCGGTAGCGGTGTACAGTTCCTGGGTCATAGCCTCCTGCCGATGGGAACGCCGGGAAACGATCATCTCCCTGCACACCATCCACATCATAATTATTAACTACTTCCAAAACTAAATTTAACAAAAATTCCTGCACCTGAAAATCAAAAGCATTTAACCACTCAAACCCATTCTTCTTTAACAATTTACCTTGGTAATTATATGCTCCCCATTCTGGCTTTTGTTGTAATAAAATCCCACCATTTAAATTGTAGGAACTAGCAAAACCATATTCAAACCACGGGATGACTTTTAATCCCACCCGCCGCGCTGCTTCTATTAATTCTGCTAGAGGATCACGCCCCAAGAACCTGGAATCAATTTCTATCCCAAATATCTTCCACATTGTCGGACTCGGATACAAGGTAACTCCTTGATTCCAAACCACAGGAAACACCACATTAAATCCTGTCAATGCCAGAAATTCCATTGCTTCCACAATGTTTTGTCTTGACTTGAGAACCTGACTATCAGTTCTGGTTAACCAGACACCACGAATTTCTACTTTACTCATTTACACCCTAAGACCATTTCGGATTTTAGATTTTGGATTTTGGATTTTGGATGATGAAATAATTGCGCCCTATAGGCTTTTCATTTTTCCATTTGTGCCTTGTTTGTGCAAGTTTGTATAACTTTGAATAGATTTTTTCCTTAAAAATACTTTGTATAATTACTTTTAGTAAAAATTACAGAAGTTGTAACTTCATCAAATCTTATGCCTATCATTGAAAATTCCTGGACACACGCCTACATCACCACCAACGGCATTAAATTACATTATGTCACCCAAGGAGAAGGATCTTTAATGTTAATGTTGCATGGGTTTCCTGAATTTTGGTACTCATGGCGACATCACATTCCTGTCTTTGCTGAAAATTATCAAGTAGTTGCTCTTGATTTACGCGGTTATAACGATAGCGATAAGCCCCAAGCGCAATCTGCTTATGTGATGGATGAATTTGTCAAAGATATTGAAGGAGTAATCAAAGGTTTAGGATACGACAGTTGTATTTTAGTCGCTCATGATTGGGGTGGTGCGATCGCATGGAATTTTGCCTACGCTCACCCAGACATGGTAGAAAAACTAATTATACTTAACCTCCCCCATCCCGCCAAATTTGCCCAAGGTTTAAGTACACCTCAACAACTATTACGCAGTTATTATATCTTCTTATTTCAACTTCCTCTACTTCCGGAACTGCTTCTCCAAGCCTCAGACTATCAAGCTATAGCCAAAGCTATTCAAGGTACAGCCTTCAATAAAAACGCCTTCACCACAACAGATATAGAAGCCTACAAAGACGCAGCCGCCAAACGGGGCGCAATTACAGCCATGTTAAGCTATTACCGCAACTTATTTTCCCAATTAACCCCAAATAAAACCTGGCCTATTCTCGAAGTTCCCACTCTAATGATTTGGGGAGAACATGACACGGCCCTAGGAAAAGAACTGACTTACGGTACCGAAGAATATGTCAGGAACTTACAAATTAAATATATTCCTAATTCTGGTCATTGGGTACAGCAAGAACAGCCAGAACTAGTCACAGAGTATATGCAAGAATTTCTCGCCTAAAATCTAGGGTTACTAGTAAAAAATACTTAATTTAGTCCCACAACCAAAATTATGCTCTACGATACAACTTAAAAATAATTAACAATAAATTTAACTTCACAAATTCAACCCAATTCAGCTTTTGGATATAGCTCAAACCTATACTCAGCAACATTTACAGCATCATTACCCACTTGAAAACACATCACATCTAGCTTGTGAGATAAATCAATCTTCTGCCACCATTTGGTGAGATAATAAACTTGTGAGGAAAAGGACGGATGCTACTCCATAAAAGGAAAGGGGAATTATTATGAAACGTCAGCTACTAACAGCAATAGCCTTAGTTGCTCCCCTATTGTTTGCTAACTCAGTTCAAGCTGGGAATAGACAGGACTTACAAAAACTTTTGTCCACTGGGGAATGTCAGCGTTGTCAACTATCAGGAGTCAACCTCAGTGGCGCTCATTTAATTGGTGCAGACTTACGAGGTGCAAATCTCCAAGGTGCTAACTTAACAGAAGCCAACCTCGAAGGTGCTGACCTAACCGGAGCAAATTTGGCAGGTGCAAATTTAACATCAGCTTTTGTCACCAATGTCAATTTAAAACAAGCTAATCTTAACGGTGCAAACCTCACCAGTGCAACTATTAACGATTCCAATGTCTACAAAGCATCAATGAATGACCTAACCATTACCGGGGCAGAAATATATAACACTGGTATTGGTATTGGTGGAGAAGATGCTCAACTACCTGACTGGGATTAAGCCATAGCAGGTGACAGTTCACAAGTCAAAAGTCAAAAGTCAAAAGTATTACCTCTTGATAAATCAAGAGGATTGAACAAGGAGAAAGTTTTTTTGTTTTCCCCTTTCAAGGGGAGCTTTTGACCCATTTTTTTGGTAAAGCAGATTTTAGATTTTAAATTGGAGTTAATCAACACAATCCAAAATCCAAAATCCAAAATCTAAAATTAAATAGATCCCCGATTTTTGGGAAAAGTCGGGGATCTACTGTTGAAGTTTTTAAGTTAACGCAGGTGCGATCGCATCAGAAAGAGATTTATTAGCCGCTTGTTTCAGCACATCCATCTTATCAGTGCGTTCCCAAGGTAAATCTAAATCAGACCGTCCCAAATGACCGTAAGCTGCAACGTCCTGATAGAAACGTCCGCCTCTTTCACCGGGTAAGTTACGTAAATTGAAAGCATGGATAATTCCTGCTGGTCTTAGTTCAAAGTTATCTTTGACCAATTGCAGCAAAATTTCATCATCCACCTTACCAGTACCAAAGGTATCCACAAAAATGCTCACAGGTCTAGCTACACCAATGGCATAACTTAACTGCACTTCACATTTTTCTGCTAACCCAGCCGCCACAATATTTTTGGCCGCATAACGAGCAGCATAAGCGGCAGAACGGTCTACCTTTGTGGGGTCTTTACCAGAGAAAGCACCACCACCATGTCGGGAATAACCACCGTAGGTATCAACAATGATTTTCCGTCCAGTGAGGCCAGAATCTCCTTGAGGCCCACCAATCACAAATTTACCTGTAGGATTGACTAAAAAGCGTGTCTCCTCAGTTGGTTTAACTGCAATATCGCCAAATACAGGTATTACCACCGCTGACCACAAATCTTCCTTAATCTTGGCTTGTACCGCAGCTTCATCCGTAATATCCCCAATATTAGGTGTATGCTGGGTAGAAATCAAAATTGTATCAATACCTACTGGTTTGCCATCTTCATAAACTACAGTCACCTGGGTTTTCCCATCAGGACGCAGGTATGGCAAATCGCCTGTTTTCCGGACCGCTGCCAGTCTGCGGGCAATACGGTGAGCTAGACTGATAGGCAAAGGCATCAATTCTGGTGTTTCGTTGCAAGCAAAACCAAACATGATCCCTTGGTCTCCAGCACCAATTTTATCGAATAGTTCCTCACTATCCTCGGTGCGGGTTTCCTGAGCAGTATTTACACCTTGAGCAATATCAGGTGATTGTTCGTCCAAAGCTACTAACACACTAGCACTATTGGCAGAAAAGCCGTTAACTGCATCAGTGTAGCCAATTTCCGCAATTTTTTTCCGCGCCAAATTGACGAAATTCACATTCGCTTTAGTAGTAATTTCACCAGTGATTAACACCAATCCTGTATTAACAACTACTTCAGCCGCAACTCGACTAGTGGGGTCTTGTGTGAGCAAAGCATCCAGAATAGTATCAGAAATTTGATCGCAGATTTTATCTGGATGACCTTCAGTTACGGACTCGGAGGTAAATAAATAACGACGAGACAAAGGATATTCCTCCTAAATGAATTTTGTTCACTGAGTAAATTTGGATATTTAGGTCAGCTACTAATTTCTGAAATCATAGCAATATTTACACACTCACTGTCTATATTTTGGACTACTGAGGACTGTGGTGAATAAATCCATCAAAAAAGGGTTACACCCACAGATGCAACCCTTTTTTTACCAGCAATGCTGGCTTTAGACTTGAACGGCTAACTTTGCTTCCTGAGCGGTCAATTGCTCATAAACAGAGCGCATTTTCAACCCTGCCAGCACTTGGAACAAACCAGTACCATTATTGGAACCTGGATACTCGCGGTGTTGCAGTAACAAGTGAGTCATCTCACCTGTGTATTTTGTAGATGTGTTGCTGAGATGGTTTTCGATGTAAATTACTTCTTCTAAGTTGTCAAACTGACCATCTACTTCCAACACAGAAACATAGCGACCGTAGTACACATCAGAACCATAGTACATTTGCATACCAGGGTAAGAACAGGTCAGTTTACGTCCACAAGGAGTCCACTGGATGGTTGAACCTTCATCAAACAAGTAAGCTGGCTCAAATCCTTCCTTACCTTCCCGTTGCAACATCCGTACCCGTAGAACTTTACGTTCTGTATCGTTTTTAATCAAGTTGGTTGGTAATACTTGCAGAACCACATCCGCAAATTCTCTTTGTGGTTCAATAAAC
Organism: Sphaerospermopsis aphanizomenoides BCCUSP55; assembly: GCF_001586785.1. Taxonomy (GTDB): domain Bacteria; phylum Cyanobacteriota; class Cyanobacteriia; order Cyanobacteriales; family Nostocaceae; genus Sphaerospermopsis_A; species Sphaerospermopsis_A aphanizomenoides_A. Next base: position 60,897 of record NZ_LUFH02000008.1, read on the forward strand.
TTTTCAAAGTCAGGTTTGCGAGAATTGATTTGCGCTAACACATCTTCATAGCGGTGGCCACGTTCTGCCATATCGCGTTGTATCTTCCAGGCAATTTTGACTTCATCACTGATATCAAAGTACACACTGAAATCAAGTAAGGCTCTTACCCGTTCATCATATAAAGGATGTAAACCTTCCACAACAATAATATGGTTGGGATTAATCCGCTCTGGAGGATCGATTAAGCCGGTCTCGTGGTTGTAAATCGGCTTATCAACCGCTTTACCTTCTTTAAGAGCTTTAATTTGCTCATACATTAGGTCAAAATTATTAGCTCTGGGGTCAAGCGCAGTAATCCCAGTTTCCTTGCGTTGTTTACGATCTAAACAATGATAGTCATCTAAACAGATAACTGTCATTAATTCTTCACCAAATAAATCGATCAATCGACGCAAAAATGTGGATTTACCGCAACCAGAGTCTCCAGCTACTCCAATCAATACCACGCGTTCCGGCTTACTTGTCATAAATCTCCTCTAAATACTAAAAAAGATGTGTGAATCAATAATTTTTCTCACAACAGATTTTTGAAACCAAGAGCTTACCGCTCATAGAAATCTGAACAAAGCTACCCCAAGGTAGTCAATAGTAGATAACTCAGTTTGTAATCTTAGTCAAAAGTTCTAAAACTACAAGGATCAACGGCAATCTCTCTACTCCCTCAAAAACAGTGGGAATTTCTTTTTTAGGTGGATTAAGCCTATGGATTCAACTTATATACTGCTCACCATCCGACTTAACGTCGGCTTGATCTAACCTAGATATATCCGATTGCCGTCTTGTTACCAACTAAAGACTTAAAACTAAGTCGCATATCTACTCAAACTGAGTATTTATGTGTGTATACGGGTAGAAATTTAGTTACAGTTTCCTACTCCAATGGTAAAGTCCTGCATTCTTGCTACCCAGCATAAATGTAGAATATCAGGCTAGTGAGCAACACAGTTATCCTGGCTACTTACTGAATTATCCTGAACCCTTGGCTGGTAAGTATTTAATCCTAGTGTTATACTATATTTTAACAGAAAGATGTATTTTGTAACAAGTTTTGCTGTTAAAAAGTATCTTCTAGTGTACCAATCAGCGGCGTGAGGGTGTAGGGGGAGAAATAAATTCAAAATTCAGAAAAGAGGGAATCAGGGAATATATATCTCAGGACTTACGCAAAACAGAACAAAAGTAGGGGTGATTCATGAATTACCCCTACGTAATAATAAGGTTTTCAGCCACATCTTGCGTCAGTCCTAGATCTTTAACTTCTGCCCAATCCCCCATGCCCATGCCCCTGTAACTCTGTACTGTGGAAAAAAAAGATTAAATTGACTCACTGTTAACATTCCGTCCAAGACTTATCTTCTACTTTAGAAGGTGAACAGGTGTGTCCTTTACCATACCTAATATGTCTTGGCCGAGTGTACTGAGCAAGGCATCATTTAATGATGCCGTTTTCCCAGATAGCCAGTTTTATGCAACTAAAATCCGGTAAACTAAAGCTGGCATAGGATGGGAATTATTTTTGATAAACGGTTAAGTAAATATTGGAGTGGTAGAACGAATGTACAATCAAGGTGCTGTTGAGGGTGCTGCCAACATAGAATCAGGTAGCCGCATCTTCGTTTACGAAGTGGTGGGTCTGCGTCAGAACGAAGAAACTGATCAAACGAACTACCCAATTCGTAAAAGTGGCAGTGTGTTCATCAGAGTGCCTTACAACCGCATGAATCAAGAAATGCGACGGATCACTCGTCTAGGCGGCAAAATTGTTAGTATTCAGCCAAGCACAATTTTAGAACCAGTTAATGGTCAAGTTGCTGTAGCTAGTGCCAACAGCGAAGTAAGCGAGTTAGCCACCTCTGCTGTGAATGATAACAATGAGGGAAATGGTAAAGCCACACCTGTGAATAACAGTAGTGAAACCAAAGGTTTTGCTAAATCACCTGCTAAGGATAAAAAAGGCAATACCATGACTCAAGGGAAAGCCAAACACGCTGATGTTCCTGTAAATACTTACCGTCCTAACGCTCCGTTTATCGGTAAGTGTATCTCCAATGAACCGTTAGTTAAAGAAGGTGGCATTGGTATTGTTCAGCACCTAAAGTTTGACCTTTCTGGTGGCAACTTGAAATATATCGAAGGCCAAAGTATCGGTATTATTCCTCCAGGTGTTGACAAGAACGGTAAGCCTGAAAAACTGAGACTTTACTCGATTGCTTCCACTCGTCATGGCGATGATGTAGACGACAAAACAGTATCCTTGTGTGTTCGTCAGTTGGAATACAAGCATCCAGAAAGCGGCGAAACAGTTTATGGTGTTTGTTCTACTCACTTGTGTTTCCTTGAACCAGGGGCAGAAGTAAAAATTACAGGTCCGGTGGGTAAGGAAATGTTGTTACCTGATGACACTGAAACCAATGTGATTATGTTGGCAACAGGAACAGGTATCGCTCCCATGCGGGCTTACTTGTGGCGGATGTTTAAAGATGCTGAAAGAGCAGCTAACCCAGAATACCAATTTAAAGGATTTGCTTGGCTGTTGTTTGGTGTACCTACAACTCCCAACATTCTATACAAGGAAGAATTGGAAGAGATGCAACAAAAGTATCCCGATAACTTCCGCCTTACTTATGCTATCAGTCGGGAACAGCAAAATTCCGCAGGTGGCAGAATGTACATCCAAGACCGGGTGGCAGAACACGCTGATGAACTGTGGCAGTTGATTAAAAACGAAAAAACTCACACTTACATCTGCGGTTTACGCGGTATGGAAGATGGGATTGATGCAGCTTTGACTGCTGCTGCTGCTAAAGAAGGTGTGACTTGGAGTGATTACCAAAAGGATCTCAAAAAAGCACATCGCTGGCACGTAGAAACATACTAATTTGGTCATTGGTCATTGGTCATTGGTCATTAGTTCCGAGTTTTAAACTCTAAGTTTGTAGGTAGGGTGATGCCCCGCCTACAATTGTTTTATATATATAGTTTGGGTGCAAAATCTGTGAGTGTAAAATTAGGAATATTAGGATTAGGTACGGTGGGAACGGGGACTGTACAACTGTTACAAGATAGCGTTGGTCGTCACCCACTGTTAAAAGAGATAGAAATATATCGGGTAGGAGTGCGATCAAAAGACAAACCCCGTTTAGTAGAATTGCCATCAGGTGTAGTAACTTCAGATTTAGAAGGGATTGTCAACGATCCAGAGATAGATATAGTTGTGGAAGTCATGGGGGGATTAGAACCAGCGCGATCGCTCATCCTCACCGCTATTAAAAATGGTAAGCACGTAGTCACCGCGAATAAAGCCGCAATTTCCCGATTTGGGGCAGAAATATTTACAGCAGCCAACCAAGCTGGTGTATATGTGATGCTAGAAGCCTCTGTCGGCGGTGGTATTCCCGTAATTCAACCCCTGAAACAGTCTTTAAGTGTCAACCGCATTCATACCGTCACAGGCATTATCAACGGTACAACTAACTACATCCTGACCAGGATGCAAACGGAAGGTAGCGACTTCAATGATGTTTTAGCTGATGCTCAACGTCTAGGTTATGCTGAAGCTGACCCTACTGCGGATGTGGATGGTTTGGATGCAGCTGATAAAATTGCTATCTTGGCATCTTTAGGTTTTGGTGGTCGGATTAATCTCCAAGATGTCTACTGTGAAGGCATTCGTCAAGTCAGCAAGACAGACATTGCCTATGCTGCCAAATTAGGATTTGTGATTAAACTACTAGCCATAGCCAAAGGCCAAACTGGTGAGAACTCTCAGTTATCAGTCAGAGTTCATCCCACCCTAGTACCCCAAACTCACCCTTTAGCTAGTATTAATGGTGTTTATAACGCCATTCTTGTTGAAGGAGAACCCATTGGCCAGGTGATGTTTTTTGGGCCTGGTGCGGGTGCAGGTGCTACAGCTAGTGCTGTCTGTGCCGATATCCTCAATCTTGTGGCGACGCTCAAAACTAATACAGCGAATCCCAATCCTTTATTAGCTTGTAGACATCAAGGTTACTGTCAAATTTCTCCAATTTCTGAACTTGTCACCAGATTTTATGCTCGTTTCCTCACCCAAGACCACCCAGGAGTCATCGGTAAATTGGGTACTTGTTTTGGTAAATATGGCGTTAGCCTGGAGTCAGTTGTCCAAACAGGCTTTCAGGAAAAACTAGCGGAAATTGTGGTTGTCACCCATGATGTTCGAGAAGGAGACTTTAGACAAGCTTTAGGCGAAATTCAATCCCTGGAGGGAATAGATAGTATTCCCAGTATCTTACGAGTGCTTTAAGGAGGCAGGGTATGGGGTGTAGGGTGTAGGGTGTAGGGGAGAGAAATTTCTGTATGTTCCCTGCTTCCTTTCCTCTTCACTGTCACCTGTCACCTGTCACCTGTCACCTCTTCCTCCTGACTCCTGAACTCCTGAACTTCTTAAGATTCTGAAGAGTCTTGACCAACAACCTGTGATTTGAGGGTTGTAATTTCACTGGTTAACTCTTGTCGAGTCGATGCTTTGAGCAAATAGCGATAAACAAACCAGGCAGAGTAACCAATACCTATCAACTCAAAAGTAGGCGCTACCAAAGGAATATCATTAAGAGAATCCAGTACAGCTAATAGTACCTTAACAGCGATTATAGCTGTAACTACTAATCCAAGAGTAACTATAGGCTGTTTATACTGATTAAAAAAGTTACCTACATAGTCAGGTAATGTTCCTAAAAAACCAGAAATTTGTTGCCCATATTTAAGCCATTGTTCTTGAGACTGCACCGGAGGCTGGAGTTTGGTAATGCTACCAACTTGGGTGTTGATATCTGGGATAGTTGTCTCTTTTGACTTGGTTTCTGTATATTCTTGTTCTTGCATTTTCACTCCCATTATTTTGACAGTTGAGTTTTCTTAATCTGCACAATTCCAACTACAAGGTTGCTCCTGTAGGCAATTGATTCCTGCATCAGCACCATTGATTTTAGGTTAAAAAAGCGTTTTAGTTTCTTATAACCATAATTCCCTATTACCTTTACTGCATCAACTACAGGGTAGAAAGTCAGTAAGAGGATAGAAGTCAAAAGGCGACACGATGTATTAAAATCAGCTTTTTGAGTTCTGTGAGTGTAAATTAACCAACTGGAATACTCAGGCTGTGATTATTCCATGCCATGTCATTTGCTCATCATCGTACTCATCGAAGCACAAATTATGCAAAAATCAATCTACTGCTGATGCATACAAGTCTAAACGCTGATTTTATCTGATATTAAAACTATCTTCAGCCGCATTCGTCAATTAACTTATTCATATTGATATTAATCTGTAACAATTTTTTTTTCTGTTCATATAGACTAGACATAAAGAGTATTTTATGATATTGGGTTTATCCTAACATATTTCCAGATTGTCATAAGTTAAGCCTATTTTTTAGCCACGAATGATTTGCTGCTATTATCAAACCCGATAAAATCAATTATAATTACATCACCAGTGATGATAAAGGCTAGACTTGTGGGTGATATTTGTGGGAGGGTTAAGGGATTGCAAGGATGCCAGAAGATCAAAAACCAACCTTTGTTGACAAAAGTTTGGAAAGCAAAAAAGCGCCATCTCAAGAGCCAAAAATAGAAGAACTCCCAACTATAGAATTTCCCTCGCGTCGGAAACTCAAGGCTAGTTCTTGGCGTATCCATCAAAAAATTGGCTATGGTTACTTTGTTGCTATTGGAATTGGCTTTTTTGGCTCCTTGACTGGGTTGGTTCTGGCTAACTATTACCGAGGAAGGGAAGTTAGGCAGTTCAATCAAGCCAATGAACAAGAACAATTACTAAATAATTATAAAGATGCTGTAATTGAGGCTCAATTACATAGCTCAAACTTGGTTGCTGTGCTATCAAATTCAGAAAAATTACATCAGAAAAAAACTGAATTTCTCAAATCTGTTGCTCAAGCGCAGAAATTAGAACAAAATATTACCGGATATATTAGTAGCCAGCCTCAGACACTGGCAGCTACAAGCGCCACTTTGGAAACTTTATTATACAATTACTCTACTAATTTAAATGACTATATTCTGAAAATAGAAAATATTTTGCGTCCCCTGGATACTCCCAACGTCAAGCCAGAACAAATAGAAGTAGCGCGAGAAAAGTTGCTGGCAACCATGGAGAGTCAGACAGTCCAAGAACTAGATAGTTTATCAGATCAATTAACCAATATTTTAAGAACTGCTCAATTACAAGAGCAGGATAGACGAACAGATGTAGAGCAAGCTAGATTTGTGGAAAGAACAATTGTCATAGTCAGTATGCTCTTATCGGTAGCTGTGGCTGCTGTTGTGGCATGGCGAACCAGTCGAGCGATCGCTGAACCTGTGATTACCGTAACTCAAGTAGCTGAACAGGTAGCCAGAAAATCTAATTTTGATTTACGCGCTCCTATTACCACGCAAGATGAAATTGGCTTACTGGCTAAATCTTTAAATCGCTTAATTGAGCGAGTATCTGAGCGAACTAAACAACTAGAACAAGCCAAAGAATTAGCAGAAGCTGCTAGTAAGGCAAAAAGCCAATTTCTTGCTAATGTCAGCCACGAATTACGCACACCTTTAAACGCTGTTATTGGTTTAAGTCAACTACTCAAGGAGGATGCGGTTGACATTGGTGCATCCCCAGATTTTATTACAGATTTAGAAACTATCAATTCTGCGGGCAGACATTTATTAGAACTAATTAATGACATTCTGGATGTATCCAAAATCGAAGCTGGAAAAATGACTCTCTATCCAGAAACATTTGACATCATAACTTTAATTAATAATGTTGTGCATACAGTTAAACCAGCTATGGAAAAAAATGGGAACACCTTGATAGTGGAATGTGACCAGTATCTGGGAACAATGTATGCTGACCAAACCAGAATGCGACAGGTATTACTAAATTTACTCAGCAATGCTGCCAAGTTTACCACCAATGGCAGAGTTACCCTAACTGTTAAGATTGACAAAATAAACATCCGCAAGGAAGCACCACTAGGGTTAATAATTTTCACATTGACTGATACCGGAATTGGAATGTCACCGAGTCAACAACAGCAGCTATTTAAACCCTTTATACAAGGGGATATCTCCACAACCAAGAAATATGGTGGGACAGGCTTGGGATTAGCCATTAGCCATCATTTTTGCCAAATGATGGGTGGTGAAATTATTGTCAACAGTCAGCTTGGTGTTGGTTCTACTTTTAGAGTCAGTTTACCTTTGACATAAAAAGCAAAAGTTGATATTAATCAATAGCTACAATGGATCGAGTTGCTCATTTATACCCATGACCACCACAATTGATTTTCTTAGCCATCTCAACCCTAGTCAGCGTCAAGCTGTCGAACATTACTGCGGACCGTTGCTAGTTGTCGCTGGTGCTGGTTCTGGTAAAACCCGGGCGCTGACTTATCGCATTGCTAATTTAATACTCAAACACCGTGTTAACCCTGAAAATATTTTAGCGGTGACATTTACCAATAAAGCCGCACGGGAAATGAAAGAACGGATTCAAAGGCTATTTGCTGAACAATTGGCAATTAAGGAATACGGTCAAAAATTTGATTTGTTACCCGAATATGAGCAGACCCAACTGCAATCAAAAGTCTACCGTACCACAATCAAAAATATGTGGTGTGGAACTTTTCACAGTTTATTTTCGCGGATTCTGCGCTATGATATCGAAAAATATCAAGATGAAAAAGGACGACGTTGGAATAAAAACTTTTCCATCTTTGATGAATCTGATGTACAAAGCTTAATCAAAGAAATAGTTACTAAAGAACTTAATTTAGATAGTAAAAAATTTGAACCTAAATCCGTTCGCTACGCCATCAGCAACGCCAAAAATCAAGGATTTTCACCACAAGAATTTGAACGTAAACAACCAAATTATCGCGGTCGTGTAATTGCTGATGTTTACAGCCGTTATCAAGATAAACTAGCAGAAAATAACGCATTAGATTTTGATGATTTAATTCTCATTCCGACAAGATTATTTCAACAAAATGAACAAGTATTAGGTTATTGGCATCGTAAATTTTGTCATATTTTAGTAGATGAATATCAAGATACAAACAGAACTCAATATGATTTAATTCAACTTTTAGTGACAAATGGCGAAAATAGAAAGAGTGAATGGAACTGGGAAAACCGTTCAGTGTTTGTAGTTGGTGATGCTGACCAATCAATTTACAGCTTTAGAATGGCAGATTTCACTATTTTATTAGAATTTCAGCAAAATTTTGGCGATGGTTTAGAAGATGATGATACCAGAACAATGGTTAAACTAGAAGAAAACTATCGTTCTTGTGAAAACATTCTCCAAGCTGCAAACGAACTAATTGAGAATAACACTCAACGCATTGATAAAATTCTCAAAGCAACTAGAGATGCAGGTGAAGAAATTTATTGTTATAAAGCTGATGACGAAATAGAAGAAGCTGCTTTTGTAATTAATCAAATTCGCACATTAGAACATCAAAACCCAGAATTGCATTGGGGTAATTTTGCCATCCTTTATCGAACTAATGCACAATCTCGACCTTTTGAAGATTTATTAGTAAAATATCAAATTCCTTACACAGTTGTGGGAGGAATGAAATTTTATGACCGCAAAGAAATTAAAGATGTTGTTGCCTATTTAAGATCTATAAATAATCCGGCTGATACAGTTAGTTTATTAAGAGTTATCAACACACCCCGTCGGGGAATTGGTAAAGCTACCATTGATGCTTTAATCAATGCTTCCCAACAATTAGGGACAACATTGTGGGAAATATTAAGTGACGAAACATCAGTAAATACCTTAGCAGGACGTTCAGCAAAATCTGTGAATAATTTTGCTCATATCATTCAAAAATGGCAAGAACAAATCACAAAAATTCCTGGTTCAGAAATTTTACAAGGAATTTTAGAAGATTCTGGTTATGTCAAAGACTTGCAAGAACAAGGTACAGATGAAGCTGATAATAGAATCAGTAACGTCAACGAACTTTATAACGCAATATCGCAATTTCAAGAAGAAAACGAAGGTGATGATATTTCCTTACAAGCATTTTTGCAAAGTGCAGCATTGAGTTCAGATTTAGATAACTTAAAAGAAGGAAAAACCACCGTTTCCCTCATGACATTACACGCTTCCAAAGGGTTAGAATTTCCAGTAGTCTTCCTAGTAGGGTTAGAACAGGGACTATTTCCTGGTTATCGTTCCCTACAAGATCCCGCATCATTAGAAGAAGAACGTCGCTTGTGTTATGTAGGCATAACTCGCGCTCAAGAGAGATTATACTTATGTCATGCGAGAGAAAGAAGATTGTATGGTTCAAGAGAACCAGCCATGCGATCGCAATTCCTCGACGAATTACCAGAAGAGTTATTAACCACCAAACACAAAGTTGCTCGTACCTTCACAAAAACAGCATCTCCAAAAAGTGAAAAATCCGAAACAAACCAGAAATGGAAAGTGGGAGATAAAGTCTTACATAAATCCTTTGGTATTGGCGAAATAACCCACGTTTTTGGAGAAGGAAATAAGCTTTCTGTAGCAATTAAATTTGCCAGTTTAGGACAGAAAATTATTGATCCAAGAGTCGCGCAGTTGCAGAAAATGGATTAAAAAATAATTAGTTTTCGGAGGCAAATTTAATAACATCAAAAAACCTCCGTGAACCTCCGCGCTAACCTCCGCGTACCTCTGCGTTTAAACACTCCTCAACTTAATCACACCACGATCAAAAACCCGATTATTAGTATCAATCCCACTCACCTCAATTCTATCTGCATACACTTCACAACCAGCAAAACTCAAATTACTCGTCGAATATTCAGTCCACACAGAACGGCCAACAGAACGATTACCAGCACCAGCACCACAAATTAAATAAGTAGTCCCATTAATAGAACGAGTGCGTTCATAATGATGTTCATGGCCATTGATATAAAGTTGAACATTATATTTTTGAAATATAGGAGTAAAGATTTTAATAAAATTAGGATTACTCCCATAAACACCAGAAGCATAAATTGGATGATGACCAAAAACAACTTTCCAATCTGCTCTACTTAAACTTAATTGCTTCTCCAACCAAATTAATTGATTTTTCCAATCAGCATTACTATTAGTATCTAACCCAAAAAACTGCACATTCTCCCTACTAAATGTATAGTAACGTCCACCCATATTAAAGCCAGGATATTTAACTTGGGGAACGCCGTTATCAGTCCTAATATCGTGATTACCTAAACAAGCATGAAATTTCACACCTTTTTTCAACAAAGGTTGATAAGGACGTTCAAAAACTGCATCTATCTTCTCAATTTCGCCGTTATTGTAAATGTTATCACCTGCTAAAATTACTAAATCATAAGGATTTTTTTGGTGATAAAAATTCATAGCTTTAGCTACAGTATACTGTCCCCTAGCACCAGTTCCCGTATCAGCAACAGAAACAAAACGCAATAATAAATCTTTTTTAGCTGGGTTAGCGGCTATTACAGGTTCAAAAAAAGGATTTTCAGAATTTTGCAGGAATAATTTCTTACCCAGAAATCCTGCACCAATAGCACTCAGACTACTTAAAAATAAAAATTGACGGCGTTTGAGTTTCATAAATCACAAAGTTTATTAAATGGCAAAATAGACAGTAACAGTCAGAATGTACTATCTGAGTTTTTGATTCCTTAATCTGGGTGAAAGTTCCATGTCTAAAAATAATCAACCTTCTAAAAAACCATATCAGAGAAATATACCAATTTGGAAGGCGACAATTATCCAATTTCTCAGGGGAACAATAGGAGTTTTAGAAAACACAGTCGTCAAACTAGAGACAGATACACCTGTTAGTACGGAGAACAAACCTAATTTTTTGCAACGGGTATTATCGAGTTGGGATAGATTTTTAAGAACATTTCGCTTGTTTTTACCATCAAGTGTTTCTAATAATTTATCAGATCCAGTTTTAACAGGAATCCTTGCGGGAGTTGCTGTGGTAATAGTTTGGACAACTACGACGTTGTTAACTTCTAAACCTGCTGAAGTAGCAACGCTTCCCCCCGTTGAGGAAGTTACCGTACCAACACCAACACCAACTGTAGTTGTATCACCTGAACCAACTTCCACTACCACTCTAGAACCGGAAGTTGAACCACAACCAACTTTTACACCAGAACCGGAAGTTGAAATAATTCCCACATCAGAACCAGAACCAATACCTACTCCTACACTGGAAGCAGAACCTGAAGTTGAAATAACTCCTACACCAGAACCTGAAATTGAACCAGAACCAATACCTACTCCCAGTGTAAAATTAACACCGGAACAAGCTTTAATTGTGGCTATTGAAAATCAATTAGCAGAAATTCGTGTTTCTTTAAACCGCAAGGAAGAGGAAATAGTTTCTACTAATTTGATCAAATCTATTCAAGTTAATTTCCGTACTAGCGATTTAACTCTTAAAATTAGTGATGATTGGTATACTCTGGAAACAGAACAACAAAATCAATGGGCTGCTGATATTTTACAACGTTCTCAAGAATTAGATTTCAATCATTTGGAAATTCTCGATTCTCAAGATAAATTAATAGCACGTAATCCTGTTGTTGGTAATGAAATGGTAATCTTTAAACGACGAAATTTAATTAAATCTCAATTGAATTCATCAGTCTCAGATTCCTGATTTACTAGAAAAGTCAGAAATGTTTCTAAAAAATAGAAAGTTGCAAGTAAATAAAGGTTTCTCTTCCTTTTTAAAAATAAATTTTCCAAACCCAATTAACTAATTATCAATTATCAATTATCAATTATCAATTATCAATTATCAATTATCAATTATCAATTATCAATTATCAATTATCAATTATCAATTATCAATTATTGCTTGATAAGCTTTCACTAATAAATCAATCCCAGTAATCGCCGTACCAACAACCACAGCATCAGCACCTAAATCTAAAGCTTTTTTCGCCATTTCTGGTGAAGAAATACCACCTTCACAAATGGTAAATACATCTAATGTATCCACTATCTGAGTGAGGACATTCCAACCAGGAGGTGCAAAGTTTTTAGTTTCTGCTGTGTAACCGAAAAGAGTAGTTCCAACAATATCTGCACCTGCTTCTACAGCTAATTTTGCTGCTGCATAAGTATCAACATCTGCCATTACTGGTTTACCTAATTGCTGATGAATACTATTAATAATATCTGGCAATTTTTCATTACCAGGACGATTTCTGGTAGTCGCATCTATAGCAATAATATCTGCACCTGCTTGTGCAACAGCAACCGCATGATGAAACTGTGGAGTAATATAAACATCAGAACCTGCAATAACTTGTTTCCAAAGTCCAATAATTGGTACTTGCACCTTTTGTCTCACAGCTTGAATATGATTTGGGGTATCAATTCTCACAGCCACTGCACCATTATTAACAGATGCTTGTGCCATTGCTGCTATGATATAAGGGTCATGTAGAGGAGAATCTACAGGTGCTTGACAGGAAACTATTAAGCCTTTAGGTAAATTAGTCATTCAATTTTAGATTTTGGATTTTAGATTTTAGATTTTAGATTTTAGATTGATTTCACGGATAAATGCGGGGGCTTGATCATTTTGCCAATTTTTAATTTTTAATTTGATTGGGTATCCAGACAGTAAAGATAGAACCTATACCTACAGTAGATTCTACTTCAATTCTACCCCGATGTAATTCCACAAGTTGTTTAGTTAATGCTAAACCCACACCTGTACCTTCATAGCGACGACGATAGGGTGTATCAAGTTGTTGAAATTTTTCAAACAAGCGTGGTAATTGATCTTCTGGAATACCAATACCAGTATCTTCTATTTGAAAAATAGCAGTTTCATCTTCTACCCACAAACGCAAGGTGACAGTACCATCTTCAGGAGTGAATTTAATAGCATTGGTTAATAAGTTCCACAGAATTTGTTCTATTCTTGTAGAATCGGCGGTAAAGACATCCCGTGTAGGATTAATTTGCAAATCTAGTTTTAAAGTGACTTTTTTACTTCTGGCTTTTTCTAAGAGAGAGTCTATAGTATTTTGTGCTGCTCTGATTAAAGAAAATTCTCCGATATTTAATACTGTCTTACCAGCTTCAATTTGTGATAAATCCAGGATATCATTTATCATTTCTAATAAATGTTCTCCGCTGTCATGGATAGTTTGTAAATAATCCCGCTGTCGTTTGCTCAATTCACCTAAAGGCCAGCGTAATAATGTAGACGACATCCCGATCACATAGGTTAAAGGAGTTAATAATTCATGACTGATAGTAGCAAGAAATTCACTTCTGAGACGATTAGCAGCTTCAGCAGCTAGTAAAGCTTCCCGCAGTGCCATTGTGCGTTCAATAACTTGTTGTTCCAGAGTTTGTTTTTGTTTGGTGAGAGATGCCATTAATTCGGTTTGATGAATAGCTATCGCTAATTGCTCTGCAATTGAATTTAACAAACTTTTTTCGCTTTGAGTCCATTCACGCGGACTGTAACATTGATGAGCAATTAACAATCCCCATAGTTTTTCTTCAAACATGATTGGTGCTACTAACTTAGCCCGAACGTGACTTTTGCGTAAAAATTTTAATAAACATTCTTCTAGAGGATATGTTTTTTCTATATCATCTACAGACAAAATAAATCCTTGGCGGTACTTTTCCCAACATTGAGAAGTGGGCATCAAACAATTTTCTTCTTGATAATTTAAGACCGAGGGCAGATTATCTGTAATCCGAGCTTCATAGACTATGCAACCCTGGTGATTTTGTCCATCTTGTGGTAAAAATTCTGAATCAGATAAATATTGTTCATGTGATGACGAGTGTTGATTTTTGACTTGATGATGTTCAAATTTATAAATTACTAATCTATCTAATTCCAGAAATTCACGTACCTGCATAATTGCCGTTTTCATGATGACTGGCAAATCCAAACTTTTACGAATTTGTGTTGTCACCTCATTCAACAGTCGTTCTTGGGCAATTTGTTTCTTCAGAGCATTTTCTACCACTTGACAACTATTACCCTCAGCAGGAATTGTATTTGTAGGTGTTATTACCTTATGACTAATAAGTGGTAACAAATACTCTAATAACAACAGCGTGAATTGACTTTGCAGCGTAGCATCATTAGGAGCGATAACTTGTTGATATTGGGCAATGTTTTGGTAAATTTCAGAATCATACTCAAACAAATTTCTGACTTCAGAGATAAAGGTAGCGATCGCTTGACAATTAAATGTCAAACTAGCATTTATTATTGAGGAAATCTCTTGCTGTTCTACTTCCCTAATTTCTTGTTTCTCTGCTTCTATGTTTCCCAATAGCAGCGCACTAAATTGCCCAGAAATTACTAGCGTAAACCTTTGCCTTTGCCACTCTTCGGCAACGGGAATCCGCACTAGCACAGCTTCTGTCAGTATGAGAGCAGCACTGCCTACTGCTTGAGCCATTTGCTGTAACAATTCCCCAAGCCGATTATATATACTCAGAGGCAAAGTTCGAGAAAAGCTCAAATCTGGAGAACTAAGCATTTTCAAAATAAAAGTGAAATGGCAAGAAGAAGGCAAAAGGCAAAAGGCAAAAGGCAAAAGGCAAAAGGCAAAAGGCAAAAGACAGGAGTAATAATTTATTTCCTCCCCTACACCTTTATACTCCTAGTACCCTTCCATCACTAACTTTGATAACTAGCAACTTCGGTTAATAAAGAATTATGCATCGTATCAATGCCACACCAGGCGAATGGAATCAGTCAGAAGGTCTGATTTTTCTAGAACAAACTCCAGCCCCTTTCGTGTTTGTTACTGCCGCAGACACCGACATTCAAACTTTAGCAGCAGCAGTGCCAAAATTACCTGCTCAATTTCCTGACCTTAGAGTTGCCAATTTATTACAATTACAGCAACAAATAAGTATAGATACTTATGGCGAACAAGTCTTAGAACTTGCTCAAGTAATTGTGCTGCGCCTGTTAGGAGGACGTTCCTATTGGGCTTATGGTTTAGAAGTCGTGCAGGAGATTGTACAACGTCAGGGTACAACCTTAATTGTAATGCCAGGAGACGACGCTCTTGATCCCGATTTAATTTCTCATTCCACCGTTGACTTAGAAATTGTTAACCAAGTGTGGCAATACTTTAAAGAAGGTGGTGTAGACAACTTCCTCAATGCCCTCCAATTTATCACTGATATTTCTTTGTCTACTCAATTTAACCCACCACCACCACAACCTGTTCCCCGTGTGGGACAATATCAAGTCAAAAGTCAAAAGTCAAAAGTCAAAAATCAAGAACTTCTGCCTTCTGCCTCCTGCCTCTTGCCTTCTGCCTCCAATTACCCATTACCGAAAGTTGGTATTTTATTTTATCGCGCTCATTATTTAGCAGGAAATACTCAGGTAATTGATGCTTTATGTAATGCTTTAATACAAAGAAACTTACAGCCAGTGCCAGTATTTGTTTCTTCTTTGCGAGAACCTGGTGTGACAGAAAGATTATGTGAGTTATTTCAACCTCAAGATTCTGAGTATATCAATTTGTTATTGAATACTACCAGTTTTTCCTTAGCACGGTTAGAAACAGAAACACCAGAAATTGAAATTTGGCAAAAATTAGATGTGCCTGTTTTCCAAGTAATTCTCAGTGGTGGTTTTCGAGAACAATGGGATGCAGGACTACAAGGTTTGACCCCCCGTGATATGGCCATGAATGTGGCATTACCAGAAGTAGACGGGCGAATTATTACCCGTGCTGTCTCCTTCAAAACCTTGCAAACTCGAAATCATGATTTAGAAACCGATGTGGTAGTTTATGAACCAGAAAGCGATCGCATTGAATTTGTAGCACAACTAGCAGCCAACTGGGTCAAAATCCGCCAAAAACCGCCTAAAGAACGCCGCATCGCCCTAATTTTAGCCAATTATCCCAACACCAACGGTAGGTTAGCCAATGGTGTCGGCTTAGATACTCCCGCCAGTTGTGTGGAAATTCTCAAAGCCTTAAAATTAGCTGGGTATGAAGTAGATAATATTCCTGCTGACAGTGACGAATTAATTCAACGGTTAACATCTGGTGTGACGAATGATCCAGAAGGAAAGGATTGGAAACCAGTAAACCAAAGTCTTTCTGTGCAGGAATATCAGGAGTATTTTGTGACTTTGCCGGAGGTGGTGCAGGAAGCTATTAGTGCGCGTTGGGGGTTGTTTGGAGAAACGAACCGCAGAGGCGCAGAGAACGCAGAGAGAAGAGGGGTTTTTCCTGTTTCTGGAGCGTGTTTTGGTAACATTTTCGTAGGTGTTCAGCCTTCTAGGGGTTATGATGTTGACCCAAGTTTGAATTATCATGCACCAGATTTAGAACCAACTCATGATTATTTAGCTTTTTATTATTGGGTAAGAGAAGGTTTTGGTGGTGATGCTGTTATTCATGTCGGTAAACACGGAAATTTAGAATGGCTACCGGGTAAAAGTATTGCTTTATCAAATACTTGTTATCCCGAAATCGCATTTGGGGCAATGCCTCATTTATATCCATTTATAGTCAATGACCCCGGAGAAGGTTCACAGGCTAAAAGACGCGCCCAAGCTGTAATTATTGACCATCTTACACCTCCGATGACTAGGGCGGAATTATATGGGGCATTGCAACAGGTAGAAAATTTAATTGATGAATATTACGAAGCCGAAAGTTTAGATCCTCAGAGAATGCCAGCCATCCGCGATCGCATTCAAGAACTAGTCATCAAAGAAAATCTCTACAAAGACTTAGGCATCACCGACGAAAAAGACATTATCAACTTTGAAAGTTTAATTTTAAACTCCCTCGACGGCTATCTGTGTGAACTCAAAGAAGCCCAAATCCGCGACGGACTACACATTTTTGGACAAATCCCCCAAGGAAGACAACTGCGAGATTTAGTAGTAGCCATCGCTCGTATCCCCAACCGTCATTCTATCGGTATCACCCGTGCGATCGCCCAAGAATGGGGACTAGACATCGACCCCCTCACAACAAATCTCAGCACCCCCTTCACCCCTCCTCCCACCCTCTCTGCGCCTCTGCGTCTCTGCGTGAGATTAAAATCATGTCGTACACACGGCGATATCGTCGAACTCCTAGAAGCACAAGCAGCTGATTTAGTTGAACAAATAATACAGGGAACAGGGAACAGGGAACAGGGAACAGTAAAACCAGTTATTGATTGGATCACCTTAAAACTCCTTCCCGCCCTCCAACAAACCCACCAAGAAATCACCAACCTCTTACGAGGACTAGACGGTAAATACGTACCCAGTGCCGCTTCAGGCGCACCCACACGCGGCCGTCCCGAAGTTCTCCCCACCGGTAAAAACTTTTATGCTGTGGATATTCGTGCCATACCCACAGAAACCGCCTGGGACATCGGCAGAAAAGCCGCCGACACCCTCATTGAAACCTATACCCAAGAACATGGAGAATATCCCAAAACCCTCGGTTTATCCGTTTGGGGGACAGCTACCATGCGGACTGGGGGTGATGATATCGCCGAAGCCTTAGCTTTACTGGGTGTGCAACCAGTGTGGGATGGTGCAGCAAGGCGAGTAGTAGATTTTGAAATCTTGCCTTTATCCATTTTGGGTCGTCCCCGTGTGGATGTCACCTTAAGAATTTCCGGATTTTTCCGGGATGCTTTCCCCAACTTAATAGATTTATTTTCCCAAGCAGTCGCCGCAGTTGCTAACTTAGATGAACCAGCAGAAGAAAACCCCTTAGCAGTTGCAGTACAAACAGAAACTGAATTATGGACTAAGGAAGGTTTATCTTTAGAAACAGCAAAAGAGCGATCGCTATATCGTGTCTTTGGTTCTCAACCAGGAACTTACGGTGCAGGACTCCAAGGTTTAATCGCCTCCCAAAACTGGCAAACAGACCAAGATTTAGCCCAAGCTTACATCAATTGGAGTAGTTACGCCTATTCGGGAGCAGGGGAGCAGGGGAGCAGGGGAGCAGAGGAGAAAGATCAATTTCCCAGTCCCCAGTCCCCAGTCCCCAATACCGAAATCTTTGAACAACGGTTGAAGGAAATGCAAATCGTCCTGCAAAATCAAGATAACCGTGAACATGACATTCTCGATTCTGACGATTATTATCAATTTCAGGGTGGTTTAACAGCAGCGGTGCGTTCTCTCCAAGGAAAAAATCCCGAAACCTATTTTGGCGATAACTCCAACACATCCCAGCCTAAAGTCCGCCAACTAAAAGACGAAATTACCAGGGTTTACCGTTCTCGTGTAGTTAATCCCAAGTGGATAGCGGGAGTGATGCGTCACGGTTACAAGGGTGCATTGGAAATGGCTGCAACGGTAGATTTTTTATTCGCCTACGATGCAACCGCCCAATGTGTAGAAGACCATATCTATCAAGGTGTTTTCCAAGCTTATCTAGAAGATCCAGTTGTTTGTGAATTCATCCACACCAAAAACCCTTGGGCTTTACGGGATATAGCCGAAAGACTCTTGGAAGCTAATCAACGGGGTCTATGGGAGAATGTCAATCAAACCACACTGGACAATCTACGCAACCTAGTCCATCAAGCTGAAGCAGCAATTGAACAACAATAAGCACAGCAGGAGTCAGTAGGGGCGAACGGCCGTTCGCCCGTACAGGAGTCAGAAGTAAGATTTGTTTGTAGCCTCAATTTCATGATCACAGCAGTTTTCATGTATTTAGACTACACCCCAAATTAATTTCTTTCTTCCTTTGCGCCTTTGCGCCTACCCTGCGGGATCTCCTGACGGAGATTGCGCGAAACTTTAAAACCTCTTTCAGAAACAAATATGGAAAATCTTGCGTATTTACACTTAGCCGATGCCCACGAAGATAGTCAAATTATTGAATTAATATCTTGGAGTTCTTTATTCCAAAAATCAGCAGTACCGAACTGGAAACGACTTTCCAGTAAAGCTTGGAAGTATATGTTACCTCTAGCACTCACCTTATCTATCCTGAATACTGTGAGTAGCGTGTTAGCATTAGAAACAGGTAATCAACAAAATGCTAATTTATCTTGGCATGATGTCGTTGAAGTGATCACTCCAGAAAAATTAGAGCAAAAATTAGAACCAGACCAGAAAATTCCTGGGACTAACTCAACCATCGCTACAACTACAAACACACCCAAAATCACTACTTTTAACTCAATCACCAAAAAACGCCAAAATCCTCATTTCCTAGTCAAAGGTGATGAAGGAGAAGATGTCAGCGTTTTGCAAGTACGCTTACGAGTAGCGGGCTTTTATTATGGAAATCCCACTGGCATATTTGGACCAATTACCGAAGAAGCTGTTAAGCGATTTCAACAGGCTTATAAATTGAATGTTGATGGCGTTGTTGGTGCAGGCACACTGGCTAAATTACCACCACTTGAGTCAGATGGAGAACAAACTGCCAAAAAGGCAACTAATCCAGATCAATTGAGTTTAGGCGATCGCGGTGAGGCTGTGAGAATTTTGCAAGAACATTTAATCAAAGCTGGATATTTAAACACACAGCCTAATGGTTACTATGGTTCTCATACAGCAGATGCTGTCAGTCGCTTCCAAAAACACCACCGTCTAGAAGTTAACAGTATCGCCGGACCAACAACCAGAGCTAAATTACATCACTTAGTCAAAACTTCAGCCAAAAGTGATTTTACTGTGCTGGAAATTCAAAGACGACTACAAGAAAAAGGTTTTTATAAAGGTCAAATTAACGGACTAATGGCAGTAGATACCCAAAAAGCTATCCAGCGAGCGCAAGAATTTTATGGTATCAGCCTCAGTGATATCAAAAACGGTAATTTCTAGGATCGCAGTGAGATTCCGATACAAAAAAGCTAACTAATGCTAACAAGCCTTACTGCTTTTTTCCTGCTTCATCCTGGAAGTGTCGGCACTTTCCAGTCCACAGGCTTGAAGATTGGGTTGATCTCACCCTACTATTAAGTATTTAGGCTTGGTTATCACCTAAATACTGAACAATAATCACACTTTCTGGGTGTTAAAGTTGAAACTTGTTTAGTACATGAGTAGACATAAATCTTGAGCAAATGTCAGCATCTGTTAGCTTTCGTTAGTAAAACACCAACTAGCTGTTAACCCCTACTCAAATGTTAAAAATTCTAAAGCGGCATTAAAGCTCTTTGACACTTGGGACAAACAGCATGAATTGTCAATTGACAATCAAGTAGGTGAAAACCTTCTTTCTGGGCTGTTTTTGCCCCAATCTTCAAAATAGATTCGTTTTTGAACTCAATGGTAGTGTTGCATCTCACACAAATGAGGTGATGATGGTGATGGGGATAGGGTTGGTTAAGTTCATAATGTTTATGTCCTTCACCTAACTCTAATTCCCTTAAAATACCCATCCTCGCCATCAACTTCAAAGTCCTATAGATAGTTGATAGGCTGATGCCCTCACCGTCAGTTTCTAGCCGATGATAAAGATCCTCAGCACTTAAATGTTCACCTTGAGGAAGTTCTTGAAAAATGTGGAGGATTGTCTCGCGCTGGGGAGTTAAACGCCAGCCCCGGTCGTTTAGCTCTGCCTTGAGTGAACCAGTTGTGTAGACAGTCATACTAAATTTTCTCAACAAAGCCTGTTAATTGAGAATATAGCAAATGTTGAACCTGATTTGCAACAATCGTTGCTTATTGAGAATCTTTGGTAATTGGTAATTGGGCATTGGGCATTGGGCATTGGGCATTGGGCATTGGGCATTGGGCATTGGGCATTGATAAAAGGCAAGAGTTCTTAATTTTGAATGCATGACTTTTGACTTTTGACTTAATTTTTCCCCCTGCTCCCTGCTCCCCTGCTTCTTCTCTGTCACCTGTTCCCTGTTCCCTGTCACCTCTTACCTCTTCTAGCTCAAAGACTCTAAATAGTCACGAATCAGGTTACGGCGCTTGGGTTGGCGGAGCTTTTGCAAGGCTTTGGATTCAATTTGTCTTACTCTCTCCCGTGATAAGTCAAGAGCGCGGCCAATTTCGGCTAAAGAGTAAGGATGTCCATCGGATAAACCAAACCGCATCAGGATGACATCCCGTTCCCGACTGGTCAAATCTGCTAGTAAATGCTGCAAATCTTTTTGTAAAGATTCCCGCATTAACATTTCTTCAGGGGTAACACTATCAGTCTCTAGCAATTCCCCTAATTCCGTATCTTTATCTTTTCCTACTTTGGTTTCTAAAGAAACAGAACGGGGTACTCTTAACAACACTTCCCGCACTTGGGTGGGTGTCATATCTAATTCAATGGCTAGGTCTTCTAAAGTGGGAGTACGACCTTTTTCTTGAGCTATTTTACGTTGTGCCTTTTTGATTTTGTTCAGTTTTTCGGTAATATGAACAGGAAGGCGAATGGTGCGACTAGAAGTGGCGATCGCTCTGGTAATGCCCTGACGAATCCACCAGTAGGCATAGGTACTAAAGCGATAACCCTTGGTTGGGTCAAATTTTTCCACGGCTCGCTCTAAACCTAAAGTACCTTCTTGAACCAAATCCAACAATTCCAAACCCCGATTTTGATATTTCTTGGCCACAGAAACCACTAGGCGAAGATTCGCCTTAATCATGTGTTCTTTGGCTTGGAGTCCTTGAGATTGAATACTGTCTAATTCTTCTATTGTCAATTTGGCAATTTCTGCCCAGCGACGTTTTCCCTCTGACAAGGTGGGTTTGAGATCCGCTAAATTAATACCAGCAGTTGTAGCCCATCTTTCCAATGACGGGCGATGTCCTAACTCAGATGTCAAACGTTCCTGAACTTCAATTAGCCGCTGATAGGGTGCAATCACCTCATCGCCTTGCTTGGCCGCATTAGCCAGCACTATTCGCAACCGCAAATATCGCTGTACTTTTTGAGCTTCTGAAACTTCTTCATCCCGCCCTAACAAACGCACCCGACCAATTTCTTGCAGGTAGAGACGCACTAAGTCTGTACTGCGTCGGTTGGCATTTGCAGCTAAATGATGCGGGTCAACAGCAGCTATATCTAAATCTGGTAAATCATCTAGCGATAACTCAGTCTCATCAATACCCAAATCAGGGTCTAATGTTGGGTTGGACTTAGGGGAATCGTAGGCTGCATCTGTGTAAAAAGATGTTGCTGGCATAACGTCTTCATTGCTCCAGGTAACAATAGATTAAGGTCAGCTAAAATTACGGTCAGCTAATCAACTGTTGCTATTGTTCCCGTAATTCACGATTTAATAACACAATTGAGTTTTGCCGTACAATTCTTTGCAAAAGATTGTACTAGTACAGCACGGCGTAAATAAACCAACCATTCCAAGTCAATGAAAGGTTTATAGAATAAGTTTTTTGACTTTTGACTTTTGACTTCCGCCCTGCGGTGCTAGTTCTGCTTTCTCTGTTTGAAAAGTCTGTGGCGAGTATACTTCGCTAGTACACAAACAAAGTTAGCCTGCAATAACGCCCAAAAATGATAGATTAGTATAAAATGAGAGTTTTTTAACAACCTCTACGTGATAGATTTTTCCGAATTTTATTCGGTAATTGTAGTTTTTTGATGGCAATTATCACTGATTCCAGCAACAGCTTGACTGGAAATCAGCAATTACCTAGTTAATACCATTTTGGATTTTGGATTGGGAATCCCTTTCTGTGTCCTGGTTCTGTACAACCATCTGTTGCCATCATTTTTCCAATTGGTATAACATGAACAATCCTAGGAATATTAACGGTTATTTTTATAACAGCGTATAAACATATTCCTAGTAATCTTGCTGTGAATAAACTACATAGTTATAATTACATGAACAGGAAAGTAATTTCCTGACGATTTAATAATTTTTTTAGTAGTTATTTGGTAAGTAGTAAATTTTGGTTACTGAAAAAATGGGGTTTCAGCACCGTACTTCTAAGACTGCTTTTTGATACAATAGTCAACACAGGCAGGGTCTTGTCTGTTGGGCGATCTAGTGTAAGACGGTTTAAGCTCATCCCTTCTTGTTGATTAATGGTGATATTCTGCTTTAATATCTCTTAACATAAGTTCATCCAGGGCTTGTTGAGGTGTAACTTCACTCTCAAGTAACCGATAAACTTGTTCGGTAATCGGCATAGTAATATTTTGGTGCTGGGATATTTGCATCAAAACTCGGCAGGTGTTCACTCCTTCGGCTGTTCCCGGTAAATTAGCGAGAATTTCTGTCAGCGTTTTGCCACTAGCCAGCTGATAGCCAACTTGGTAGTTACGACTTAAAGGACTGTTGCAGGTTGCTAACAAATCTCCTAGACCGGATAAACCGTAAAATGTTTCCGTCTTTGCTCCCAAAGCTTGACCAATGCGAACCATTTCCGTCAAGCCACGAGTTACTAAAGCTGCTTTGGCATTAGTTCCTAGGTGCAGTCCATCACAGACACCAGCGGCGATCGCCATGACATTTTTTAATGTTCCTCCCAATTCCACACCCACTGGATCAGGATTAGTATAAACACGAAAACGATGAGAAGAAAATACCAATTGTACTTGATAGGCGGCCGCAGTATTTTTGCTGGCGACTACCGAGGCTGCTGGTAATTGTTGCTCAATCTCTTCTGATAAATTGGGGCCAGACAAAACAACTACTGAATGATCAGGAAATTCCGTTTGCAAAATTTTTGATGGAGTACCAGTAGTTTGCGGGTCTAACCCTTTTGTCGCGGTGACAAAAATTATTTCTGGAGATAAGGGACAAGACTTTACTAATGAAGCTACATCCCTCACCCCTGTCATGGATATAGCGGATAAAACTATATCCGCATCTTGTAATACTGCGGCTAAAGTCTGGGAACTTTGACGTGACCATAAACGCACCTCATGACCATTTACCCGCGCTAAATTAGCTAGGGCTGTACCCCAGACACCAGCACCCAGAATAACAACAGTTTTTGAATTTTCGATGTTGGAATTAGTCATTGGTTGTTCTCAGTTACTAGCCCCCTGCACCCTGCCCCCTGAGTCCCTGCCTCCCC
>NZ_LUFH02000090.1 GCF_001586785.1 Sphaerospermopsis aphanizomenoides BCCUSP55
ATTAAATATTAATCAAATCTATCTGCCGATATATTCAATTTATAAAAATTACACTGATATTTTGTTGCGACTGATGAAGTTATATAAAATACTATTAAGCGGAAGAATTCAGATGATTAAATTCTCAGGTCTGAATTATGAACTATTTATCAAGATTAGTTGACATTTTATACCAAAAATTTTGAAAAAAATACCAAAATCATACATTACCTATACATTTTCTAGGGATTATTATGAAATTTGCATAAATTTTTGGAAAAATAAACTGTACAAAAGAACGAGAGCGGTTTTCATACTTAGCTAAATCAGCAACGAAAATACTCTGACAAACAACTCCTAAACCAACCTATCACCACAGTAAATTTCTCAATCACTCAAGAGACTGCATTGCATTATGGATACGCTTTCCACGAATACCCCAAAAATTATGGTTGTAGATGATGATTTCAGTGTCAGAAATCTCGTCTACCGTTTTCTGAGTCGAAAATATCAAATAGAATCGGCCGCAGATGGTAAAAGTGCTATGGTATTATTTGAACAATTCAATCCAGCTTTAGTCATTTTGGATTGGAATTTGCCAGATGCCAATGGCTATAAACTGTGTCAAGAAATGCAAAGTCGCACCAATGTTTTAGTTTTGATACTTACTAGCCGGAATGATGAAGCTGATAAAATTAAAGTTCTGGCAGCAGGTGCAGATGACTTCATGACTAAACCATTTAGCTTGGCAGAAATAGAAGTTAGAGTAGAAGCACTTTTAAGACGGATTCGTTACGTCCATCCTAGTCAATCACAACGCCTCATCTTTAAACAACTAGCAATTAACCCAGAAGGTCGAGAGGTAACACTGAACGATAAACCTTTAGCCTTAACCGCGTTAGAGTTTAATATCTTACATTTTTTAGCCAGTCATCCCGGTCAAGCTTGGAGTCGTCCCCAACTCATCCAAAAAATTTGGGGTTGTGACTACGTAGGAGACGGACGAGTCGTAGACGTGCATATTGGCCAGCTGCGGAAAAAAATGGAAGTTGATTCTAGTATGCCAGAGTTTATTAAAACAGTACGTGGTTATGGTTACAAGTTTGAACCACCCGAAGGCTGTAAAATTTAAACCCCCAATACCAAAAGCAATTCATGAAAACGTTATTGCTGTTCTTTTTGAAGCATTGATTTTAAAATTTGAATTATCTAAGTACATTTATTGAGGCTTGATTAGATAATTAGATAATTCTTGTCGTTTTGGGTTATGGTAACTAAAGTCGGTCAGGGCTAGTAACTGAATCAAAATATCTACCTAAATCTACTCATATCTGATTAAATAGGAAGCTATCATGAGGATATGAGTAAGTTTAAACAATCAGCTCTAATAGCAACAAAAATTTCTCGGTTAATACATAGCTGACTTTGGGTATTATTAATTAATGTATACATTAAATTACTATCACTTTACTTATAGTATCATAAGTTTTGACGCTCAGACTTGATAGCTAAGAAAGTAGTGAAATACCCCGAAATACAGGAGATGTAAAATCATTGCTACTAGGATTTAAAACCGAGTTAAAGTTAAACCACATTCAACGGATAAACATAGTAAAACACTGTGGAGTAGCCCGTCATGCCTGGAATTGGGGATTATCTCTAACTAAACAAATCTTAGACCATAACCAAAATAATCCTCAAGAAAAAATCAAATTTCCTACAGCAATAGATTTACATAAATGGTTGGTAGCCTTAGTCAAACCTGAAAATCAATGGTATTATGAATGTTCCAAATCAGCACCACAAGAAGCAATCAGAAATTTAAGAAAATCCTGGGATAGATGTTTTCAAAGAAAATCAGGAGTCCCCAGATTTAAAAAGAAAGGTAAACATGATAGTTTTACTCTGGAAGGAACTGTAAAAGTCTTAGGTAATCACAAAATCCAAGTTCCCAAAATAGGAGTATTAAAAACTTATGAAAGATTACCTCAAACTCAACCCAAATCTGTCACCATCAGCCGTCAAGCCGATAGATGGTTTATTAGTTTTCAAATAGAAGTAGAAGTAAAAATATCAAATTTAGATAATGTTGTGGGTGTAGATCTCGGTGTGAAAAGTCTAGCGACATTATCTACAGGTGAAGTCATACCTGGAGCTAAATCTTATCAAACATATCAATCAAAATTAAGGAGACTACAATGGTTAAACAGACATAAAATCATTGGCTCTAATAATTGGAAAAAAGCCCAACTTAAAATAGCTAGGTTACATCAAAAGATAGCAAATATCAGAAAAGATACATTACATAAATTAACTACACTATTAGCCAAAAACCACGGTGTGATAGTGATAGAGGATTTGAATGTTTCTGGGATGTTAGCTAATCATAAACTAGCAAAGGCAATTGCCGATATGGGTTTTTATGAATTGAGGAGACAATTAGAGTACAAATGTCAACTGTACGGGACAAAATTAGTCATAGTTGATAGATGGTTTCCTAGTTCTAAAACCTGCTCTGCTTGTGGTGTAAAAAAAGAAACTCTTTCATTGAGTGAAAGAGTGTTTAAGTGTGATAGCTGTGGATTTGAATGCGACAGGGATTTCAACGCAGCTATTAATCTTTCAAAAGTGTTACACTGAGCTTGTCGAAGTGCTGTCAGTTAGACAGTGTTAGCCTGTGGACTGAGTAGTGCCGACACTTTCAGGAGGAAGCAGGAAGTAAACGACACTCAAGAATCACTCTGTCAGTAGATAGGTAGATTTGAGTAGGTTTTATATAGCGGAATTTGTGTCTACTCAAGCCTCTTAACGAAGGCAGAAGGCAGAAGGCATAAGGCAGAAGGCTGTTGTTGTCACGGGGATTTATAACCCGCTCCAAAAACTGGGGACGAAGTCCGTTTTTAGACCTGATTGTTTTGATTACAATTTGGGATTTTGAATGTTAATGATGAATTTTGTATTTTTGTTGAAGTTTTGTTAATTAAGTTATTCCAGAACTATAAAATATAAGCTCATTATATATTCTTCTCAATATTGATTAAATTAAAGAAGTTAATGAAAATCACAGTCATGAGTTTTAACCTCCGCTGCGATAAACCAGATCCAGGAATACGTCAGTGGGAAAAGCGGGTTAGTGCGATCGCATCTGTAATTAAACATTATCAACCTGACCTAATTGGAACACAGGAAGGAAAGCCTCATCAACTGAGCGATTTACAAGCACTTTTACCAGAATATAAATTTATTGGGGGCGATCGCACTGGGACAGGACAATGTGAACACTGTGCCGTTTTCTACAATCCCCAAATTCTAGAACTTCAACAAACTAAAGATTTTTACCTCAGTGATACTCCAGAAATTCCTGGTAGCATTACTTGGGAAACTCGCTTACCACGCATGGCCACTTGGGCTAATTTTACAGTTGGTAATCCTAGTATTTCCCTAACTATTGTCAATACTCATTTAGATCATGAAATTGCTAAAGCCAGAGAGTTAGGTGCAGGTTTGATTAGTCTGCGGTTAATGGAATTTCCTGCTGAAGACTATCTACTACTCACAGGAGATTTTAACGCTAATTCCAGAACTTTAGAACGAATAATTTTAGCTGATAATTATAGAATACAAGACGCTTTAACAAATGTGCCTTGGGAACAACAAAAAACTTTTCATGATTTTACTGGTGAACCTGTGGATGCTAGGGATACGATTTATTGCGATCGCCGTTTCCACATCGAACAGGTAATTATTGACAATCAGCAGTGGGAAGGTATTTGGCCTTCTGATCATTTTCCTGTGATTGTGAAATTAAAAATAGGGAATAGGGAATAGGGGAATATACAACTCAAGCTGACTTAACGGTTACGGCTAACTGTAATCCCAACCCATCTAATAAGGTAGTTAAACAATAAAATTCAATTTCTCCTTGCTCAGATAATTTCTGGGCTAGTTTCTCATAACATTGCTGTACAGGTTTTGATAGTTTATCAATTCCACCTTGAGCTTCAATTACATTTTTAAGTGCCTTATTTAACATTTTAGGGTCGCCTTCTTCTATTACAACTTCAATATAAGCAGCTGCTTCTAGAGGATCTTGTAAGTATTTAATTAGTTTGGCGTGATAACTTGTACTTCTAGGCATGATTATTACCAACTATCTAAACCTCCAAAATACAAAATATTTTCAAATTTTTAATTTTTAATTTTTAATTTTTAATTTTTAATTTCTGTTTCACCAATTCCACTGCTAACTGTATTGCTGCTTTCATACTCGTTGCGTCAGCAATACCCTTTCCGGCAATATCAAACGCGGTTCCATGATCCGGGGAAGTTCTCACAAACGGTAAACCAATAGTAGTATTTACAGCCCGGTCAAAAGCCATCAACTTTACAGGAATTAAACCTTGGTCATGATAAAGTGCTAGGTAAGCATCAGTAGGATTTTTAACGTCAGAATTTCCATACCAAGCTTGTCCCGGTTTCACCCACATTGTATCTGGTGGTATGGGTCCTTCTAGCTGTAAATGGGGACGTTTTTGGCGTTCCTCCTCTAACCACGGAATTAACCAATCTATTTCTTCCCTTCCTAGTTGTCCCATTTCTCCACTGTGGGGATTTAAACCTGCGATCGCAATTCTTCCTTTTTTAATCCCAAAATCTCTCTGCAAACATTCCTCTAATAAATCCAGTTTCTTTGTTAATAATTGCGGTGTTAAGGCTTGGGATACTTGACATAAAGGAATATGTGTGGTAGCAAGTAAAGCCCGCAGAGTCCAACCTGTCAAGGGCGATCGCGCTACAAATAACATTCCAAAACGCTCCACACCAGCCTTCTCGGCTAAAAGTTCCGTTTGTCCAGGATAATCATGTCCTGCGGCTTTCCAAGCAGATTTAGCGATGGGTGCGGTGACAATACCATCAAATTCACCAGCCAAAGTTTGGGCTATGGCATATTCCATATAAGCAAAACTCGCTGCACCACTAGCTGCATTACCCATCCCAGTAATAATTTCACCTGAGCTTGGCACATCAATTACAGACAACTCATCTGGATGTGCCAAAGAGAGGGAATTATCAGTATTTTCAGTCAAATTTTTATAAGCCTTAGACAGTAAATTCCGATTACCTACAACGACAATATGACAATTTTCGCTAATTTGCGAATCTGCCAAAGCCTTTAAAATCACCTCTGATCCAATTCCCGCAGGATCTCCCAGTGTCACTGCTAAACGTGGACTTTGATTAGTATGAGTCATGAGTAAACTGATATGGGAATTAGCTGCTAAAGTGGTTTAGAATTATTCACAAAGGTCTAATCCAACAGCACTAGCAGACCTAGTTTACCTGATTTATTGTGGGCAAAAATCAAACCTGAGCCATCAACTCAAATTTCACCCTCTCATAAACAGGAAACATAAATAAACAATTCATCAAGGAGAATCACATCAAATGGGCGGCGAAATCTTAAATGCAGCAATGTTGTCTTTCGGCTTAATCTTCGTAGGTTGGGGAATCGGCGCTTTATTGCTGAAAATTCAAGGCGCTGAGGAATAAGCAGGGAGCAGGGGACGCAGGGGACGCAGGGGACGCAGGGGACGCAGGGGGAGAAAAATTAATTCTTTATTCTGAAATTCTTATTTCTCCTGATAGCGCAGCGTGGCGTAAGCCATACTCCTGTAACTCCTGAACTCCTGTAACTCCTGTAACTCCTGAACTCCTGAACTCCTGTAACTCCTGAACTCCTGAACTCCTGTAACTCCTGAACTCCTGTAACTCCTGAACTCCTGAAAAAAATGTAAAGTTTTATTTCTATAACTAATTCTGTTAAGATTTTTATCATAAAACATTAAAATTTATAAAGACCCTCATGACATTATTAATCGTCGGTGCCACTGGCACCCTAGGAAGACAAGTGGCTCGTCGTGCTATCGATGAGGGGTATAAAGTACGCTGTCTAGTTCGGAGTCCCAAAAAAGCTGCGTTCCTCAAAGAATGGGGAGCAGAACTAGTCAGAGGGGACTTATGTACACCCCAAACCCTAGAGGGAGCATTAGCAGGCGTAACCGCAGTTATTGATGCTGCTACATCTCGCGCTACAGATTCATTAACTATTAAACAGGTAGATTGGGAAGGGAAGGTAGCATTAATTCAAGCTGCTAAAGCTGCTGGTGTTGAGCGTTTTATTTTCTTCTCGATTTTAGATGCGGATCAATATCCCAAAGTACCGCTCATGGAAATCAAGCGGTGTACGGAATTATTCTTAGCAGAGTCTGGTTTAAACTATACCATTTTACGGTTAGCTGGATTTATGCAAGGGTTAATTGGTCAATATGGCATACCCATTTTGGAAAATCAGCCAGTGTGGGTAACGGGTGCGTCTTCCCCTGTAGCCTATATGGATACTCAGGATATTGCTAAATTTGCTATTCGTGCCTTGAGTGTGCCAGAAACCCAAAAACAAACTTTCCCTGTTGTTGGTACTCGTGCTTGGAGTGCAGAGGAAATCATCAACCTTTGTGAACGCTTATCTGGGAAAGATGCCAGAGTAACGCGGATGCCTATCGGCTTATTGCGTAGTGTGCAGAGTTTACTGCGGTTCTTTCAGTGGGGATGGAATGTTGCAGATAGACTAGCTTTTACGGAAGTTTTAGCTAGTGGTAAACCCTTAAACGCTCCAATGGATGAAGTATATAAAGTATTCGGCTTAGATCAACAACAAACTGCTACTGTAGAAATTTATCTACAAGAGTATTTCAGCCGGATTATGAAAAAATTAAAAGAGTTAGACTACGAAAAAACGAAAAGCAAAAAGCAAAAAGATAAAAAAACCCCTTTTAAACAGTCTTCAAAAGTAAATAGTCAATAAATTTCTTGACTAATGATTACATGAGTCAAAAATGTGTAACCATAACATAAAGTCAAGCATCGCCTAAACTTGGATATTTGAATGTGCCGAAAGCAGGCATTATCTACAACGACGTTAAACCGGTAGCGAGTCGAATCGCTAACGAACTCAAAGACCAGCTAACCGCTGCTGGTTGGGATGTGTGTGTGACAGCAAGTCTTGGTGGTATACTGGGCTACTCTAATCCTGATAGTCCCGTCTGTCATACCCCAGTAGAAGCTCTCACACCCCCTGGTTTTGACTCAGACATGGAGTTTGCAGTGGTATTAGGGGGAGACGGGACTGTTTTAGCTGCGTCGCGTCAAGTTGCTCCCTGTGGTATACCATTGTTAACTGTGAATACTGGTCACATGGGATTTTTGACGGAAGCTTACCTGAGCCAACTTCCCCAAGCCATAGAACAGGTAATGGCGAGTCAGTATGAAATCGAAGAACGTGCCATGCTCAATGTCAAGGTGCTAAGGGGAGATGCAGTATTATGGGAAGCTTTGTGCTTAAATGAAATGGTGCTGCATCGAGAACCATTAACCTCGATGTGCCATTTTGAAATTGAAATTGGTCATCATGCAGCAGTAGATATTGCCGCCGATGGTGTAATTGTTTCTACTCCAACGGGTTCTACAGCTTATTCATTAAGTGCTGGTGGGCCTGTGATTACTCCTGGTGTACCCGTGTTGCAGCTAGTACCAATTTGTCCCCATTCCCTGGCTTCTAGGGCTTTGGTGTTTCCCGATAGTGAACCTGTTAACATCTATCCAGTCAACATCCCTCGGTTGGTGATGGTGGTAGATGGGAATGGTGGGTGTTATGTGTTGTCAGAGGATCGAGTATATTTAGAGCGATCGCCTTACGTTGCTAGATTTATTCGCTTACAATCTCCAGAGTTTTTCCGCATTTTACGGGAAAAATTAGGTTGGGGTCTGCCACATATTGCCAAACCCAATTCGGTGGAATTGCCATAATGGTCAGTGGTTAGTTGAAGAAGGCAAAAGGCAAGAGGCAAAGGGCAAGAGTTAGAAAGTTATTCTCTCCTGGGAGCCTGTCATATCATGTCCGGCAAATGTAGTTATGATTAAGCCATTTGTGCAACCATCAAAAAACTCTCTTTCCCCCTGCCCTCTGCTCCCCTGCTCTCCTGCTCCCCTGCCGCCTTAATGATGAGTCTTTAAATAAACATGATACCAGTAATCAGTTGTGGTCAACACTGGTTTTCTTCCAGAATTGGTAGTTGGACCATGGTATTGGAATGAGTAATTAAATTTGCATCTTGGGACGGGCGAGGTTTTTTTCCGGAACGTGCTAAAACATCATTGTTACCAATTTGTAGCTAGTGGTATTGCTAGAATTTTCTGCAACAGCAGAATAGGTAATAACTGATGAAATATTTTTTTTCTAATTACCAATTACCAATTACCAATTACCGATTACCAACTGATATGATGCTTGCTCACAGTGCCTGTGTTCTGGTGATTGAACCTGATGATAGTCTAGGAAATCAACTAGCTTTTGATTTGCAAGAAGCTGGCTATGATGCAGTTGTGGTTGCTGATGCGGCCAATGGTTTGCAGCAATGCCGCGATCGCCAACCTGCTTTAATTGTTGTAGACCGGATGCTGACGGGAGAATCAGGACTGTCGTTGTGCAGAAATCTTCGCACCATCGGCAATCGTTCACCTGTATTAATTTTAATGGCTAGAGATAGTGTTGATGATCGTGTAGCCTGTCTAGAAGCCGGTGCGGATGATTACATCCTCAAACCCTATCGCTCGGAAGATTTTTTGAAGCTGGTGCGTTTATATCTCAAACCAGATGTAGATACCACAGAACAGTTACGGTTTGGAGATTTGGTTTTGGATATCGGCACTCGTCGCGTTATCTACAATGGTAGAGCGATTGAATTAACAATGAAAGAATTTGAATTATTGAAGTTTTTTATGGAACATCCCCGTGAAGTATTAACCCGTGAACAAATTTTAGAAAATGTTTGGGGTTACGACTTTATGGGTGAATCAAATGTGATTGAAGTTTACATTCGCTACTTACGTCTGAAAATTGAAGAGGAAGGACAAAAGCGTCTGATTCAAACAGTACGGGGTGTAGGATATGTGCTTAGAGAATCCTAATCATATTCTCAGTTAGTAACTTTTGTCTTCCTTTTTACCTATTACAGCAGGTGACAGATGACTCTTGACGGGTGACAGATTTAAAAGGCTTTTACTGTCTAGGTTTTATCATCTGTTGATGTCCTAATACCAATTCTGTATGAAGATGCGCTGAATTGAAATAAACGTTCGCGAAGCGTGGCGTTAGCCATACCGCAGAGGCACAGAGTACACAGAGAGAAAAGCTCAATCTAAAATTTGGCGCAGCCTCACAAAGAAATGGTATAACCACCTTGGCTGTTGCTCTACTCACAGAATTTGCCAAAATAATTAATAATAAATTAAACATTGAGTCTGCAAACTTGTCTTGTACAGTCTTACACTTATATGTTAAATGTATTTATTTTTGTTTAGGTAAATTTGTTGGCAAAAATTTATACTATAGCAGTATAGAATCCTAACTGAATTTTTGTAATATACGATAGATAGGATTAGCACTTCCCACTCTGCACTAATTAAAATCTTTCACGTATTCTTGAAGATGGATTTACCTGGATTAAAATATCCATATTACTTGCATCAATAATAGTTATTAGGGTTGTAGAATGAAAAAAGTTACATTTTATATCTTTTTGTTACAAACTTTATTATTAGGAATGGGAACTGCTGGCGCTCAGTCATTGAAGACAGAAGCAGGAAATCACTTACCCACATCGAAAATATGGGTACTTAATCAAAGTAAACAAGTACAAAAACAAGCTTTTATGTGGGTAGTTGAAGATCCACAAAAAGCCAAACAACAACCATTTTTAGAAGTTGCTCAAGCTGCCAAAAAGCCAGTAAAAAAACTGAATCCTAACGTTAAACCCAGTAAAGATGATGAGTTAGAACCGTTTGATGAAGTTGTCAAAGACAGTCAAAAATTAGAGGGTGTATTTACTCTTTATCGCCACAAACAGAAAAACAAAATATATTTAGAAATCAAACCAGAACAACTCCAAAAAAACTTCTTAGCTACTGCCACATTGGAATCTGGCATTGGTGAAGGAGGTATTTATAGTGGAATGCCATTGCAAGATTTTCTCTTTTATTTCCAACGGGTAGACAATAATTTACAGTTTGTAGTTAGGAATGTAAACTTTCGGACTCGTGCTGGAGATCCACAAGCGCGATCGCTCTCCCGGTCTTTTAGTGATTCTGTATTATACAATCTTAGTATTAAAAGCATTCATCCCCAACGGAATACTATCCTCATTGATTTAAGTGATTTACTGCTGACAGCAGATTTAGCTGGTTTATCTGCCAGTTTAGAAGTAGCTGCTAGTCCAGAAAAAAGTTATTTTGGTAATGCTAAAGTTTTCCCCAACAATATAGAAATTGAGTCAATTTTCAATTTTACTGGCAGTGGCAAGAATCAAGCGGAAAGCTCTGGTGTACTAGCTGATAGTCGTGGTTTTACGCTGCGAATTCATTATAGCCTTTCCCAACTGTCTAATAATAATTATCAACCACGATTAGCTGATGAACGGGTGGGATATTTCCTGACTGCCTATCAAGATTTATCTACAGATGATAAGAATGATCCTTTTGTGCGTTATATCAATCGTTGGCACTTAGAAAAACAAGACCCCAATGCGGAAATTTCTCCTCCGAAAAAGCCCATTGTGTTTTGGATTGATAATGCTGTTCCTTTAGAATATCGGGATGCCATTAAAGAAGGGGTATTAATGTGGAATCAAGCTTTTTTGAAAGCGGGATTCAAAGATGCCATTGAAGTCCGACAAATGCCAGATAATGCCACCTGGGATGCTGCGG
Source organism: Sphaerospermopsis aphanizomenoides BCCUSP55 (assembly GCF_001586785.1). Lineage (GTDB taxonomy): Bacteria > Cyanobacteriota > Cyanobacteriia > Cyanobacteriales > Nostocaceae > Sphaerospermopsis_A > Sphaerospermopsis_A aphanizomenoides_A. The sequence goes on from NZ_LUFH02000090.1 coordinate 10,798, forward strand.
ATATTCGTTACAATACCATTCGTTGGATTAATACAGTAGATGGATATTTTGCTTTAGGTCCATCTCGTGTTAATCCCTTAACTGGAGAAATTTTAGATGCAGATATTCTTGTAGATGCTAGTTTTGTTAGATCCTTGAAAAGTAATTATCGGCAAATAGTTTTACCCTCTCAAACACAAACTCCTACTTCTTTATCCGCGTTGATGGAAAAACGCCCACTTTGTCACCAAGGTGATAAAAAGAATAAAGGACTAATTGGCAATTTGTCCAAACTAGCCGGAGAGTACGATTTATGCTATGGCATAGAAGCAGCTAACCAATTTGCTTTTGGTTCATTGGCAATGTCTCTATTAGCAAATACTGCCCCTAGTCAGGACAAAATCAAAGATTATATCCATCAATATTTACGTTTAATTATTGCTCACGAAGTGGGTCATACTTTAGGTTTAAGACACAATTTTCGGGGTAGTAACCTGTTAGCACCAGAGCAAATGAATAATCCTGATATCACACGCATTAAAGGTTTGACTGCTTCGGTGATGGATTATATTCCCCCAAATATCGCTCCTCAAGGTACACCCCAAGGAGATTATTTTCCGAGTATGCTGGGAAGTTATGATCTGTGGGCTATACAGTATGGTTATACTCCCTTTGGGGCAAAGAGTGCGATTGCAGAAAAACCCTTTTTAGAAGCAATTGCTAAACAATCAGAACAACCAGAATTGAGTTATTCTCCAGATGAAGATACCTCTGATATTGATCCCACATCTGCTCCTTGGGATAATAGCGGTAATGTGTTAACTTATTCACGATGGCAGTTAGATAATTCCCTGATTATGTGGGAACGTTTAAATCAAGGTTATCCAATTGCTGGTGAAAGTTACAGTGATTTAAGAGACCGCTTTAATACCATATTTGGTAATTATTTACAGCAGTTATATTATACAAGCAAATATATTGGAGGTCAGTCTTTTTACCGGGTTAATCCGGGTGAAAATCCAGGAAAATTACCATTTGTAGCTGTACCTGTAGAACAACAACGACAGGCATTAGCAACATTGCAAAAGTATGTTTTTGCTGAAGATGCGTTCAATTTTTCGCCAGAATTACTGAATAAATTAGCACCAGAACGTTGGCTACATTGGGGTAGTAGTCCTAAAAGAGGACGTTTAGATTATCCAGTTCATGATTTAGTATTGTTTGTCCAGAGTGGGGTGTTAAGTGATTTACTTTCAGGCGATCGCCTCTCGCGGATGAAGGATATTGAACTCAAAAGTACAAAAGGAGAAGCACTAACTTTACCGGAGTTATTTGGTAGTTTGCAAACAGGAATTTGGACAGAAGTTTTACAACCAAAAGGTAAATTAAAAATTTCTAGTTTGCGTCGGGGTTTACAACGGCAATATGTAAATTTCTTGAGTGCTATGGTATTACGGAAAGTAGATGTTCCAGAAGATGCTCGCACATTAGCTTGGTATAAACTCAAACAATTAAATAGTCAACTCCAAAGGGTGAATTCCGATGATGAATATACCAAAGCCCATTTACTAGAAACCCGCGATCGCATTGAAAAAGCTCTCAATGCTCCCTTACAAGCGAATTAACAGTTGTTAGGAGTCAGTTGTCTGTTGTCAGGAGTATGGCTTACGCCACGCTTCGCTATCAGAAGAAAGAATTAATTTTTCTTCCCCTGCTCCCCCTGCTCTCTTCTCTGTCACCTGTCACCTGTCACCTATTCCCTATTCCCTATTCCCTTAAAAATGTTAGATTTCATCAAAATTTCTCCCAAAACACAGCAACCTGTCCAGGCTTTAATCGTGACTTTACACGGTTGGGGTGCAAATGCTGAGGATGTTGAAGGTTTAGTGCCTTATGTAAATTTACCTGATTGTGAATTCTTACTTCCCAATGCACCATATCCATACCCCTATTCTCCTATGGGTAGAGCTTGGTATGACTTGCAGGAAGAGCAGAAGTATCAAGGATTAACAGAAAGTAGACAATTGTTAATAGATTGGTTGCTGTCTTTGGAGGGTAATACAGGCGTACCGCTATCACGGACTATTTTGAGTGGGTTTTCTCAAGGTGGTGCGATGACTTTAGATGTAGGATTAACTTTGCCTCTCGCTGGTTTAGTTGTGATGAGTGGCTATTTACATCCCAATGTCCAAAACCTGCATCAAAGTAGTTTTCCACCCACATTAATTATGCACGGCAGACAAGACCAAGTTGTCCCAATCCAAGCTGCTATGAAAGCAACAGAAGTAGCGAAATCCTTGGGAGTAGCTGTTGATTATCATGAATTTGACACAGGACATGAAATTAATTTAGAAATGTTAAAGATAATGAGAAATTTTGTTGTCAAGATGATTGGTTAAACTCATAGCTTTTTGGACTTGAGATTTGGGATGTTTGCTGCTCAAAGACTGACTCCATAAACTTTGCAGCTTCACATCTTTATTAATTATTTTGCGAATTTGACTCAGTTACAAATTTTTTACAAATTGAGGGAAAAATCATCCAAATTTTTACAATTTTAATACCCCTAAACGAGTAATATAGATTGGGTGGAAGAAGTTAGCGCAACTCCACCCAAAGCTGAAAGCGAATGCTGCAAAAGGGAGGGGCAAGCATTATGACAACTCTAAGCATTTCCAGGAAAGAAATTGCTGCTATGACAGCAACAGAAGTAAAAGATTTGGCTAATCGTCTGGAATTAGATAACTATAGCAATGCTTTTGAGGGTTTAAATGACTGGCATCTACTGCGAGCGATCGCATTTCAGCGTCCAGAATTAGTTGAGCCTTATATCCATCTGTTAGATTTAGAACCCTACGACGAAGCATAAAAATTTTAGATTTTCACTTGGAAATAAACATCTCAAAGTATTTTTGCGTGCGTCACAATTTATCAATATGACGCACTTTATTCATTTTTACGATTTTCTACATTCAGGTGAGTTAATCCTAATTAAACGCAGATAAACGCAGATAAACGCAGATGAGCGACAGATGATATCAGCAATTAATTGCTTGCTTTTGGCTATAATCGGTCATATTTGGCTAGATTATTGGACATTATCAAGATTATATATAGCAGTCCTACCCTAAACATGAGAAAATACGTAGATAAAAATCCTTATTTTATAAGCATTTGAGGCTTATTGAACTCTCACGTATCATTTAGGATTGCTATAGATATTAACCAAATAGATTAGTTCTCTAATAAAAATCCTGTAAATCCTTAAATCCTGGACATCCTGATTCTGACAAAATGCCATCATCTGCAAATCTGAAATCTAAACGGGTTGTTATTGGTGTAGGCGGTGGTATTGCCGCATATAAAGTATGTGAATTGGTTTCTACTTTGTTTAAATCCGAGGTAGAAGTACGAGTTATTGTCACGAAATCTGCCCAAGAATTTATCACACCTTTGACTTTAGCTACTTTATCTCGTCATCAAGCTTATACTGATGATGACTTTTGGCGACCAATTTATACTCGTCCCTTGCATATTGAGTTGGGTGAATGGGCGGATTTAATTGTGATTGCGCCTTTAACTGCTAATACTTTGGCTAAGTTAGCTTATGGAATGGCGGATAATTTACTAACCAATACTGTTCTCGCTTCTACTTGTCCAGTATTGTTAGCACCGGCAATGAATACGGATATGTGGGAACAGGTAGCAGTACAAAGAAATTGGCAGCAGTTGTTGACAGATGGTAGATTTTATGATATTGGTACAGCTTCGGGTTTATTAGCGTGCGATCGCATTGGTGCTGGGAGAATGGCTGAACCAGAGGAAATATTTGTTTATATTCAATCTTTACTGCACACTAAAGGAAAACGAGATTTAGAGGGAAAACGGGTTTTAATCAGTGCTGGGGGAACGCGAGAATATTTAGATCCCGTGCGATTTATTGGCAATCCTTCCACTGGTAAAATGGGTTTAGCATTGGCACAGGCAGCACTGCACAGAGGTGCAAAGGTAATATTAGTCCATTGTCCAGCGAGTTGGGATGTACCTTTGGGAGTGGAAGGAATTGAAGTAATTAGTGCAGACCAAATGCAACAGGTAATGTTACAGAATTTAGTTAATGCAGATATAATTATCATGGCTGCCGCAGTTGCAGACGTAAAGCCTAGAGATTATAGTACCGAAAAATTGCCCAAGCGATCGCTCCCGGAAAATTTACCCCTTGCACCAGTACCAGATATAGTTGCTGAATTAGGAAAACGCAAACAACCCCATCAATTATTAATAGGTTTTGCAGCACAAACCGGGGATATTATTACTCCTGCGAAAGAGAAATTGCAAAGAAAGAAATTAGATGCCATTGTAGCGAATCCTATTGATAAAATTGGTAGTGGTTTTGGTAGTGATAATAATCAAGCGGTGTTTTTAGATAAGCAAGGAAGAGAGGTAGAAATTCCGCCTTGTTCTAAGTTGGAAATGGCTCATTATTTGTTTGATTTTGTTGTTTGCGATTGATAGCTTGGACAAGATGAATAATATAGTCACCTTGAAAATCAAGATTTCTTCGCCTCAAACCACTTATCATATAAAGCTTGATAAGTACCATTTTCTTTCAAACTGAGCAAAGCACTATTGATTTTCTTTCTATAGGGACTTTCATTAGGCAGAACAATACCATAATTTTCTTCACGGAAGATACTACCCACAACTTCTACTTTTCCTTTACCTTCATTAGCAGCATAAAATAAAAGTACAGGAGCATCAAAGACAATAGCGTCTGCTTTTTTGTTCAGCAGTGCAGCATAAGCTTGTTCAATTTTCGGAAATTCTGAAACAGGGATTTTGTTTTCTCGCAGGTAAGCTGCTGCTGTGCTACCAGATGTTGTTGCTACTATCTTACCGGGAAGATCATCTACACTTTTGATATCACCTTGAAGTTGTTGTACTGTTAATTCTGTTGTCGCACTAGCTGTAAAGTAAGCAACAAAAACAATAGCAATAAACATCCAAATAATTGCTAACATTCTACCTACAGCACCTTTAGGCATTTCATCAGCTTGCGCTCCTAATGTTGCTGCTGCCCACCAACAAGCTTTGAAAATACCAGGAAAATATTCTTTAGGAATTATCCCTTCTGGATGCCGACGTTCAGTTAACCAAATTATATGGGCTGCAACTATCACTAACACCAACGCTACACCAATTATTTGTAACAGTCCAGTTGAAAAAAATAACTGTCCAATTTTGGTCAAGAAACCGTCACTGGTTGCTTGTTTGCGTACTAAAATCTGAAGTCCTGCGGCTAACATTGGTAAGGAAAAATCAAAATTCTGCTGGCGTTCTGCTGTAATAGAAATAGCAGAAATCCCTAGGTTAGCTTTACCGTCTTTAACAGCAGTGAGTAAGTCAGCAACAGTGGGATATTCAATAAATTTCGATTCTATATTCATCTCTTTGGCAATACTACGCCAAAGGTCAATACTAAATCCAGATAACTCACCTTGATGGGAAAATACAAAGGGTGGAATTTCTCTGGTTGCTACTAATAAAGGTTTTTGCGAGTTTGGTTTTTGGGCAAGTCCGGGAGTCGCTATCAGTAATAATACTAAGACTACGCCTATTAATCCTAGCCAGATATTTTTGCTTAGGTAGGTAATAATTCGGCGAAATCTCAAAGACAAGGATTTTTCCATAGAAATTTGCTCTGGGTTCAACACAATAAAAGATAGTATTTATTTATCATGTTTAACCAAGCGCAAATATTACATTCTGCTTACAGAAAATCTAGACATAAAACAAGGGTTTAGCAATGCTAAACCCCTACCTATTGAATCAAACTCAGCAGCTACAATTTAATTGTCACAGTCTTAATTTCTGTGTATTGCTGTAAACCATACTCACCCAGTTCTCTACCCATACCCGACTGTTTGAAACCACCAAAGGGTGCGGCTGGATCGAAGACATCGTAACAGTTTACCCACACCGTACCTGCACGGACATTGTTAGCGATCGCATGAGCTTTTGTGATATCCTGAGTCCACACCGCAGCTGCAAGACCATACATGGTATTATTTGCTCGTTGAATTACTTCTTCCACATCTCGGAATTTGATGATACTCATCACAGGCCCAAATATTTCTTCCTGGGCAATTTTCATCTCATCGCGGACATCTGCAAACACTGTGGGGCTAATAAAATAACCTCTGTCTCCCACTCTGTTACCACCATAAAGCATTTGCGCCCCTTCCCGTTGACCAGCTTCAATGTAATTCATGACTCGGTTAAATTGTTCTTGGTCTACTTGGGGTCCTTGTTGAGTGTTGGGGTCAAAAGGATCGCCGACAATACGCTGTCTAGCTATTTCTACACTTCTAGCCACAAACTCGTCGTAGCATTTTTCTTCCACAAATAGCCGTGAACCTGCACAACAGCATTGTCCTTGATTAAAGAATATCGCATCATGGGCGGCTTGAATAGCTGCATCCATGTTGGCATCTGCAAACACGATATTGGGACTTTTACCACCTAATTCCAGGGTAACACGCTTGAGGTTGCTTTTTGCAGCGGCTTCCATAATTAAATGCCCTACTTCAGTCGAACCGGTAAAGGCTACTTTATCAATATCATGATGACGTGCGATCGCCGCCCCGGCAGTCGGGCCATAACCTGATAAGATATTTACCACACCAGCAGGAAAACCAGCTTCCACAATTAACTCACCCACCCGCAACGCTGATAAAGGTGTTTGTTCCGCAGTTTTCATCACCACAGTATTACCAGTTGCTAAGGCTGGGGCTAATTTCCAAGCTTGCATCAATAACGGGAAATTCCAAGGGATAATTTGACCAACAACCCCCACAGGTTCATGGCGACTGTAGCAGAAATAAGGCCCATTAATGGGAATAGTTTTACCCTGTACTTTATCAGCCCAACCTGCATAGTAACGATAACAGGCAATAACTAACTCTATATCCCCTACAGAATCATGTACAGGCTTGCCATTATCTAGAGTTTCCAAACGTGCCAGTTCATCAGTATTTTCCTCAATTAAATCTGCCAACCTGTAAAGTAAATTACCCCTTTCAGTAGCTGATATTTTCCGCCATTCTCCATTAAAAGCATTTCTGGCTGCTTGTACCGCCTTATCTACATCCGCTGCATCTGCTTCTGCAACTTCGCAAATTACCTCACCTGTAGCGGGGTTTATCGTTGCAAATCTGCGTCTGCTAACACTTTCTACCCATTCATTATTAATTAGGAGTTGAGTAGGCCCAATTTTCACTTGCGGCTGTGGTCTTGTTGCTGTAACCATTTTTACTTCCTCAAGCTTTCAGACATTTGGCTCAAATCTATTCTCAACTTACACCTTTGTCATCTCTCAGAGGAAGGGTGTAGGGTTTGGGGTGTAGGGTGTGAGGGTGCAGAGGAGAATAATGTATTGATCATCTATTCCCTATTCCCTATTCCCTCTTAACTGTCACCTGTCACCTACTATAAAAACCGGGCAACATTTTAGTCACCCGGTCAAATGCTTAAAGGTCTAGAAAACTAAACCATTTAATTAAATACAGCAGAAATTAAACTTTAGCAGCTGCCTTCATTACCAATTCGCCTTTAGCATATTTAGCAGCGAAATCTTCTAAAGAAATTTGCTTAATCTTGCTTGCATTACCAGCAGTACCAAACTGCTCATAACGATCAGCACAAACCTTCTGCATATATTTAATAGAAGGCTTGAGGAAGTGACGAGGATCAAATTCTTTGGGATTTTTTGCCAAAGCTTCACGTACAGCCGCAGTGATAGCCAAACGGTTATCAGTGTCAATATTTACCTTACGTACACCACTCTTAATACCTTTTTGAATTTCTTCTACAGGTACACCGTAGGTTTCAGGAATAGCACCACCAAATTCGTTAATTAATGCAATCAAATCTTCAGGTACAGAAGAAGAACCGTGCATTACCAAGTGGGTGTTAGGTAAGCGGCGGTGAATTTCTTCAATGCGGCTGATAGCCAAAATTTCGCCGGTGGGCTTACGAGTAAACTTATAAGCACCGTGGCTAGTGCCGATAGCAACAGCTAAAGCGTCTACTTGAGTTGCTTCTACGAAACTAACAGCTTCATCAGGATCAGTCAACAATTGAGAATGGTCAAGAGTACCTTCAAAACCGTGACCATCTTCAGCTTCACCTGCACCGGTTTCTAGAGAACCTAAACAACCCAGTTCACCTTCAACGCTGACACCCAAAGAGTGAGCGACGTTGACAACTTCGCTAGTAACTTTAACGTTATACTCAAAGCTGGCAGGGGTCTTAGCGTCAGCTTCTAAAGAACCATCCATCATCACGCTGGTGAAGTTGTTCTTAATAGCTGAATAGCAGGTAGAAGGAGCATTACCATGATCTTGGTGCATGACAATGGGAATCTGAGGATAGGTTTCTACCGCTGCCAAAATCAGGTGACGCAGGAAGTTTTCTCCTGCATAGTTACGAGCGCCGCGAGAAGCTTGTAAAATTACGGGGCTATCTGTCTCAGCCGCCGCTTTCATGATTGCTTGAATCTGCTCTAAGTTGTTAACGTTAAAAGCGGGGATGCCGTAACCGTTTTCAGCAGCGTGATCCAAAAGCAGCCGCATGGGTACAAGCGCCATAGATAGTCCTCCTAATGTGTTTGTCAGCTAGTCAGTTTCAGACAGGCGTAAGATTTACGCTAAATCTTTAGAGTTTTTTCAACTTATAGGAAATTATATCTAGTATGGGGTGTTTATGTTGAAAAAGTTTACGGCCTCACTATATCGACATTAATCTATGCTTTTGCCGTACTGTTGTACTGGTTGTTACTGTCAAGGGTGTTAGTTTAGTAGCTGGGAATACTCTTAGCGGACAATATAACTGAAGGCAAGAGGCAAGAGGTAAAAGTTAGAAGAAGCTTGTGCGTAAGGACAGAGGCAAAAAATTTTCCGCCTTGCACCCTGCGCCCTGCTCCCTTTCCTCTTTACTGTCACCTGTCACCTGCTATACAAAAGCCTGATGTTCAGCAGACTGCAAACCTGCTTGTAAAATCGTTAAAACTTGCTGCATATTTCCCGCTAATAACTCACTCACCCCTAACCACAAACCCGGAAAAACCCGACTTCGCAAAATTCCATCATCAGGTACTAATTCCACATACTCACCCTGTTCTAGAGAAAACCAACTCAATTTCTGCTCTAGAACCTGCCAAACAATATATTCTTTCACTCCATTACGACGATAAGCTTGTTTTTTGCCATGCAAGTCAATAGCTGCACTACTAGCCGCAATTTCTACCACTAACTCTGGCGCACCTTCAATATAATCATCATCACTCAGTCGTGCTTGACCACCTGCTTCTGGTGCTATGAGGAGAACTGCATCCGGTTGAGGTTCGTTATCTAGGTCCAGACGTACTGTAGGTTCAACACCCAACAACACCCCAGGAGTAGAGACTTCATAAGTACCGAGAAACGTCAAAATCCAGCCATGAGGTTGTCCGTGACTTCGGAAACGCAAAGCAGCAGGCATAATATAAACAATTCCTTCAATTAATTCTGCTTTTTTCATGCTGGGCATGGCATTATAGCGACGCTCAAATTCGTAGCGGTTGAGCTTGTCGCCATTTTCCAGAAGGGGAATAGTCAGTTGGGGAGGTGTTTTCACCATGACGATTTCACCGGAAGTTAGCTTAAACCTATCTTACCAATTCGGGTAATATTACTATCTTCAGCTTTTTATGGGTCGCCCGGGATTCGAACCCGGAACTAATCGGTTAAAAGCCGAGTACTCTACCGTTGAGTTAGCGACCCTCTTGCATTTCGCAACTTTCTAAATGTAGCAAACTTTCTCTCGATTTGTCAAGGGTTTTTTAGAAGAAATTTACCGTTAATTTCACAGAGCTAGTTTTGCTTGCTCCTGGCGCTAACACAGTTAGGTTTTCACCAGTATTCAGCGAGTTACGCCCCGCCGTCCAAGGTTCTAGACAATAGAAGTCTTTACCCTTAAGCGTCCAGAAAACAAGCATAGCATAGATTTCGTCATAATCAAGGGTCAATTTCAACTTGCGGCTATTATCTGTCACCGCCGCCGACTGACTCCGCAAATGACCAAAAGCAAAATCTATCTCTTCCCGTTCAAAGTCAAAATTGCCGTTAAAGGGATGCATTTCCTTACTTTTCTGGTCTAGATACTGTCCAGAGGGAATTTCAAACTCTAACTGCGACTTATCGCCACACTGAAAATAGGGATGAAACCCAGCGGAAAAAGGCATTGGTGTGGATGACAGGTTTTGATAATGCTGTTTAATTTCTAGGGTATTACCTTGGAGGATGTAGGTAAAAGTTACTTGAAAATCAAAAGGATAAACAGCGCGTGTTGACTCATTACTTTTGAGAACTACGCTTACACTAGCCTTTTCTTCTGTGTTTTGTTCAGTCACTGCCCAAGGTAAATCTCGCCCAAACCCATGTTGCTTGAGAGTGTATTGTTGTCCGTTGTTGGTGTAGGTATTATCTGGCAAGTTCCCACAGATAGGAAATAAAATTGGTACACCACCGCGAATGCTTAACTCTGGGTTAGTAAACCTTTCCACATCTAAATAGAGAATTTCCTGACCTTGAATCCGCCACCGGGTGATAATACCACCTCGTTCTGGGACTACTTCCAGTTGGGAGTTAGCGGTATTATCCGTGAGGATGTAGGTTTTGTATTGTTGCTGTTGGTGAGTGATGGTAAACACAATATTTGGTAATTAGTAATGAGTAATTAGTCATTCGGCATGGGGCAGATACCGTTCGCAAAATATGACCCGCTAACTAAGCTCTCTGTCCCACGCCTTTTTTCATTCACTTCCTATTATTGGTACCGTCTTAATTAATTGTTTAGATACCTTTATCTAGGCGGAATAATAAGTTTCAAACCTGGATAAATGAAATCAGGATTAGTTCCAATTCGCTCTCTATTATATTGATAAATTACTGGCCACATATTCCCATCACCATAAAATTTTTGAGCTATCTTACTTAATGTGTCACCAGCTTGTACTATATATTCCGTCATCATTCTATCTCCTTTCAAATAGGTTTTTTAAGTTGTCAGCTACACCATAGATGCCACCGTCTACTAAAGTTTTGAACCCTTTTCTCTTCTCAATTATAGCATTAAGGGTTGGATTATCTATAGCACCTTCTTGAACATCCCTGATAGTTACATCGTATAATATAGGTATTAGAACATTGGTGCTGAGTGTTTTTTCTATTTCCAAAAAAGCATTAAGTTCTCGCCACACCCAAGAAGTTTCTGTTTTTTCAATCAAATTTTGAGTAATTACAAAAAGTGCAAATCTCGAATTGTTAATACCTTCATATATTGTTGTTTCAAAAAAATCACCATAATCAATTTCAAACCTATCATACCAAATACGACAACCTCTAGTTTGAAGAGCGTGAAATAGAGGATCTACAAATTGTTCCTTATCTTCACTTGCATGGCTAAGAAAAGCATCATATAACGTCGGCATCAACATAAGCCATGTTTCTCCATCTAATATATCTATAGGAATCTGACTTGAATTTTGCTAGGTATACTTAGACTCTAACCGATGTTCGCTAAGGTTTCGGCTCATCTAGATTTTCAAAAATCAAATACTAGTCCTATATCAGTTATATCAGTCAGATAAGAGGTTATTTATAAAGTAAAAATAAAATTATTGTAGGGTGCGTTATGGCTTCAACTTAACACACCCTAGTTAAGACTTATTTAATAAATGGTCTCTAATAGGCGAAATGAGAGTTGCTTCTTCCGTACCTGTTATGCCAAATATGAGTTTATTTACCCCATAAACCATATAGATAAAGGTGTTCATTTTTTTGATGCCAAATTTATGTCCAATTCACCGATGAATTAACGTAAAATCTTCAACATATAAGGATTTTCGGGTTTGACAAAATGATTTAGCATAGCAAGTACGAAAGAACCTGAGAGTTTACACATAGAGCTATCTATCTATAATTAAAAGTGGTACTTTAGCAACTTCAGCTAATATTTCAGCATATTCCACTAGAATGTGTCTGACTTGATTTAGTTCTGTTCTTAATTCTTGATTTCTATCCCACAGTTTTTCATGTTCAACTGGCGAAATATCTTTTTGTTTTTTGCTTTCATAATCTAATAATAAAGGATGCCATTTAGCTAAAACAGGGCGTAAAACTGTGTTGATAACTGCTATTGCTAAATAACCAAAAGATATTGAGTTTTCATCTTTATAACGAGCAATGGAAGCACCATATTTTTTTAATATTTCTCTAGTAGTAGCAAAAACTGAATAAAGAGAAGACAAGGCTTCTCGCAACAAGCCTTCATTGGGTTTTAGCTCTACAATAGAGATGCGTGTTATTAATTCTACATAAAGTTCCCAGGCCGCCTTCTCATCGTTTTCATCAGGCTGCCAGCAACCTTCTATTTCGCCTATAAAAGGTAACTTAATTTTCACCTTGATATCTTTACTAATAGGCATATTTTACTCCTAAATTAAGCTATGTGTTAAGTTCTATTGGTGAAACCGTTGTTAAATATACAGCAGATTGAGGGCTAGATTAATAAATTAAAAACAGTGCCTCAATATCAATATGAATATTAATTCTATATCTGTACAAGGCACTAATTGTATATGGAGACAAAATGAAGTGGATATTGAAATTCAAAGAGTTTTTGATCTTCTTAATAACGAAAGATTCAGAGCAGGATTATCACTCCTTAGACTTAACTCACAATTGATAGCGGCTGCTCAAGCCCATTCCAACGATATGGCTCGGCATCACCGTCTAAGCCACACTGGTTCTGATGGTTCATCAATGGAAGATCGGATGAGGCGATATGGCTATAATTATCGGTGGGCTGGAGAGAATATTGCATATGGTCAAACCTCTGCTCAAGAGGTAATGCAATCTTGGATGAATAGTGCAGGTCATCGTCAAAATATTCTCAATCCTAACTTTCGTGATGTTGGAATTGCGTATGCTTACGGAAATACATTCTATTGGACACAAAACTTTGGTGCATAGCTATAAGGTTTTGAGAATCTTGGTAAGAAATCCAAGCTAGGGAATTCGCCAACTGTATCTGGGGCATAGGGTATTGGGCATTGAGAAAAAATTTCTCCCAATTCCTATTCCCCAGTCCCTAATTTACTCGTCTTCGGCAAAGATAAAACGATATAATTCGCTGGCATCTGGTTCAGGGCTGCTTTCGGCGAATTTAACTGCTTCGTCGATAACTTCCTGAATTTTTTTCTCAATAGCTTTGAGTTCTGATTCTGTAGCCAGGTTGTGTTCTACTAAATAAGCGCCTAGCTTTTTAATTGGATCACGAGCAAACCAATATTCTTTTTCTTCTTTGCTGCGGAGTTCATCTGGGTCAGCTAAGGAGTGACCACGGAAGCGATAGGTCATGGCTTCGATCAGGGTGGGTCCTTCTCCTGCACGGGCGCGGGCTACGGCTTCTTGGGCAACTTGGCGCACTGCTAAAACGTCCATGCCATCTACTTCTACGCCTACCATGTTGAAAACGCTGGCTTTTTTGTAAATTTCTGGATCTGATGTAGCGCGATCGTGAGCCATGCCAATTGCCCATTTATTATTTTCTACCACAAATAAAATTGGCAGTTTCCATAACGCTGCCATATTTAATGTCTCGAAAAATTGACCGTTGTTAGCTGCACCGTCACCAAAAAAACAAGCGGTTACTTGGTCGGCGTTTTTGTCTCCTAATACTTCCCGCCGATATTTGCTTTGAAATGCTGCACCAGCAGCAACAGGAATACCTTCAGCTACGAAAGCATAGCCACCGAGTAAACGGTGTTCGGCTGAAAACATATGCATGGAACCACCGCGCCCTTTGCTGCAACCTGTGGCTTTACCAAATAATTCTGCCATGACTTCTCTGGCTGGTACACCTGCACTCAAAGCATGAACGTGGTCACGGTAGGTACTGGAAACAAAGTCTTCCCCTGGGCGCATTGCTCCTTGAATAATACCTGTGGAAACGGCTTCTTGTCCGTTGTACAGGTGGACAAAACCAAACATTTTGCCTCTGTAGTACATTTCGGCGCATTTATCTTCAAAAAACCGCCCTAATGTCATGTCTTCGTATAACCGCAACCCTTCTTCTTTGGTAATTTGGACGGTGGCAGAGTTGAAAGTGAGTAATGTGCGTTCTTGAACCATGCTTGTGAAGTATCCCTGTCGTACAAGTTTAAGTTACGGTTTTAAAATTCAGTTGCTCTTATATAACGTTAGCTACAAATAGGCCAGTGTTGACAAGAGTCGGCAGTCAAATCTTATTTATGCACCAAAAAGCTCTGTAGGGAATGGGTAAATTGTAATTTTTCCATGTTTTATGTTGATGGACTGCTGGCGCTTGATCAGGTTTAAAATTGCTGCTTTTGTGTTCGTCTCTTAATTTAGCAATCAGAATGGCAGCATTTCTGCATAGCCATTAACAATTTAGTTGACATACTCCCCAGCCTAAAAGCGTGGGACTTTCAACCCAGTTTTTTGGTAAACTGGGGGGATGAGGGGGGAGCGTCAAGCCTGCTGATAACTGATCAATTAAGTCCTGGAAACAAATAAAAATAACTGTTAAAATATACACTTGAATTATATAATGGACACGGTATTATTAAAGCTATGATTATGGCACGGTTTTACATACCTGGAATGGTCTAGGTGAATTATGTCTCTCTCTAGGAGATGCTACGTAAACACAGTGCAGGGGAAGTAGGCTGTGCGAATTCCGCTAGATTACTACCGAATTTTAGGATTACCGTTAGCGGCAAGTGAAGAACAATTGCGGCAGGCTTATAGCGATCGCATTGTGCAGTTGCCCAGACGCGAGTATTCGATTGCAGCTATCTCTTCTCGTAAACAACTCATAGAAGAAGCTTACGTGGTTTTATCAGATTCCAAAGAACGCAGCATTTACGATCAGCTTTATCTCACCCACGCCTATGATCCTGACCGGGCGCGGACAAAATCGCTGTTGGAAAACCGCCCTGAAAGCAATGGTCGCAATCACGATGTCCAAAGTTTAAGCATTGAAATTGCCCAGGAGGAACTAGTCGGGGCTTTATTACTCCTGCAAGAGTTAGGAGAATATGAACTGGTTCTCAAACTAGGTCGTCCATACCTGGTAAATAAAAATAGGAAAGTTGGGGTAAAAGTAGGCAGTTCTCTGGCTAGTGAGGAATTCTCTGCCACCCCGGAACTACCTGATATTATTCTTACAGTGGCCTTAGCCTGTTTAGAATTGGGGCGGGAACAATGGCAGCAAGGCCACTATGAAAATGCGGCCATATCTTTGGAAACTGGCGAAGAATTACTCATGCGTGAAGGTCTATTTTCTAGTGTGCAAGCGGAAATTGCTGCGGATCTTTGTAAGCTACGACCCTATCGAATCCTAGAATTACTGGCGCTTCCTCAAGAGAAGACTAATGAACGTCGTCAAGGCTTGGAATTATTACAGAATATTTTAGAAGAACGTGGCGGTATTGATGGCACTGGTAATGATCAATCTGGTTTAAATATAGACGATTTTCTCAGATTTATCCAACAATTACGCCACCATTTAACAGTTACAGAACAGCACAAACTATTTGAAGCTGAAAGCAAACGTCCTTCTGCTGTGGCTACATATTTAGCAGTTTATGCCTTAATAGCTAGGGGTTTTTCCCAAAGTCAACCGGCTTTAATTCGTCAAGCCAAGCAAATGTTAATGCGTCTGGGTAAACGCCAAGATGTGCATTTAGAACAATCTTTGTGTGCTTTGTTGCTGGGACAAACGGAAGAAGCAACTCGTGTTTTAGAACTAAGTCAGGAATATGAAGCATTAGCTATCATTCGTGAGAAATCTCAAGATTCACCGGATTTGTTACCAGGACTTTGTTTGTACTGTGAACAGTGGTTACAACAAGAGGTATTTCCTCATTTTCGAGATTTAGTCAGAAAACAAGCCTCTTTAAAAGATTATTTTGCTGATACACAAGTACAAGCGTATTTAGAAGCTTTACCAAATGATAGTCAAACTACTAATGAATGGAATGCAGTTAATCATCAAGTCTTTCCTGCACCACAAATAAACAGTCCCCGTTATCGTAACTCTGATCATGGAACTAGCAGACAAGTCAATCATCACCAAAATCTTGAACCTGAGTTACCAACAAAAGTAACTGAAATACCTGAATCTGCCCCTGCTTCTCCACCTCGATGGCAAACTTCGTCAGGATACACAGTTAGTCAAGCACCAGAAACACCAGTAGAACAGCATTCCACGGGAAATGTGGCAGCGCCAGGAAATTCCCACCAGGTGCGTGTCAGGACTCAGCCAGATGCACTTAACCCAACTCCCAAGCGTAGGCGACGTAAACCTGCTGCTGTTAACAGCCGAGATCATGATTGGGAACATCGTCCCTCTTTTTCTCGACAACGACGCGGTTTTACTAGTAATCTAGATGCCAAAACCCGGTTAGTTTGGCTGGTGTTTTTATCTATGGGAGGTTTACTGGTTTTTTGGTTGTTGGTTTCTACAGCTTGGGGATGGGTAAACAATGTGTTCTTCCCTAGACCATCTTTGCAGGGGAAACCTTTGGCTATAGAACTGAATCAACCAGTAGTCAGTATTCCTGACCCCAATAGCGAACCAGAAGTAGATGAAAGGGTAATAACAAATGCGATCGCCCAACAAGTGATCGAAAATTGGTTATCTACCAAAGCTGCTGCTTTAGGCCCTGATCATGAAACTGATCGTTTAGATGAGATTTTAACAGGTTCTGCTTTATCACAATGGCGAACAATTGTCAAGCAAGCGACGGCAGGTAGCAGTTATCGCAAATACGAACATGATGTGAAGGTGGAATTTATCAATCAGAAGGAAACTGTTGCAGATAACGCTGTGGTCGAAGCTACAGTGAAGGAAGTTACCCAGTTTTATGAAAATGGTGTCAGTAAAAAATCTAATGAAGATCGGTTACGGGTTCGTTATGATTTGATTCGCAAAGATGGTTCTTGGCGAATTCAGAATATGACAGTTGTGAAGTCAGCTAACGGTTAACACTGGGAATAGGGTGTAAGGGTGTAGGG